>NZ_QTMM01000015.1:0-234221 GCF_003635445.1 Parabacteroides sp. AF17-3 | reverse complement strand
GTAAAAGTGGGAGAGTAGATAGCCGCCGTTTTAGAGTCAAGAACTCCAAACAAATGAAAGGAATCAATCGAAAGGTTGGTTCCTTTTTGCATTTATAGCTGATGACTCTGACTATCCATAAATACATTATTTGTATTTGGTTTATATTTGTTTTGTGGATTATGTAGCATTTGTCTGTGGAATAATTCTACGAACCCCGTTTTTAATAAAGAAGTTGTTCTATTTGGTTGTTTATTTATATGGTTAGTATTTAGGGATATAGCGTTTTTTAACAGATTGTATTGAACAATGGTACGATTATTTCATTCTTACAATATAGAGATAGAACAATAGAAAATTTAAATGTCATTTATAGATATTAGTAATGGTAGGAGAAAGATTAGTAAAAGGAGGTATCGTATTAGTCGCCCTTTTAATGTTGGCAACAGGATGTCGAAAAAAAGAAGAGCCGTTGCGTCCCCTTGTCATAGTTGACAAGCCTCAGAAAGAAGATGTGCAAATTTTTGGTGAATATGTAGGCCGTATTCGTGCCGCAAGTTATGTAGAGATACATGCACGCGTAGAAGGTTATCTGGAAAGGATGCTGTTTGTAGAAGGTAAACAGGTGAAACAAAATGAACCTTTGTTTATAATAAATTCAGCACTTTATAAGGCACGCGTAGAGAAAGCGAAAGCACAGTTAAAGAAGAACGAAGCTCAGGCGGCAAAAGCCAAAAGAGATGTAGAGCGTTTACAGCCGTTGTACGAACAGCATGCGGCCAGCCAGTTGGATCTTGATAACGCATTAGCTTCCCTGGATGATTCGGAAGCAAATATCGCAATGAGCAGAGCTGACCTTGATCAGGCACAACTGGAGCTGGGTTATACAACAGTCACTTCACCGATTGCCGGATATATCAGTGAGCGTTTTGTCGATGTCGGCGCCCTGGTTGGTCCCGGTGTTAACTCCAAATTAGCGGCCGTGGTAAAAAGTGACACAGTATTGGTCGACTTCAAAATGACTGCATTGGATTATCTGCGTGCCGAACGCCGTAACATTAAGTTCGGTGAGCAGGATACGACCCGTTCCTGGCAGCCGACTGTAACCGTGACGCTGGCCGATAATTCCGAATATCCGGTCAAAGGCGTAGTCGACTTTGCCGATCCGATTGTAGATCCTCAAACAGGAACTTTCGGTGTACGTGCAGAATTGGCTAATCCGAATCAGAAATTACTTCCCGGACAGTTCACCCGCGTAAAACTATTATTAGATGTACGTGAACGGTCAATCGTTGTTCCCCGAAAGGCTATTTCCATAGAACAAGGCGGTGTCTTCATCTATATTATCCGGCGTGATAATGTAGCGGAAAAGCGTTTCGTGCAAACAGGACCTGAAATCGGAAATAACATCGTTATTGAACGTGGTCTGGGAGAAAATGAAGCAGTAGTTATCGAAGGCTATCATAAATTAGTTCCTGGTATGCTGGTGCGTCCGGTTCAGGCGGGGGATGACAAAGCCATCGAAGCATATAGAGAGGAGGCAGGAGAATGAAGCCGGGATTCTTTATAGACCGTCCCGTATTCTCGACCGTACTATCTTTATTGATCGTTATTGTCGGGGTTATAGGATTGATGATGTTACCGGTGGACCAGTATCCTCAGATCACACCTCCGGTTGTGAAGATCAGTGCTTCTTATCCGGGAGCCAGTGCCTTGACGGTGTCGCAGGCTGTTGCAACACCGATCGAACAGGAATTGAATGGTACTCCGGGTATGATCTATATGCAGAGCAGCAGTACGAACTCCGGAGGTTTGACTATAACAGTCACATTCGATGTATCTGCCGATGCTGACCTTGCTGCTGTGGAAATACAGAACCGTGTGAAGCTGGCTGAATCGCGTCTGCCTTCCGATGTTGTTCAGAATGGTATCACCGTGGAAAAGCAATCGGCCAGCCAGTTGATGACGTTAAGCCTGAGTTCGGATGACCCACGTTTTGATGAAATCTATCTGAGTAACTTCGCTACGATTAATGTGCTCGACGTACTTCGCCGTATTCCGGGTGTGGGGCGTGTCTCCAATATCGGTAGCCGTTACTATGGTATGCAGATATGGGTATATCCGGATCGCCTGGCCAATATGGGACTGACGGTAAAAGATATCCAGGCCGCCCTGAAAGAACAGAACAGTGAATCCGCTGCCGGAGAATTAGGTAAACAGCCGGTTATCGACGTGGATATCACTTTGCCGATCACTGCCCGCGGACGTCTGTCTACGGTAAAAGAATTTGAAGATATCGTTGTCCGTGCCAATCCTGACGGATCGATTGTCCGTTTGCGCGATGTCGCGAGAATATCTTTGGAAGCCTCTTCCTATTCTACGGAGAGTGGAATAAACGGAAAGAATGCGGCTATCCTGGGTATTTATATGCTACCGGGTGCCAATGCTCTGGAAGTGGCAACGAATGTAAAAGAAGCAATGAAAGAGATCAGCCAGAACTTCCCGGAAGGACTGGAATATAAGTTCCCTTTTGATATGACCGAATATATATCACAGTCTATCCACGAAGTTTATAAAACCTTATTTGAGGCTTTGTTCCTGGTTATACTGGTTGTATTCCTGTCATTACAGAACTGGCGTGCCGCTTTAATCCCGACTATCGCTGTTCCCATATCATTGATCGGAACGTTTGGATTTATGCTCATCATGGGATTCTCCCTGAATATGCTGACCTTGCTCGGACTGATCCTGGCGATCGGTATTGTGGTCGACGATGCGATTGTCGTAGTGGAGAATGTGGAACGTATCATGCATGAAGAACGGCTTACAGCCCGCGAAGCCACCCATAAAGCGATGCGTGAATTATCGGGAGCTTTGATTGCAACATCGATGGTATTGGCAGCCGTATTCGTTCCGGTGAGCTTCCTGAGTGGAATTACCGGAGCATTATATCGCCAGTTCTCTATTACGATCGTGGTTTCCGTATTGTTGTCGACTGTCGTTGCTTTGACATTAAGCCCGGCGATGTGTGCTTTGATATTACGTCCGACTGTAGGGAAGAAAAACTTCGTCTTCCGGAAGATCAATATATGGCTGCATAAAGGGAATAATAAATATATCCATTTGCTGACCCGTGCGATTACTAATCCCAAAAGAATTCTGGCCGGATTCGGTATGGTACTTGTTTTTATCTTTGTACTGAACCGGATTATTCCTACCAGTTTTATCCCGGAGGAAGACCAGGGATTTTTTACAGTGGAATTAGTTATGCCCGAAGGTGCGACATTGGAGCGTACCCGTAAAGTAACCGACAGAGCGATAGAATTTCTGGAAAAACAACCGGCTGTCGCTTACGTCCAGAACGTGACGGGAAGCAGTACCCGTGTGGGAACTTCGCAAAGCCGCTCCACGCTTACCGTTATTCTGAAACCCTGGGAAGAACGTAAGTCTTCCGGTATGGGTGTTGAAGATGTGATGGCTGTGGCCCGTAAAGAATTTGAATATTATCCGGAGATACTCGCTTATCTGAATCGTCCGCCGGTAATACCCGGTCTGGGAGAAAGCGGAGGTTTGGAAATGCAGTTGGAAGCCCGCGGTGAAGCCAGTTGGGAAAATTTGGTAAGCGCCACTGATACATTTATGCTATATGCGTCGAAAGCTCCCGAACTGACCGGCGTATCTTCCGCCTTGCAACCGGAGATTCCGCAACTATACTTTGATGTAGACCGTGACCGGGCAAAGTTCCTGGGTATCCCTCTGACGGATATCTTCTCGACGATGAAAGCCTATTTGGGCTCTGTTTACGTGAATGACTTCAATATGTTCAACCGTATATATAAGGTATATATCCAGGCAGAAGCCCCTTATCGCGCCACTCGTGATAATATAGGACTGTTCTTTGTCCGTGCACAAAACGGTTCGATGGTTCCGCTAACCGCTTTGGGGACGACGAGCTATACGACCGGACCGGGTACGATCAAGAAGTTCAATATGTTCTCGACAGCTGCCATCAGTGCAGTGGCTGCCCCCGGCTATAGTTCCGGTGAAGCGATGGCTGCCATGCAACGGATTGCCCGCGAACATTTACCCGATAACATAGGTTTGGAATGGAGTGGTCTGTCTTATCAGGAAAAGAAGGCCGGCGGACAGACAGGCATGGTGCTTGCACTCGTATTCCTTTTTGTGTTCTTGTTCCTGGCTGCACAGTATGAAAGCTGGATCGTTCCGATCGCTGTTATCTTATCTTTGCCGGTTGCCGCTTTGGGTGCTTATCTGGGAATTTGGGCTACCGGGTTACATAACGATGTCTATTTCCAGATTGGGCTTGTCACGCTGATCGGGTTGGCGGCGAAGAATGCGATCCTGATCGTCGAATTTGCCAAAGTACAGGTCGATGCCGGAATAGACGTTGTTCAGGCTGCTATCCATGCGGCGCGGATGCGTTTCCGTCCGATCCTGATGACTTCCCTGGCATTCGTATTAGGTATGCTTCCAATGGTGTTGGCTAGCGGACCGGGATCAGCTTCACGCCATAGCATCGGTACAGGGGTGTTCTTTGGTATGTTGGTTGCCATTACGGTAGGTATTGTATTGGTGCCGTTCTTCTTTGTTCTGATTTATAAGATTAAACGAACGCTGCGGATGGATCGTGTTGCGCGGATAATACCTAAAAAGAAGATGCTTTTTTTTATGGTTGCTGCGTCGGCTGTTACCTTCTCTTTTTCATCTTGTAAACTAGGAGAGAAATATGCCCGTCCGGAGTTGAACCTTCCGACTGAACTGGAGGCCGGTGCCGACAGTCTTTCCGTGGATAATATTCCCTGGGAAAGCCTGTATGCCGATACCACTTTGCAACGGCTTATTACGACTGCCCTGGAGAATAATAAAGATATGAAGATAGCAGCCGCCAAGATCAAAGAAATGATTGCAGCCAAACGTATCACTTTTGCCGACCAGTTCCCGGAGATCGGTGCACGTATCTACGGTCAGAAAGAACGGCTGAATTATGGTGGTGATAACCCTAAACCTGATCCTGAATACGGTGCTAAACTCACCCTATCGTGGGAGTTGGATTTATGGGGTAATCTTCGTTGGGCAAATGAAGCGGGTATTGCTGCCTATATGCAATCAGTAGAGGCACAGCGTAGTTTACAATTGACACTGGTCGCCGAAGTAGCCGCTGCTTATTACGAACTGTGTGCCCTCGACCGTCGTCTGAATATTGTTCAGCAAACCCTCGATGCCCGTAGGGAAGGTGTTCGCCTGGCCAAACTTCGTTATGACGGCGGTTTGACCTCCGAGACTTCTTATAACCAGGCTCTGGTAGAATTGGCACGTACGGAAACTCTCGTCCCGTCATTGGAACGTCAGATACGGATAAAGGAAAGCGACCTGTCTCTCCTGTTGGGCGAGTATCCGGGATATATCCCCCGTGGCTTGTCTCTTAGTGAACAGCATTTGCCGGACGCCCTACCTGTAGGACTGCCTTCGGCGTTACTTGAACGTCGTCCCGATATGCGCCAGGCGGAGTTGAAGTTACGTGAAGCGAATGCTAAAGTAGGAGTTGCCTATACCGACCTGTTCCCTAAGATCAGTCTAACCGGTAACTTAGGAGCGGAAAGTGAAGAACTGGGCGACCTGCTGAAAAGTCCGGCCTGGTTTTTGGCCGGCGATCTGCTGCAACCACTTTTTGCTATGGGTAAGAACAAAGCGAAACTGAAGGCTGCAAAAGCTCGTTACGAACAGGAAGTGTATAGCTATCAGAAAAGTGTGATCGGCGCTTTCAAAGAAGTGAACGATGCAATCGTAACTATCCATATGGCAAAAGACATCCGTCGCTCGCAGGAAAAACTGGAAGCTGCTTCAAGAAAGTACGTGCAACTGGCAGAACTGCAATATATAAACGGAGTAACCAATTATATTGATGTGTTGGATGCCCAGCGTGGTTATTTGGATGCCCAGATCAGCCTGAATAATGCGGTATTGGATGAACTGCTGTCGGTAGTTTATCTGTATAAAGCGCTGGGAGGAGGTTATCAGGAACAATAGATATCTTAAAATAATTTCGCCCCGCTACCACCTGTAAAGGCGGAGTGGGGCGAAAAGTTAAAAAGCATCCCTTTTACAACCCTAGTCTGCTGTGATATTATCATTTTTAATATCGCTTGTACCCCAGTCGGAAACAGAGACATCACCCAGGATTACTCCTTCACCGTTCAGGCGAAGTTTTAGCGTGGTGTTCTTACCCTGTATCAAATTAATGGCAGTTGCTGGCTTGTAAGTAAATGTAGCATTGCCGACTTCAATAACGATTGTGATTCCATTTACATCCTGGATGGTCTGTACTGGTAGAACAGCACTGAAAACACTTCTGTCTGCCAGCGGTTTGATATTCACTTTATTGGATCCGCTAACAGTTGTTGTAGCCGGAGTTAGATCAGAACCATTGTAAGTAACTGTATAATCAGCTATAGCATCTTTGATTGTCACCGATTTGATAACGGGATTATCTATCGCTGTTGCATTTACTTCGATGGTCAGCTTGGCTAACGCATGCTTTAAGTCGAGAGACAGCGCTGTGTATTTGTCGTCACTTGCGGCTTTAGCTATCGATGTAAGCAACCAGCAAGTCCGAGTTTTTATACTTGTCGGCTGTACTTTGATTCGTTTCCACTTTGGCTGTAGTTGGAGCAGCAACAGGGGCTGTTGCATAGAAAGGAATGGAACCGGTAGCAGCAGCATGTATTGTGGCCCACTTCATCTTATCCGCGCTCAAATCCCAGATGGCTCCATCGTAACGGAAATCGGCATACTGGCCGGTAGCTGTATTTCCGGCCGTATTGTAATATAGATACAGTTGGTCGCCTGTCTGCCCATAAGAGCTGCTTGCCTTTGTGATCACTTCACCGGTCACGGTGGGGACAATCATTACATACTTGCTGCTGATGGCAGGCGTTGGGTCATTCTCGTTATTACATGCGGTGAATAACAATGCGCTTAGCGCTAAAGCGGCTGTACCGCTTACGATTTGTTTTGTTCTCATAATCTTAATATTTAACTAGTGAATAATATGTTATAGTGATCAGGTTTACGGGGTATCGATAGTTATATTGCCGTCTGCCGCGGCCGTTGTCCAGTCGGTTACCTTCACATCATCCAGCTCGACACCTGTACCTTTTACCGTAAGCGTCAGGGTGGTATGTGTCCCATTTGCCAGACTGACAGGAATTACGGGGGCATAGGTATATATATTGGTAGCTGTTCCGGCTGTAATGGTGGTTTTTACTTTTGCACCACTGTTACTGATCTCTTGCGCCGGAAGAATGATGGAATAGACCTTTATCGTTTTTACTCCGTTATCCTCATAGGAGTCGTCAGCTTCGCTATGCGGCGTGAGTTCTGTCGTAGTTGCGTCAGACTTAACTACGACTGTAGCCGGAACAGCGGCGGTAGGTGCCGGAGATGTATAATTAACCGTAAACTCCTTTTTTGCATTTTGAATAGTAACCGTAGAACTCGTAAAGTTGGTTATAGTACCCACTTTCACCTTCACCGTCAGCTTAGCCAGCATGTGTTTGAAGATAAGAGGGACTTTAGCCTTTTTGGCAGCCACTTCAGAGAATGCCATCAGCAGGTCGGAATTGGCGAAGTCGGCGTTGGCACTTTGGTTTTGCACGATAGAGCCAGTCGTTGCCTTGTCCAGGTCTGTGGGCGAAACGGCGAAGAATGGATATTCCCCGTTTACATCTTCGAGATCATCCCAAAAGATGCTGTTTCCTGACAGTTCAGCCGTCCAACTTCCGCTATAGGAATAGACTCCCTTTTCGTGTGCCTTTACATTACTTCCGTCCTTATAATACAGAAAGATTTTCTTGTTTCCTTCTGCCGGTTGGTAATTGTTATCCGCTTTGGTTACCACCTCTCCGCTTATGGAAGCGGAGATAGTTACAGGAGCGTTTCCGATCGGATCAATCTCGGTTTCGGGGCCTGCATAAGCGGTGAATGTTGCCAGGCAACAACTAAAGGCCACGGTTACATGTGTGAATAATGTTGTTTTCATATCATACTGTTATTTAATTGTTTTATACTGCTAGTGTTTCACATCTCTATGGTTCCTGTCCGGTAAAAGGGATACATCGTAAATGATATTCTCCCAATCGCTCAGGGTGACCTGAATACGGAGAATATCCGGGGCGGGCACAGGAACTTCCGGTACCTCTATCTGTATGTTGATGGAAATACCTGCTTCCAGTAGTCCTTCCGGCAGATATTTATTCAAGGGAATTTCCAGTGGATCATGTTCCGGAATTTGTACGGTCAGCGACAGTTCCGGCTTTTGCCCATCCGGCTGTCCGGGCCATCCCGGCAGTGCATACAGGTATCCGCCCGTTCCGTCGGATTGTACGATAAAAGGCTGGGAGACAGGCTCGCCATATTCCACGAATGCCTCGTCGGGCAGGCTCCAGATACCCTGTGCCGGGTTACCATGGAATGTGATGGTCGTTTCGTCTGCTTTCGTAGCGGAGACACTGCTTCTTTGGAGATTAGCTTTGCTCGCTTTATTCAGACTTACATACAACCGTGTGAGCCGATGTACCAGCATAATGCTTGCTTCGGGCTGTCCGGCATGGATTCCAGCGGTACGTGCCGCCGTCATCAGGGGGCGTCCCAGGGCTGTCAGTTCGCGGCTGTCTACCGGTAGCCGGAGCCTGTCGGATTGCAGGGCGGCCGAAGCCGGACGGTAGGCCATCAGGTCTACCTCACTGCTATCGGACGGCAGGAATGCACTGTCGGCTACGGATACGGGTAGGAAGCGTCCCGGATGATCCGCACCCTCCCCGAAAGCATAACGATATAAAGCGGTATCGCCCAGAGCCGTGCGGCCATTGGGCTCCGCCAGCACCAGATGCAGTGTATCGGCTACCGACCACGGTTCGGGATTATCTCCGGCTGGAAGGGCCAGCAGGCGGAGAGCCACCGCACGCGGAGCATCCGGCACAACGGGTGTTGGCGGTGTGGGAGGTACAGGGTCCGGCGGCACAGGTCCCGGTTCCGGATCATCTTTGCCGCAAGCGACAAACAACAACCCAATTCCTGACAGTGCGAATACTGTCAGGAGTTTTCTCCAGTTTGTAAATACGGGATATTTCAATGTATGCATGTTCTCTTCCAATATTATGTTATATCAATTGTTTGCAAATCGGCTTTAATATGATCAGGACCTACTCATAATAATATTTCATGTGTATAGTCGGACCTGTTTCAGACGGGGTGGGTGAGGCTTTGTAGTGACAGGCAAAAAGACCTAGATCCTCTATATAGCGATTTAGATCATGAATAAAAGAATCCTCGCTGAGTTCTTCGAGTGATGATTTCATATACTGGTCACTTTGCTCAAAGACATTATAGTAATAGCAATAATTCATTCTGTGGGTAACTGCTCCGGTATTATAGGTATTATCAGCCTGGCAATTGTACATCAGACAACAATAAATCAAACCGGAATTTACCCCTGCAATCGCTGCCAGCGAGGCATTCTGCTGTATGGATAAAGTGATATCATGCGCAATACAACCTATAACATATGAGTATTGTCCTACACTACCGACTATACAACCGGCACCCTGATAAGCTCCTCCTGTTATGCTCCCTCCTTCCGCTTGTACTGTACATGCAGCAAGAATTTTCCTGTCCATATAATTCCCTTCATATATTCCCACTATTCCTCCGGCATACTGACCGGCGATAAGTTGAATACGACCTTTTAGATGACAATCGGTAATGGATCCATATGATTGTCCGGCAATAGCTCCCACTGGACGATTGTCACCGGTCATAGTAACTCCGTCTATCGTAAGTCCTTTTATTTCACTGTTTGAATTAGCTGCGCTGAAGAATCCTAAGTACACACTAGGTTTCGTCGCCGATAAATTCAGATTAGATATCGTATGCCCATTGCCATTGAAAGTGCCATCAAAGCTTTGGATCGGTATCCATTCTTCATTCTTCAGATCGATATCCATATATAAGTTGATAACATCTTTACCAGTCTCAGTATCTATACTAGTCCATCTGGCGAGATCACCACGATTATTCACCGCATCCCTGAATGCTTTCAAATCTTCCAACGTATAAATACCCAACCTGGCTTTTTGGACATCAATAGCCGCTACATCTACCCTGCTATTCATGGTTATTGTTTCGATCCCTTCGATCTGTAATTCGGCATCACGACTAATGTTCACGTTGAACAGATAGCAGTAGCCCGGCTCGAAGGCTGAAAAGTCTCTGCTACCGGAAGGAACGCTCAGTGTTGTTCCGTCCGGAAGGGTAACGGTAAACAGGTTTTGGAAATTCGCCGACACTTGCTGTGGAACTATCCGCATAAAATATTCGGAGGGGAGATCGGTTGCCAAGTCACCCCTGGAGGGTGATATATCGGTGTTTAGGATCGTTGACGATCCCGAAACACCGATTAACTGCGGTTTCGCTTGTTCTGTATTCCAGTTCTTGTTTGTCGAGTATGTTCCTATCCTCTGCAAAGCGCTCCCGATCGTATATTTTCCGGCTGCTTCCCTCTGATCGTCTTTCTTTATGCATACGCCGATGCAGGCATAGGCGGGTGAGAGCTGGACGTTTGTTATGTTTCCGTTGCTGACGGATATGTTGTCGTTGGTGTAGCAGACCGGTGTGTTTTCGTCCAGCCATCCGTATATGGTAAGCGGTGTGGAGGCGGCGCTGCCTGCTATCGTCAAGGCTTCTCCCTGAGTCTCTGGTGTGAAGGTGATAGGGGAGGTGGAGGTTACCTGATATGTTTTACCGTAGGTGCTATATTCCTCCGGAGTGGTATTCAACGCTATCGTGACCGTCGGATTACCTGCACCACGGGAACTGACCTCGCCGGTATAGGCCTGAAAGGATGCGGAGATACTGAGGGGTACTTTGGATCCGTCCTCTGTTTCTTCGTGTGTGCAACCAGACAAGGCACCTGTCAGTGCCAATATCCCTGCTATGCATTTACTGAGTATGCGATATGATTTCATTGCTGATCTGTATTATTGTATGGATATTAATCGGGGGTGAAAGTTGAACCGACAGGCTGATAGTAAAAGTCTGCGATTGTGATACCGGTCACGGTTATCGTAACATCGAGTGAGATATCCAGTGAGACGGTGAGCGTAAGGCGTTTGCCTTCCAGGTCTGCTTCGTTGTTTGTATTGTTGTAAGTAATGGTAGCCGTTTGCCCTTTCAGGGAGGCAGGCGTTCCGCTGCCTGAGCCCAGGGTGAGGGTTGCCAGTGACACGCCCGTGCCTTTCGGCAGATTGGCGGGGGGAATGATGGCACGGAAAGTAGCCGCATTATGACAGGCGGATACCCGGCCGGCCGGGTTCGACACGTTTACCGTTAACTCGGAAGCGTCTGCCATTGTCGATGCAAACTGTCCTTCGGTCCAGCCGTTGCCTTCGGTTATTTCGATCACCAGGTCTGTGTATCGATGGGAGAGGGTACCGTCGATCGTCAGGAAATCGAGCGATCCGTTACCTGTCATATAGTCGGCCAGACGGTAGCTCTCCGGAGATGTCTGGTCGGTGGTGAGCGCCTGTGTGCCGAACGTGAGGGCGATGCCGTTGGCGGCCACTGTGCCGAGCGCTTCCTTGGTGAAACCTGTATTGCCGCATGTCCATCCTCCGGAGCCAGTACGGGTGTAGACAGCTGTCAGGCCGTTGACGGTTGCGGTCAACTGATCGTTTTGCAGCCACACCCACGTGGGCGTTCCGTCGGCGCGTGTGCTGATCTCTCCGATACCGATGGGAGTTCCTCCGGCATGCGGTTTCTCTGCCAGTTCGTTCGAACAACTTACTGTCAGCAGGATGATGATAGACAGGTAGTAAAACTTCATGATTCAGGCGTGAATGGAATTATTAATTGAACCGGGGTGATGATACCGGAATTGAATTCTATATAAGTACTCTCGTCATATGCGTTGAACAACGGGATATCTATATCGTCGTGTGTACCTGACTCCATCGGGGTCAGATAGACACCGTAGGCTGTAAAGGAACCTTTGTAAAATACATTGATGGTTTCATCGGTAATCGGAAACACGGGTGTCGTTTCTCCTCCTCCCGTCCAGTCTGGGGTAGTGTAGAATTTAGCATTTGTGAAATATAAAGTTCTGTCGCCCGCCTGAATGGGAGGATTAAGGATCAGGATTTTTATATATAAACAGGTATAATCTGCCGGACGTTTGAACTGGCCGAAATTGCAATTATAATAGTGTGAATCGTAAGTCGTAACTGCATCGGCAATCAGGTATTCCTCAGTGCTATAACCGGGATTGTCCGGTATCGGGTTACCGTATTCCGCTTTTATCTCCACCGGGGCGCTGTTGTCTGCGGTTGCAGGGAGAAAGAATGTAGTGCCGTCTGCTTTTTCCCACTTTCCCTCGGCGTTTAATACAAAGGGGACAGTTACAGGGGTGCCGTCCAGTGTATAAGTCAGCTTGATCTCATCGCCTGTATTAAACTTTGTTTTAACGATGGGAGGTAGCTCGGTATCCCAGGCTTTCGTCCCCATCGGGCTGACCTCTATCTGCTCGATGCCGCCTATGTTGACCTCTACCGGAATCCATTCCCCGGTTGCCGGTTGCTCTTCGACGGAACATCCTGCCATGACCGACAGGTATAGCAGGCAGGCGATGGCTCGGAGCGTCGGGTTCAGCTTTTCAAGCATTCTTTTTCTGGGTTTGAATTTCACGCTGGTACGTGCCGGTATCGCATGGTTCGTTCCGTTTTTCGGGTTCCGACCCGGACGTGCCGCCTGGTGCCAGGGTGAAAATGTTCCGAAATTCTGTATCGTGAGATATTCGTTCCCGGCCAGAATCGCTTCCACTTCTTCTATCAGTGTGTTTAGATAGCGTAGACTATCGCTATGGCTGATGTGCAGGCGTTTCGCCACATGGTTGGCTAAGTCTGATTTATTCATAAGTCTGAGAAAATTGTTTACTTTTAATTGCGTATTCGAATGTTTTTTTGACGGAGGGCATCAACCCGTGTTGACGGTTGTCGTCGGTTCTCTTTGACGGTCGCCGTCAACGATCGTTGACGATGACCGTCAAAGAGGGTAGAGCGTATTATTCTATTTCGGGGCGATCGCTTCCGCCGTTGCCGACAGTGAGGACATAGAGAAAACGGTTGCGCCGCACTTCTTTTACCTGTGTCTTGCTGTTGGTTCCCGCCTGGGTAGCTACTTCCAGATAATAGGTCCCATCGGCTAGTTGGGGAATGATAAATGAGAAGTAGGAAGGATCGTTGCGCGAAAGGGCTGTCATAGGAACGGCCGTTTCGGTCTCGTCGCTTGTCTTGATAAAGAAGAAACCGATGGGTTTGCCTTCTTCACCGACAATACGTACGCGCTTTCCTTCGCCATTGAGACTGCCGCCCGGGGTGATCCGGCCATTTACTTCGCCTGTGACTACATCGGTTACTTTGGTAATGGTTGGCAATCCTTCCGATACCTGGCCGACTATGACACTGATACTTTCCAGCTCTTCTTTTAATATGGCACGTGGGGAACAGCGCAGTGTGACGCTGTTGCGGTTAGGATCGAACTTAGCTCCCGGTCCGATAAATGAACCGTCAACGCCTAATGAATTGTTGGCAAGACCAAACTCGACAGTAGCGGCATTGAATAATTCTATCTTTGCCTGTTCCTCAAGATCGTTGTAGGCATTTTCTAGTTCGGAGGCTGTGAATTTACTTTTACCTTTGGCGGCCAATTTGCAAAGGTCTTTGATTGTTCGATTGGCTGTGTAGGTGACATTGAAAGTATAATCATCTTCACGCTCTGTCAGCATATTTGCTACTAGATTGCCGGTAATGCTGTGTTTTTTAGGATCGTTTGTTGCCATAATGAATGTATTTTATCATAGTTCTTAATGAACTATGGTAAGTTATGAATATCCAAAGTCTTATAAATCAATACTTAGAATCTGAAAAATAGTTAATTCGGTATGCTTTTGAGTGATTTTATTTATAATGAAATAAATTGTTATACTCTTTGTATATCAATATTTCTTCCTGTATTTGTGGCGGTTAATAAAAGATTAGTTCATTAAGAACTATTATATAAAAATTCTGTTATTTGTTCTTCGAATTTATTTTCCCCCTTCAGAAAGAGTAAAGTCGTAATAAAAAAATCTTGTCTGGGATACGCTACCGAATCGTATATTTTGTTTAAGTTTGTACTTCTGAAAAATAAATAGAGAGGAATTGCAATGCCATTAAATTTACAAAAGAATTTACCCGCTATCGAGCTTCTGAAGAAGGAACACATCTTTGTGATGGATTCCTTGCGTGCATCATCCCAGGATATTCGTCCGCTACGTGTCGTAGTGCTGAACCTGATGCCGTTGAAGATCACGACAGAGACAGACTTGATCCGTCTGTTGAGTAATACCCCTTTGCAGGTGGAGCTGGACTTTATGAAGATAAAGGGCCATACCCCAAAGAATACTCCGATCGAACATATGCAGGAGTTTTATAAAGACTTCGACGATATAGAGAAAGATTATTACGACGGAATGATCATTACCGGCGCTCCGGTAGAACAGATGCCTTTTGAAGATGTCAGTTACTGGGAAGAGGTGACGACGATCTTCGACTGGGCGCGTACGCATGTAACCTCTACATTATATATCTGTTGGGCGGCGCAGGCGGGATTGTATCATTTCTATGGTGTGCCTAAATATGATTTGCCGGCAAAGATGTTCGGTGTGTTCCGGCATACGTTGCGTGAGCCTTATCTGCCGATATTCCGCGGGTTCGATGATGAGTTTTATGTGCCTCACAGCCGTCATACCGAAATACGTCGCGAAGATATCCGGAAGGTGCCGGAGTTGACGCTTCTTTCGGAGAGCGAGGAGTCGGGCGTTTATATGGCGATGTCGCGCGGCGGACGTGAGTTTTATATTACGGGCCATTCCGAATATTCGCCTTATACGTTGAGCGATGAATATATCCGCGACCTGAATAAAGGCCTTCCTATTTCCGTTCCTCACAACTATTACCGCAACAACGACCCGGCCCAGGGCCCTGTAGTCCGTTGGCGCGGCCATGCGAACCTGTTGTTCACAAACTGGCTGAACTATTACGTTTACCAGGCAACTCCGTTCAATATTGAGGATATAAAGAATTTGGGGAGTTTGTAAATATTGCTACCGAAAGGGGCTGACGAAACGATTAAATAAAGAGTATATATGGCAAAGAAAATACCTTACGGATTAACGGATTATTTTCGTATTGTAACAGAAGATTTTTACTATGTGGATAAGACGAAATATATTGAAGATCTGGAAAAGACAGCAGCTTTCCTGTTTCTGATCCGTCCGCGCCGTTTCGGGAAATCGTTGTTCCTGAATATGCTTAACTGCTATTACGATGTGAAATATGCCGACCGTTTTGAGGAACTGTTCGGCAATCAATACATCGGCAAGCATCCGACTGCTGAACAGGGTAAATACCTGGTTTTACGTTTTAATTTCAGCATGGTAAGGGCTACGGACGATAAACTGGAAGCTGCCTTCAACCGGCATATCAGTCTGGAAACAGCGTATTTTGCCAGCGTATATGCTTCTTATTTTAAACCTGATTTCCAGGAACAGCTAAAATTGATTCCGGAGGCTGCCGGACGTTTGGAATATATTTGCCTGTGTGCCAAAGAACAAGGGTTGTCTATCTACTTGCTGATCGACGAATACGATAATTTTACTAATACGATATTATCCTCTAAAGGAAATGATGTGTATCATTCTTTGACGCACGATTCAGGTTTCTATCGCTCATTTTTTAATGTGGTAAAAGGTGTTACCACCGGAGCGGAAGCCCCTGTGAAACGAATGTTCATTACCGGTGTATCGCCTGTTACGTTGGATGATGTGACGAGTGGTTTCAATATCGGGACGAATATAACGACAGATGAACGGTTTAATTCGATGGTCGGTTTCAGCGAATCGGAACTGCATGAGATGTTATCTTATTACCAATCGGAAGGTATGCTGGTCGATTCTATCGATGATATTGTCCGGATGATGAAACCCTGGTACGATAATTACTGTTTTGCCAAAGAATGTATCGGGAAGACGATGTATAATTCGGATATGGTGCTCTATTTCCTGAATAATTATTTGCAGAGGAAACGTCCGCCTTCCGAAATGGTCGACCGTAATATCCGGACGGATTACAGCAAATTGCGCCATTTTATCCGTATCGACAGGATGCAGGAAGAAGGTTGTTCGGTCATTACAAAGTTGATCGATACTGGCGAAGTGAACGGAAACGTGATAAAAGACAGTTTTCCAGCAGAGAACCTGGCCGATCCGGGTAACTTTACCTCACTGCTTTACTATTTCGGCTTGCTGACTTATGACCGGATGGAATATGGCGAAACGATCATGAAAGTACCCAACCTGGCCGTCCGCGAACAGATTTACAGTTATCTGGTGGAAGCGATGAAAGAACGTGAGTCGGTCGTTTTTCCTTTTATGGACTTGTCCGACCGGATGCGGCGTATGGCTTATTTCGGGGAGTGGGAAGCTGCTTTGGACTTTTTTGCCCGTCAGGTTGATAAGAAAGCGGTTCTTCGTGATGTGATCTATCAGGAGTCGACCATTAAAACACTGATGGTTGCTTATATGGGGTTGACGGATTACTTTATTATCTGGCCTGAGTTTGAAGCGGGCCGTGGTTTCTCCGATCTTTACCTGATGCCCAACCTGGCAAACTATCCGGATATGCAATATTCCTATTTGGTAGAGTTGAAATTCCTGAAACGGGATGATACGACAACCGATGTGGAAGCCTTATTGCAGGAAGCCGAAAAACAATTGCGCCGTTACGCTACTGACGAGAAGATACTCAGTAGCACCGGTAACACCCGCTTACGCCTGCTAGCCGCTGTTTACCGTGGCTGGCAACCGGAGGCAATGCGCGAATTTGTTTTGTGAGTTGTACTTTTTTGATAAATCTGAAATAACAATATGCCAATAAAACCCCGCCGCATAGAATTATTATCGCCGGCTAAAGATCTGAACTGTGGTATTGAAGCCATTAATCATGGGGCTGATGCCGTGTATATTGGTGCGCCGAAGTTTGGGGCCCGTGCCGCTGCCGGAAATACGTTGGAGGATATTCGTGCTCTTTGTGAATATGCTCATTTATATAATGCCCGTATCTATGTGGCTTTAAATACCATTCTGCGGGAAGAAGAATTGCCGGAAGCGGAGCAACTGATCCGGCAACTCTATCAGGCAGGAGCCGATGCTCTGATCGTGCAGGACATGGGGATCACTCGCTTGAATCTGCCACCTATCCCGCTGCATGCCAGCACACAAACGGATAACCGTACGCCTGAAAAGGTGAAGTTTCTGGAGGCAGCCGGTTTTACACAGGTGGTTCTGGCGCGCGAATTGTCGTTGAATGAGATTCGCCGCATATCGGAACAGGTTTCTGTCCCGCTGGAGGTTTTTGTGCATGGCGCATTATGTGTGAGTTACAGCGGGCAGTGCTATCTGAGTGCGGCTTTGAGCGGGCGAAGCGCAAACAGGGGAGAGTGTGCGCAATATTGCCGGTTGCCTTATTCGATGGTGGATGCGAACGGGACGGAAATCGTTCATAACAAACATTTGTTATCACTCAAGGATATGAACCGTTCCGACCAACTGGAAGCCCTGCTGGATGCGGGTGCTTCTTCTTTTAAAATAGAAGGGCGCTTGAAAGATGTCACTTATGTAAAGAATATAACGGCTTATTACCGGAAGAAACTGGATGCTATCCTAGCACGTCGTCCGGAATATTGCCGTGCATCGGCGGGTAAGAGTACCTATGAGTTTGAGCCGGTAGCCGAGAAAAGTTTCAACCGGGGATTTACTCCTTTCTTCCTGCATGAACGTACAAAAGATATAGCAGCTTTCAATACTCCGAAATCGTTAGGTGAACCTGTCGGAACCGTCAAGGAACTGAAAGGCAATTCGTTTACCATCGCCGGAGTGAAGCAACTGAATAATGGGGATGGCTTGGTATTCTTCAATAGTCGCGGTGAGTTGGAAGGGTTTCGTGTCAACAGGGTAGAGGCGAATCGTGTCTTTCCGCTGGATATGCCGGATATAAAGCCCAAGACGCCTTTGTATCGTAACTTTGACCAGGTTTTTGAAAAGCAGTTGGCGAAACCTTCTGCCGAACGTAAGCTGGCTGTAAAGATCGAATTCCTGGATAATCCTTTCGGTTTTACATTGGTGATGGAAGATGAAACGGGAGCACGTGTGATGCTGACCGAGCCGTTCGATAAAGAGCTGGCACGTCGTGACCAGGCCGACAATATCCGGACGCAACTTGCCAAGTTGGGGAACACGCCGTTTGAAGCATCGGAAGTACATATAGGAATGGGGGAAAACTGGTTCGTCCCGTCGTCTCTTCTGGCGGATATGCGTCGCAAGGCCGTAGAGAAGTTGCAGTCAGATCGTATGATCCGTTATCAGCGTGAACTCTCGCGTAAGGTTGAACCTGCGGAAGAGGTTCCTTTTCCGGAACGCCAGTTGACTTATCTGGGGAATGTATCAAATAGCCGGGCGGAAGCTTTTTATAAGGCGCATGGAGTAGAGACGGTTGCAGATGTTTTCGAATTAAAACCGGAGAAAGATGTTCCGTTGATGTTTAGCAAGCATTGCTTGCGGTATAGCATGGGATGGTGTCCAACGTATCAGAAAGAGAAGTCACCTTATAAGGAACCCTATTACCTTTTATATAAGGATACTCGGCTGAGGTTGCAGTTTGATTGTAAGCGGTGTCAGATGCTGGTGTATGAAGCACCTAGTCAAAAGTAACAATCAATTCTGATAATGACTGCATTAATAATAAAAACGACTCGTTATGAAACAACAACTATTCGCCTTTTTACTCGTCTTGTTTACTTTGATCTCTTGTGGCGATAAACCGCTGGACCCTTCGAAACCCGTTTATGTGACAGTGAAAACGACTATGGGAGATGTTACTGTCCTGTTGTATGATGACACTCCCTTGCATCGTGATAACTTCATCCGGTTGTGCCAGTCGGGTGAATATGAGGGGATGCTATTTCACCGTATCATTAAAGACTTTGTTGTGCAAGGCGGTGATCCGACCAGCAAAGCCCATGAACCAGGTGTTTTGTATGGAGACGGTGATGGAGGTTATACCGTTCCTGCCGAGATACTTCCCAACCATTTCAATAAACGAGGTGCTCTGATCGATGCCAAGGAAAGCGATGATGTAAATCCCGAACGTGCATCGGCCGGAACTCAGTTTTGTTTTGTGCAGGGGAAGAAACATACTGATGCTGAACTGGATGAGAAAGAGGTACGGATCAACCAGATTCGCCGTAACTGGTTATATTATAAATTTCTGGACCGGTTGAAGAAAGAAGACCCGGCACTGGCTGCCGACTCTTTGGAAACGGAACTGACAAACCGTGCTTTGGTTATGGTGGAGGATACATTGGCTGACCTGGGCCCGTATGTTATTCCCGCCGAACACCGCGAAGTATATAAGACGGTTGGCGGAGTGCCCCACCTGGATAGTTCCGTGACGATCTTCGGAGAAGTGGTGGACGGTTTCGATATCGTAGAGAAAATGTCGCTGGTGAAAACAGATAAGAATGATCGGCCTATCCGGGATGTTATGATCAAATCGACGAAAGTATTTCAAAAGTAACTAGTCCCCGTACTTGACACGGGACCGCATAAGGGCTGTCTGTATCAATTGATAATAGGATATATGGGCGGTGCCTTTGCGATCCCGTGTCAGGCACGGGAACAGTTTGCCATCGTATGTTGTTCTATAGAAAGTAATCAAACAACATACAGTCATGAAGAAAATAGTTATCATAGGCGCGACCGGCTATGTCGGATCCGCTATTCTGAAAGAAGCATTAGGCAGAGGGCATCAAGTAAAAGCCATCGTCAGAGATCCGTCGAAACTGACTTTAATCCATCCGCATCTGAAAGTCGTGGGAGGGAGTGTGACCGATACGGACTTTTTATCCCGCGAACTGGCTAAGTCGGATGCGGTGATCAGTGCTTTTAATCCGGGCTGGTCGAATCCCAATATTTATGAAGAGACACTGGAAGGCTATGGCTCTATCCTTTGTGCCGTTCGCAACTCCGGTGTGCATCGTTTCCTGATGGTTGGCGGAGCAGGCAGTTTGTTGGTGGCTCCCGGTCGTCAGCTGATGGATGAACCGGACGTTCCCAAGAAACTTTTACCGGGAATACGAGGGATGGCAAAGGTTTATACCGATTTGTTGTTGCCGGAAAAGTCGGTGGATTGGGTTTTCCTGAGTCCTGCGGCTAATATGGCACCGGGAGAGCGTACCGGAAAGTTCCGTCTGGGAAAAGATGAACTGATTGTCGATGAAAGTGGGGATAGCAATATCTCCGTAGAAGATTTCGCTGTAGCCATGATTGATGAACTGGAACAGGAAAAGCATCATCAGGAGCGATTTACACTCGGGTACTAAGTGTCTTTGGCAAAAACAGTTGCAGTCATTCGAATAGTTGTTGCTTTACACTTATTATGCTTATCTTTGTCAGGAAGTAGAGATAAAGATAGATGTAAAAAGAGATAATTATGGCAAAGATTAAAAACATTGTATTTGATTTAGGAGGAGTTTTTATAGACCTGGACCATGATCAGGCAGTTCGTCGTTTCAAAGAGATCGGGGTGGAGGATGCGGAACAGTTGCTGGATCCTTATGAGCAGAAAGGTATCTTTCTGGAAGTAGAAAACGGTACGATCAGTGCTGACGAGTTTTGCCAAAAGCTTCAGGAGCATACGGGGAAGGACCTGACGTATGAAGATATAAAATCCGGTTGGCTGGGATTTATCGCCGATACGCCTCAATATAAGCTCGATTATGTGTTGAAACTTCGCGAGCACTACAATGTTTATCTGTTGAGCAATACCAATCCCATCATCCAGGAAGGGTGGGCAAGGACAAACGAGTTTACTCCGGCAGGTCGTCCGATCGGTGCCTATTTTGACAAAATGTACACCTCGTATGAAGTCGGCGTAACGAAACCCGACCGGCGTATCTTTGACTATATGATCAAAGACAGCGGACTGATTCCGGCAGAGACGCTCTTTGTGGATGATGGTAAAAGCAATATCGAAGTAGGACGTACATTGGGCTTCATCACCTACCAACCCCAAAACAGGGAAGATTGGCGTGAAGCTATCGATGCGCTGTTGAAATAAACCGATTGGGGGTATTCAACGGAACCACTTTCCCATAACACTGTAAAGCCTGTCTATTTCTATGGGTTTGGCGATATGTTCGTTCATTCCGGCTTCCAGGCTTAGCCGCACGTCTTCGGCAAAAGCGTTGGCCGACATGGCTACGATCGGTAAGTCCTTGGTGTCTTGCCGGTCGAGAAGACGGATTTGCCGGGTGGCTTCAAGACCGTCCATGACAGGCATTTGTATATCCATAATTATGAAATCGTAATATCCTTCAGGGGAAGCGGAAACCTTGTTTACGGCTTCCAGCCCGTCGCTGGCTGTTTCAATTTCAGCACCGGTTTCCTGTAGCAATTCATAAGCGATCTCACGGTTCAGGTCGTTGTCTTCCACAACGAGTATCCGTTTGCCTGGGAAAGAGGCGACGATAGATGGTACGATAGTGACCTCTTCTTCCTCTTTTTTGTTTGTGGCAAACTTTTTCATCAGGAGGAACAGTTTGGACTTCATGATAGGCTTACAGATGAAACCGTTGACCCCAGCTTTCAAGGCTTCGATTTCGTAGTCGGAATAGTCGTAAGCCGAAATGATGATGATAGGAACATCCGGTCCTACGCATTCCCGTATTTTGTAGGTTGTTTCAATGCCATTCATGTTGGGCATCATCAGGTCTATGATGATTGCAAAATACTTGTTCCCGTCGCTTACTTTCTGTACGGCATCCTGACCGGAAAGAACCCATTCCGGCTTCATCCCTAATTCTTGCAGGTTTTCACAGGCTATTTCGCAGGATATATCATCATCATCCACAACCAATACCGGCAGGTCTATTAATAGATTGTTGTCGTATTCATCCATGCCTCCCAGTTTGACATGGAATCTCATGGTGAATTTGGAACCTTTTCCATATTCGCTTTCTACCAGGATATCCCCGTTCATCATCTGGGCGATATGACGACTGATCGCCATACCGAGTCCGGTACCCTGGATATTGCGGATGACTTTATCGTCCGACCGTTCGAACGGCTCGAATACTTTGCTTAAGAATTCAGGTTTCATCCCTATGCCATTGTCCGTGACGGCTATTTCAAATTGCCCGTAACCGTTATAAACGGAAGGTTTCTCCTCGACTGAAATTTGTATTAGTCCTTTGTTTGGGGTATATTTGATTGCATTTGTCAGCATATTCAACAGTGCTTGTTGTATGCGTTGTACGTCACCGATCAGGCATTCGTGCTTTACTTTGCTGTGTATTACTAACTTTTGCTTTTTTGCTTCAAAGGCCGACTGCACCATGATAAATAAACTTTCCAGCAGTTCATCGAGTTTGAATGTCTCTTCCGTCAGCATGATCTTACCGCTTTCGAGCTTCGACATATCCAGTACTTCGTTTATCAGGTTGAGCAGGAGCTTGGAAGATATGGTTATCTTCTTCAGACAATCGGCTATGCGGTTCTGGTCGTTCATATGAAGACCGGCTATTGCCGTCATACCCACGATTGCATTTATGGGAGTACGTACGTCATGGCTCATTCGTGACAGGAAGTCTGACTTGGCACGGTTGGCGGCAGTTGCGCTCTGTAGGGCTTCCTGCAACAATAGCTTCTGTTTTCTCTCTTCCTTGATTTCAGTTATATCGGTCCTGGTCATCAACCAGATGTTTTGTTCCCTGTCGAAGTAGCTGAATCGCATTTTCTTTTCACGTTTTTCACCGTTTTCTATCATGGTACCATATAAAATATACTCTCCATGCTGTCGCAGTATCGGATCGACGTGGGCGATACTCATTTTCTCGGTCATTGCATCACAAAATTCCGGTTCCATATACTGTCGGTTGTACTCTGCAACTACCGCTTCATAGTTACTGCTGGCTACCGGAGGAGGAGTTTCGCTTTCCGTACCGGAAGTGTACATGACATAACTGTTTTTAGATGCTTCGATATAAATCACATAGTCGTATTCTGCTTTTACGGCTGTTTCAATGATTTGTGATTTCCTGAAATCATTAACATTGTGGCTGGAGAGGACAACCCTGTCGGGTATGCCTTCTTTGTTAGTCAAGATATCTATAAAGGCTTCGTGCCATTCAAAACCGAAATGTTTGTTACAGAAACGCATGTCGAATTTTTTGTGGAAACATCCTTCGGCTATCATTTTATGGAAGGCTTCAAGCGAAACTGTTTCGTCCCATAAAATATGGTCAGGCGGATAGACATCATTCTTTATCGTGTTATTGAGAATGACGTAATCATGTTTCGTATTTTCCAACTCCGGAATCATGGAGTCTTTCTGTATTTCGACACTTCCGTCCTCCAGGTAGATAGTCCAGATAGTATCCATGAGGTATTGGTAGTTAGCCAATGATTTATTTGATGTAAGCCTCTTATCCATGCAGTTTGTTTTATTATCTTGCTTTGTGTTCGGTAATCAGGTCGCAGATTAGTTTGTATTGTACTTTCAACTGATCAAACAGGTCTTGTATACCTTCACTCTCTCCGGCTCTGAGTTTTTCCGTCATCGGGATCAATATGTCCGATATATTTGTCAGGTCAAGCGTTGCCGCCAGTCCTTTTAATGTATGGGCATGTCTGAAAGCCTGGGAAATATTATTCTCATTGAGGCTTCTTTCCATCAGGATGAAGTTTTCATCCATAGGGAATTTGGAGAGTATTCTTTCATAAAACTGTTCATTATCCATGAAACGGTTTAATGCACTGTCCAGGTTAACTCCGTACGCTTGTAACTTCTCTTTATATTCGCTTGTCATGTTTTTTATCGCCATTTATATAACAAATCATCTGTCTGTTACGAAAGGAATCCCCAAAAGTAGATAAAAAATATATATGGAGATGGAAAAAACGTTATAATTCAATAGGAATGTATGCTTTTTTCTGCTATTTGACGAATCCGGTCCTCCGACGAGCCTGTTTTGATGTCTGATGTTGGTTTTGAAGCTCAGTTGACGTTTCATTGATAAGTTCCGGTTGCAATGTGGGGGATCAAGAAAAATGCCGGAAGAAATCTCTGGAGAATCTTCCGGCATGCTTATTTAAAAAAGACTTTTCTTTTATTGGATACCGCGTTCGCGCAGTTTTTCCTGCCATTTCCAGGCAGAAGCCAATGTATCGGACAATGTTTCTTTAGCAGTCCATCCCAATACCTTATTGGCACGTTCCGGATTAGCCCAAACTTTTTCGATATCACCTTCGCGACGACCTACGATTTTGTGAGGAACTTTTACACCGGTAGCTTTTTCGAATGTATTGATCAGTTCCAACACCGTTACACCGTTACCGGTTCCCAGGTTGAAATATTCAACATTTTCTTCAGTTTTACCACCCAGCATACGGTCCATAGCGATTACGTGTGCTTTTGCCAGGTCGACTACATTGATATAGTCGCGGATACAAGAGCCGTCAGGTGTATCATAGTCATCACCGAATACGCTCAGTTCCTTGCGGATACCGATTGCAGTCTGTGTCAGATACGGGATCAGGTTCTGGGGAACACCGTTAGGCAATTCGCCGATTTCTGCACTCGGGTGAGCACCGATCGGGTTGAAGTAACGCAGGATAATGCTCTTGAACGGAGCATTTGCGTGAATAGTATCGCGAATGATCTCTTCGTTGATCTGTTTGGTGTTGCCATAAGGAGAAGTAGCCGGTTTGATCGGGGCATCTTCTGTTACAGGCAGGTTTTCGGGATCAGGCTGTCCGTAAACGGTACAGGAAGAAGAGAATACAATACCTTCGATATTAAATTCCGGCATCAGTTCCAGTAGGTTTACCAGCGTAACAACATTGTTACGGTAGTACTTCAGCGGCTGCTGAACCGATTCGCCAACAGCTTTGCTTGCTGCGAAAAGGATGATACCGTTGATACCCGGATGAGCCCTCAATGCTTCGCGGGTTCCTTCTTTATCTTTTAAATCCAGTTTGATGAATTCAGGACGGATACCTGTGATCTTTTCAATGCCATCCAACACTTCGATATTGGAGTTTGACAGGTCGTCGATGATAACAACATCATAACCTGCATTCTGCAACTCAACTGTAGTGTGTGAGCCAATATATCCGGTTCCACCTGCTACTAAGATTTTCTTTTTCATGCTAGTCTCTATTTAGATTAAATTATACGATTCCGGAGAATCCCATAAACGCCATTGCCAGTAAACCGGCTGTTATCAGCGCAATAGGGGTACCTTTCATACCTTCGGGAACACGTGTCAAAGCCAACTGTTCTCTTATCCCTGCAAAGATAACTAAAGCTAGCGCAAATCCAATAGCTGTTGATATTGCATATACAACAGATTCCAATAAATTATATTCTTTTTGTATTACGAGGATGGCGACACCCAGAATACAACAGTTGGTGGTGATCAGCGGCAGGAACACGCCAAGTGCCTGGTAAAGAGCCGGAGAAACCTTTTTCAGGATGATCTCGACCATCTGAACCAGCGCGGCGATGATCAGGATAAAGCTGATGGTCTGCATAAAGCCCAATCCGAACTTATCCAGGATATATTTCTGCACCAGGAAAGTAACGATGGTTGCGATCGTCAACACGAATGTTACTGCTGCACCCATACCGGCTGCCGTTTCCACCTTCTTCGATACGCCCAGGAACGGACAGATACCCAGGAACTGCGCCAACACTACGTTGTTGACGAATACGGCTGCGATAAATATTAGTATATATTCCATATCTTTCGTTTTTTAATATCAGGCTTTACGCAATTTATTAACAATAGCAATCAGGTAACCCAGCGCGATAAAGGCACCCGGAGCCAATACAAAGATCAGCGAACCATATTGTTCGGGCATCAGGGTCAGGCCGAACAGTTTACCTGTTCCCAGCAGTTCGCGGGTAGCTCCGAGCAAGGTAAGTGCCAACGTAAAGCCGAGTCCCATACCTAATCCGTCGAATGCGGAAGGGATCACTCCGTTTTTAGCGGCAAATGCTTCCGCACGTCCCAACACGATACAGTTTACAACGATCAGCGGGATGAACAATCCCAGGCTGGCGTAAAGAGCCGGAACGAATGCTTCCATGCACATCTGCACGACGGTTACGAATGTTGCGATTACGACAATAAAGGCCGGAATACGTACCATGTCGGGGATCAGGTTCTTCAAGGCTGAAATAACCATATTGGAACAGATCAGAACGAACATGGTTGCCAGTCCCATACTCATACCGTTCAATGCTGAAGAAGTTGTTCCCAGAGTTGGACACATACCCAGCAACAAGACAAATGTCGGGTTCTCTTTGATGATACCGTTCATCAATACTTTCATATTACTCATTGTCGTTTCCTCCCTCGTTAGTGTTAGCGGTTGTTGCACCGGTTACTCCGTCAGTTCCGGCGAATGCGCTGTAAGCACGGTTCACCGCATCCAGAAATGCACGGCTGGTGATGGTTGCTGCTGTGATAGCATCCACGTTGCCACCGTCTTTAGTTACTTTTAATGGTCCGGCGGACAGGCTGCGTCCCAAAACGCTTTGTTTATTCTTGTCCGTACTGAACCATTCCTGCATTTTAGCTCCCAGACCGGGAGTTTCTGCATGCTGTAATACGGAATAGTTCAATAACTTGCCTTCCTTATCGAATCCGACGATCACTTTGATCTCTCCGCTGAATCCTTTTTTTGTATTACTTTCGACAGCTGCACCTACGAACTCTCCGCCTTTGGTAGCCGGATAGATTTTCAGGGAATCGCCGTCGCCTGTAACTGCCATATAAGCGTCCTCTGACGGTTTGTTGTCGAATTCAGGTGTAACAGCTTTGATAGCAGCTTCCAGCGCAGCAGCTTTGGAGGCTGCAATCGGGCCGGTAGTGTACATATTTACTCCGGCTAATATCGCTCCCGCAACCAAACAGATGATGGTAAGCGACAAGAGCATATTGGGTAATGTTGATTTTAGTTTTGCCATGCTTATTTCCCTCCAAAATGTTTAGGTTTGATATAACTGTTGATCAGCGGGGTAAATGCATTCATAATAAGAATAGCAAACGACATACCTTCCGGATAAGAACCAAACAGACGGATAACGGTGGTCAGAATACCGATACCGACACCGTAAACCAGCATACCGTTCTTACTCATGGGCGAAGTCACATAGTCGGTTGCCATAAAGATGGCTCCCAGCATCAGACCTCCCGACAGCAGGTGAACGAACGGACTTGCGTATTGTACCGGATTAACCAGGTGCATAATACCTGTGAATACAAATACGGTCAGCAGGATAGAAACCGGAATCTGCCAGGTAATAATCTTTTTCCATAACATAAAGACGAGTCCCAGCAGCAATGCCAGTGCACTTACTTCACCAAGGCTGCCGCCCATTTTACCTAACAACATATCTACCAGGGTAGGCAACTTGTCGAGTGCCCCTTCGTTCATCAGTGATAAAACAGTTGCACCGGTGGTTGCGTCGGTGTAGGCTGTCAGCTGTCCGACTTCCGGCCACATCGTCATCTGTGCCGGGAAAGAGATCAGCAGGAATACACGTCCGACTAATGCCGGGTTAAAAATATTGTTACCCAGTCCGCCGAACGACATCTTACCGATACCGATTGCTGCCAGTGCACCGATCAGGATGATCCATACAGGCAGGTTCGACGGCAGGTTGAATGCCAGCAGTACACCGGTCAGGATAGCCGAACCGTCACATACGGTCGGTTCCTTTTTCATCAGGAACTTCTGGATCAGATATTCAAAGAGGACGCAGGCTACGACCGATGTTGCAGTAACGATCAGCGCACCCAACCCGAAGTAGTAGAGGGATACCAGGAAAGCCGGAACAAGGGCAATCAGTACACCATACATATTTTTGCTTATGCTATCGCCGCCGTGGATATGGGGCGAAGGAGATACTATTAAATTATTTTCCATATTGCTCTGTTTTTATGACTTTCGTGCCCGTATGATACCCATTACCTTTCCTTTACCCGAACGGATATAATCCAGCAACGGACGGTTGGCCGGGCAGGTATAACTACAAGAACCGCACTCGATACAGTCGGTGATATAATTCTTCTCGGCCAAATCCCATTCTGCAAATTCTGTTGCATTCATCAGCAGGGTAGGGTTGAGGCCCATCGGACAAACGCTGACACATTTGGCACAGCGGATACAGTCGCGCATCGGTTTGCGGACAGACTCTTCTTTTGTCAGGAGCAATACGCCTGAACTACCTTTCGTTACCGGTACTTCCGGAGCAATCAGGGCTTTTCCCATCATCGGGCCGCCACCGATTATCTTTCCTGTATTTTCAGGAACACCACCGGCAGCTTCAATCAGTGCACTGATAGGCGTACCCATACGGACCAGGAAGTTGGAAGGATTGGTAACAGCTTTACCTGTCACGGTAACGACGCGTTCAAACAAAGGTTTGTTTTTCATTACCGCTTCATACACTGCAAAAGCAGTTCCTACATTTTGTACTACAGCTCCGGCGGAAATAGGCAGTGCACCGCTCTTCACCTGACGGCGAATCACAGCATCGATTAATTGCTTTTCACCTCCTTGCGGATACTGTACTTTCAGCGGCATAATCTCGATACCTTTATAGGCTGTAGCCAGTTTACTCAGATGAGCGATGGCGTCAGGCTTGTTGTTTTCGATACCGATCACTGCTTTTGTTACATTTACAGCTTTCATCAACAGCGTAACGCCGACCAGAATCTGCTCTGCCTTCTCCATCATCAATGAATGGTCGGAAGTCAGATACGGCTCACATTCTACGGCATTGATAATGATGATCTCGGCTTTGCTTCCGGGAGGCGGCATCAGTTTGACCTGTGTGGGGAATGTCGCACCACCCAGACCCACGATACCGGCTGCGGCGATCTTGTCTACGATCTCTTTGGAAGGAAGCGGGCACTCTTTCACGAGCGTTTCGCTGCGGTCGATCGACTCTTCCCATTCGTCACCTTCCACATCAATATAGATAGCGGGACGTTTGTATCCGCTTGCGTCGAGAGCGTTATCTATCTTGTTTACTTTACCGGATACCGACGAGTGGATATTCGCCGATACAAAACCTCCGGCTTTGGCGAGAAGCGTACCTACTTTAACCGTATCACCCTTCTTTACCACAGCCTGGGCAGGAGCCCCGATATGCTGGCTTAGCGGTATAATAACCTGCTTGGGTATAGCCAGTCCGGTTATTTTCTTCCCGGCAGACAATTTATTTTCGGGTGGATGTATACCTCCGATTCGAAATGTCCTTAGCATACTATTAGATTTTTATTTTTGAGTTGTTTCTTCTTTTGTTATTGTTTCAGGCGCTGTTGCCAGTGCAACTTCGACTTTTGTCGGTGCTTCGGCTTTAGGGGCCGGTGCAGCTTTAGGCGTTACTGGCTTTACTTTGTCGGCGTCCACAGCAGGGGCGGCTTCTTTACGGGGCGGGAAGTTCAATTCGTGAATTGCTCCGGTCGGACATACTGCTACGCATTTACGGCACAGACGGCATTTGCGGTAGTCGATATAAGCCACGTTGTTTTCGAGCGTAATTGCTTCGAACGGACATTCTTTCACACATTTACCACAACCGATACAAGCGTTCGCACATGCTTTACGGGCAGCAGCTCCTTTGTCTTTGTTTACACAGCTGACGAAGATACGGCGTGATTTCGGTCCCTTTTTGCGCAGTTCGATAATGTTTTTCGGACAAGCTTTGACGCAGGCTCCGCATGAAGTACATTTGTCCTCGTCCACTTCCGGTAGTCCGGTTGTCAGATTGATGTGGATGGCGTCGAAGGTACAGGCACTTTCGCAGTCGCCGTAACCCAGGCAACCGAACGTACAGTTCGTTTCGCCTCCGTACAAAGAGGATGCTATGGCACAGCTTTTTACGCCATCATACTGGTTGGTACGCGGACGGGCCTGGCAGGTTCCGTTGCAACGGACAACTGCTACCATTGGTTCGGCTGTAGCAGCTTCCATACCGAGGATGGATGCGACCTTACCCATTGTTTCGGCGCCACCGACCGGACAAAGCAGTCCTTCCAGTGAATCGGCCTTTACACAGGCTGCCGCAAAACCACCGCAACCGGGGTAACCGCAACCTCCGCAGTTGGCTCCGGGCAATGCCTCCTGGACCTCTGCGATACGAGGATCTTCGTATACTTCAAACTTCTTGGAGGCGGCGTAGAGGAATACTGCGCCGATGGCTCCAATGGCTCCTAATGAAATAACGGCAATTAAAATCATGATATTTGATCAATTAAGTTTTTTCAAGGTAAATATAAATTTTCTTTTCAGTTTCTCGCGTAAAAAGTATAATATACTGTAGTAGGGAACTAGTAGTAATAGACCGGTTAACCCGCTGGTTGTTTCGTCCCATTGCAAACAGCTTCCTGCTACAATCGCCGCAACTACAACAATCAGAGGAAGCACAAAGGCCAGAAAAACCGCTTGCAGGCCGAGCGAACTCTGGCCACATAGGGTTACTTCTTCGTTCACATGGAATCTGCCGGGGTTATTGTCGTTCACTTCAATGATCTTTTCCTTCTTTTCAGATGCGCTGCACATGCTTTGTGCGTGGCAACCGGAGCAGGCCGATTGTTGAATGATTCTGACAAAGACCGCATTGCCATCGATCTTCTCTATTATTCCGTTGTGATTGATACTTTCACTCATGTTTGTAATCTCGACATTGCAAAATCAGGGGCAAAAGTAAGGATTATTTGGATATTATGTCACGATTAACAAAGTTTATTACAGAAATAATCGTGTTCAGCTTACCATTTGTAATTAAAGCCAAAGCTCAACAACTCGTTAATCTGTAAGTAGCTGTCGAAGTCTTCATGCTTGGAGATACCATCATCATAACGTAAGTTCAGCGAGATGATAGTCGAGAAGAATCGACTTATTGCCATATTCAGACGGTTTTCGAACTCTCCCTGGATACGCTTATAATCTGTCATGTAATAGAAACGCGAATACCAGATGATATTCCGGCTGAACTGGAATGTCATAGTTGCGTTGACGGTAGAACCGAACAGGCTTTGTTTGTAAGGAAACTCTTCTTCTCCGTCTCTCTTCTGGAAATGCCGGCCCAGGTCGATGTCTTTATCTAATGTACGAACGTACGTATAAGATAACGGTGCAAGGTTGGCACTTAACGTTACTTTTTTGTGTTTGGACGACGCGAACGTTTTATCCAGGTCGTATTTCATACCAAGACCGAAATTAATACTGAAAGGTGAGAGCAGTCCGGCCAGTTTAACGTTCTGGTTTTCGGCATAACTGCTGAAAAGCTGGGTTTTGAAGTCAAGATCCAGTGTGTAGTACCATTTGTTGAATGCCTTATAACCAAAGTTACTGTAGATACGGAACACGTCATCTCCGACTTTGTAATCGCGCAAAGTATCTTTGGGAGCGGTATACAGGTTGTTCTTTATTTCCAGTGAATTGTCGAACTTTATCTTTTCCTTATTATAATTATATGTAAACAGTTCGCGGTTGGTCAGGTTCAGCGTACTTACACCCCCTTTATGCCAGTTCGGAGAGATGTAATTCTGAGCAAACTGTAAAGAACTTTCGAAATGTGACGTCCAGTAACGTCTTTCGGGAATGAATTTTACCGGTGCATCCACGTCACTGAAGTCTGCTTCGCTTTCTACCTTGATCAGGTCCGGTTGGTAGGTCGGCTTTCTGATCACTTTGGCAACTACTTTGTCCTGAGGTAGATCCCTCATTGAATAACGGAAATATTCAGGATGGTTGGCTTCTATATTTCTTTGTGCTTTCTCGCGGAACTGCTGTCTGAACACCTCTTCTTTAAATATGGTGTCCTGAATAAAAGGTTGCGGGATATCGATTTTATTTTTCCATGCATCTTCATCGTAGAAGGAAAGATCTTTCGGAAGGAGTTTCCCTTTGAATATGAGCGGTAAAAACAGCGGGTCTGCTATGACTGTATCCTGAAATGTCATATTCGCGTCGAAGATAGTGGAAGCATCGCGCACCAGACGTGCCCAGTACATGGCTTCGTCCGACAGTTCCACTTCGTCTTTTTTCAGGAAGCGAAGCAGATTTTCATTCGGTGTGACCGGTGCTGAATATGACTGGTTTTGTTTCTCGAATTGTGCCCGCAGGCTTATGATATTATCCAGGTCCAGATCTTCGATTTCAATCATTGGGATAGTATCAGCCGCATTACTCTGTACTGTATCTTTAAGATTGGTTCCGGTAATAGTTGTCACTTCCTGTGCATTTGCCAGGTTTGTCAATAATGAAAGTATAGAAAATAGAATGAAGTATCTCTTGATAACCATAATTCCTTTTTATTTACAATCTATAAGTATCTACGGTGCGAAATTAGATAAAAAGTATGAAATCTACTAATCTTTCACATCATATAACAATCTGAACTAATAGGGAAACCGGAATGCGGATGAATGTGCTTTGAAAAAATATCCGAGACACTTGCTGTCTGAATGAAAATGACTAACTTTGCAGTTTTGAAATGCGAGTGAGCAATTAAAGACAATTAAAATATTACTATCGTGGCAGATACAAAGTACATCTTCGTTACGGGCGGCGTAGTCTCTTCTTTAGGTAAGGGAATTATTGCTGCATCATTGGGTAAACTCCTTCAGGCGAGAGGTTACAAGGTTACTATCCAAAAGTTTGACCCCTACATTAATATCGATCCGGGTACATTGAACCCTTATGAGCACGGTGAATGTTATGTAACCGTAGACGGACATGAAGCGGACCTGGACCTGGGACATTATGAACGTTTCCTGAATGTTCCGACTACACGCTCGAACAATATTACGACAGGTCGTATTTATCAGAGTGTGATAAATAAGGAACGCAAGGGCGATTATCTGGGCAAGACTGTGCAGGTTGTTCCTCATATCACCGACGAGATCAAGAGAAATGTGAAGCTGCTGGGATCGAAGTACAAGTTTGACTTTGTGATCACGGAAATCGGTGGAACAGTAGGCGATATCGAATCGCTGCCTTTCATCGAAAGCGTTCGCCAGCTGAAATGGGAACTGGGTAAGAACTGTATGTGCGTACATCTTACTTATGTACCTTATATCGCAGCTGCGAAAGAATTTAAAACGAAACCTACACAGCATTCTGTAAAACAGTTGCAGGAACTGGGTATCCAGCCGGATGTACTGGTCTTGAGAACTGAACATTTGCTGAGTAATGATATTACCCGCAAGGTTGCTTTGTTCTGTAACGTAGACGCCGACGCTGTAGTGCAGTCGGTCGACGTTCCTACTATTTATGAAGTTCCGCTGGTATTGCAGCGTCAGAACATGGATGTAACTATCCTGAAAAAGATGGGACTGGAAGTAGGGCCGACTCCGGAAATGAAACCCTGGAAAGAGTTCCTGAAGAAAAAGACGGATGCTACCGAAACAGTTAAGATCGGTCTGGTTGGTAAATATGTGGAATTACAGGATGCTTATAAGTCAATCGACGAATCATTGTTGCAGGCTGCTATCTACAACGACCGCAAACTGGATCTTCATTTGTTCCATTCGGAAAAACTGACTGAAGCCAATGCGGCTGAACAGTTGAAGGACATGGATGGTATCCTGATTGCTCCGGGATTCGGACAGCGCGGTATCGAAGGAAAGTTCGCTGCCTTGAAATATGCCCGCGAAAACGATGTGCCTTGCCTGGGTATCTGCCTGGGTATGCAATGTATGGTGATTGAATTTGCCCGCGACGTTTTGGGTATGACGGATGCCAATTCGACCGAGATGGAGCCGAATACGCCGTTTAAGGTGATCGACCTGATGGAAGAACAGAAGAACATTACCAATATGGGAGGTTCTATGCGTCTGGGAGCTTACGACTGTATCCTGAAGAAAGGTTCCAAAGCCTATGAGGCTTATGGAAAAGAACATATCCAGGAACGTCACCGCCACCGTTTCGAATTCAACAGCCAGTATCGCGAACAGTTTGAAGAAGCCGGCATGAAATGTGCAGGCGAGAATCCGGAAACCGGTCTGGTGGAAGTGGTAGAAATTCCTGCGTTGAAATGGTTCGTTGGTGTTCAGTTCCATCCGGAATACAACAGTACGGTAGTTAATCCGAATCCACTTTTCGTGAGCTTTGTGAAAGCCGCTATTGATAATAAATAACAACGTTATAGATGGATAAAAACACATTAATTGGTTTTCTGCTTATTGGTATTGTTTTATTTGCATTCAGCTGGTTTAACAAACCGACGCCTGAGCAGTTGGAAGCCCAGCGCCGTTATCAGGACTCGATCGCTCAGATCGAACTGGCTAAACAGGCGGAGTTGCAACGCGAAGACAGCAAAAGCACTGCCGATAATTCTTTTGATAGCTTGCCGGATTCTGCGAGAGATGCCCGGCTGAAGAGCAGTTTCGGTGTATTCGCTGAAGCAATGACAGGTACAGATGATGTAACTGTTTTGGAAAATGATCTGATCGAACTGCATATCAGTAATAAGGGAGGACGTATTTCATATGCCCGCCTGAAGGATTATACAACGTATGATGATAAGCCGGTCATCCTGTTTGAAGGAAAAGAGGCTTCGCTTGACTTTACCCTGGTAACAGCAACCAACCGCGTATTGAACACAGCCGACCTGTATTTCACTCCGGTGAAAACACAGGACCCGAACCGGTTGGTGATGCGACTGAATACAGGTGAAGGTAGTTCACTGGACTTTATCTATACAGTCAAGCCGGACGATTATATGGTTCAGTTCGATATTAAGGGAACGGGCCTGAACGGTGTCCTGGCTCCGAGTACGACAGCTTTGGATATGGTATGGCGTCAGAAAATCCGCCAGCAGGAACAGGGTATCAAATATGAAAACAGATATACTGCCTTGTATTATAAATTCCTGTCCGATGATGTGGAGCAGCTGAGCGAAAGCAAGAGCGAAGACAAGAAGGTGTCGGGTCGTCTGAAATGGATTGCTTATAAAGATAAATTCTTCTCGACGGTGATGATTGCCGATGAAGGTTTTGAAAGCGCTACTTTCGATTCAAAGATGGTTGAGGCAGACGGTATCGTTAAAGAGTTTAAGACTACAACAGCTGTTCCTTTTGACCTGAGAGGCAATGAGGCAACGACTTTCCGTTATTTCTTCGGACCGAACAGCTATCCGTTGCTGAAATCGTATGACAAAGGGGTTGCTTCGGACCAGCAGTTGGATCTGGAACGTTTGGTTCCGCTGGGTGCCAGTGTCTTCCGTTGGGTGAACCAGTATTTCGTCATTCCGATGTTTGACTTCCTGGGTAAATATATCAAGAGTTACGGTCTGATCATCCTGTTGATGACGATTATCGTGAAACTGATTTTATTCCCGTTGACATATAAATCATATATGTCGTCAGCGAAGATGCGTGTGCTTCGTCCGCAGGTGGAAGAGCTTAATGCCAAATATCCGGGACAGGATAAAGCGGTGGAACGCCAGCGTGCAACTATGGAATTGTATAGCCGAGCCGGGGCAAGCCCGATGGCAGGTTGTATCCCGATGCTGTTGCAGATGCCGATTTTGATCGCCTTGTTCATGTTCTTCCCGTCGGCAATCGAACTGCGTCACCAGAGTTTCCTTTGGGCGCACGATTTGTCAACATACGATGCTATTTTCAGTTGGAACAAATACATTCCTATTATCACTCCGTATTTTGGTAACCACATCAGTTTGTTCTGTCTGCTGATGACAATCACCAACGTTATCTATACCAAGTATAATATGGAAATGACCAATACCGGACAGCAACAGATGCCGGGTATGAAGGCGATGATGTATATGATGCCGCTGATGTTCTTGGTATTCTTCAACCAGTATGCATCGGGTCTGACTTACTATTACTTCATTTCTACGCTGATCACGATTGTTCAGACATTGGTGTTCCGTTATACGATTAATGAAGATAAGCTGCTGGCTAAGCTGGAAGCCAACAAGAAGAAGCCTCAGAAGAAATCAGGTTTCATGAAACGTCTGGAAGAAGCGCAGCGTATGCAGCAGGAGCAGTTGAAGAAACAACAGGATCAGAAAAAGAAAAGATAACAGCTTTTTCTGCAAGATAAATAAAAGAGAGGCGTGCCGGTCCGGAAAAGACTCAGGCACGCCTTTTTTGTGTCCGGATTGCGCAATAAGTTGTATATTTTGTACAATCGCTTGAATTTGAAGAAATGTGGCGTGCGTTGTATTAAAATATTTATATATTTGCACTATTGATATATAAGTCAACTATTGATGATTATGCTTACGTTGACGACTTATCCGGTCGGAATAGCAAGTACCGGCTTTACGTTTTGAGTTTAATAGGTATAAAAATAGTTCACTGATGGATAAGAAAGAAAAGCTTTTGCAAAAGAGGGTAGCTGGACTCTTTGCATTGCTATGCGTTATCTTTTTCCAGTTTTTTGATTCGGATCATTTGTTCCTGAAGGAAGAGGTGGTAAGTGTTGCGAGTTTGCCGGAAGTGTTGGTCGGCTATTGGGGGAAACCTGCATGGCTGGCTTGTTCAATGGCGAAAGTACTTACGTCTTTGTTTGTTCCTGTCGGTGGCGGGGCTGTTTTGATTACGGCCGTGTTGATGCTGGAATGGTGGGCTTCTTTATTTATTCTGCGGAAATTCAATGTAGGGGATATGGCTCCTTTGTATGCTCTGTTTCCGGTTGTTATGGAGTGGGGGACCTATTGTAGTCCTTATTATCATTTGAATTCTATTCTTTCTTTGGTTATTGTTTTGTATATATTTTGTGGTTATATACAGATCAAGGTAAAATGGCTCTCCTGGGTGACAGGGTTTATTTTGTTGTTTGCGGTTTATTGTATGGTGGGGAGCCGGTTGTTTATTTTTGTAATCCTTGTACTGTTGTACGAGGCGGAAATAGGAGAGAAGCATTGGGTGTATTGGGCTTTGCTATTGATAACGGGTACTGTGCTGCCTGAATTCCTGAAAGAACTGTATTCACTTTCAGAAGAACAGGCATATCAATATCCACAGGCATGGCTTCCGGCATTTTTCCCGGCTATCATGCTGGCTTGTGTGTTGGTGGCTACGCAGTTTAAGAAAGTCCGGTATATGCAAATCAGTGTATGGTCTGTATCTGTCACTTCCGGACTTTTACTGGTATTGCTGGCGCTTACTGCGTTCAGCCATGCTGTTGGCTGAGAAAAGCAAGTGCTTTCTCCATGTCTTCAGGCGTGTCGATACCGATTGTCTCCTGCTGGGTGATGCCGACTTTTATCTTGTAGCCGTTTTCGAGCCATCTGAGTTGTTCCAGGCTTTCGGCAAGCTCCAGCGGTGATTGGGGCAGGTGGGTGATTTCTTTCAGCGTATCGGCCCGGTAAGCATACAAACCGATATGTTTGTAATACGTATGGTTGGGTAACCATTCCTGGTAATTTTTGCCGCGCATATAAGGAATGATGGAACGGCTGAAATACATTGCTTCGTTATTCTTGTTGAGAACGACTTTCGGTGAGTTTGCATTGAATAATGTCGTTTCGAAGTCATCGTCCGGACGGAATGGTTTTACCAGTGTGGCAATCTGCGTGCCGACATCAGTAAAACATGCTTTTAACGTCTCGATCTGTTCCGGATGGATGAAAGGTTCGTCTCCCTGGATATTGACAACGACATCGTATCCTTGTCTAACTTTAGTGTAGGCTTCGTAAACACGGTCGGTGCCACTCCGGTGCTGGTCGGAAGTCATAACGACATTTCCGCCGAATGCTTTCACGGCAGCTTCGATACGGCTATCGTCGGTGGCTACACAAACGGCATCCAGTACATCCTTCACTTGTTCATACACACGCTGTATCATGGGCCTGCCGGCCATGTCGGCCAAAGGTTTCCCCGGGAAGCGGGTGGAGGCATATCTTGCCGGTATTATTCCTATAAACTTCATACTCCGGTTGTTTTTATTCGTTAGTTAATTATTTTACTGTTTTACCTTCGCTGAGACGAAGCACTTTTTCATGTTCGCCGACGATCCATACAATATCTCCCTGCTCGAATACGGTTGTTGGAGGCGGGTTTTTGATTGAACGGGCATCTCGTTCGATGCCGATCACCAGGCAGCCGGAGTTATCGCGTATTCCGGATTCAAGGATGGTCCGGCCGATAAGTCCGGAGCCTTCACTGATAAAGAATTGTTCCATATTCACCTCCTTAGTCTCCTGGAGGTTATTCAGCGATTCTTTATAACGCTCCTCTATGTATTGACGGAAATGGGCCAGGTCGTCATCCGCACCGACTACGACCAGCTTATCAAACGGATAAAGCCGTTCGTTTCCTCCCGGTATGTTGATACGCTTGCTTCCCCGGATAATAGTAACGATGTTCACATTACATTTCTGCCTGAAATTAAGTTCTTTGAGTGTCTTGCCCATACTGGGGGAGTTTTGCTTCACTTCAAAATCAGCCAGGTGAAGGTCGCGTTCCAGCAGGTGGCTGGCGAACCGTTGGTTGATGGGAGCGTTCCGTTCGTTCTCCAGTTCACGTGCCGTCAGGTTTGTGAAGAAATGGCGTTCCATCAGGATCGACTGCTTCTTCAACCGCTTAGAGAAGATAACCAGGGCTATGACGGTGGCTGCGATGGCGAGCCCTATTCCGACAGCAGTGTTCAGCAGGCGTGCGATCGGCAGCATGACGAGCCCTATACATAATATAATACGGAGCACAATCAGGGAAACCAACGGACCACGGTTATATTTGCTGTCGTGCCACAATTGTTGGTATTCTACGGAATGGTTCTTTTTCATCATGATGGCACGCAGCATCGGTGAGATTAGGAGAAGGATCAGAACCAGGGAAATGATTTGTCCTTGCAGTCCCGGTAGCTGATTGATAATGAACGGAGCGACGAATTGCAACCAGATAAAGATCAGTACCAGCGTGACAGCTGTATAGGTGCCGACGATACGCACCAATGCTTTCAGCAGTTTGTCCCAGGCACTTTTCTGCCGGATCGTGTTGGAGCCAGAAGAATAACGTTCCAGAAAACTCATCCAGCTTGCCGGGATGACTCGTTCAGCTATTTTATAAGCCGGTTCGGCCATACGTATCATATAGGGCGTAAAAAAGGTCGTTATGACAGATACGGCCACAACGATCGGGTAAAGGAAATTATCCGTTACTTTGAGCGTCAGTCCCAAAGAGGCGATAATAAAAGCGAACTCACCGATTTGTGCCAGCGAGAAACCGGACTGGATGGCGACTTTGACAGTCTGTCCCGATAATAGTACGCCGAAGGTGGCAAAAAGTATCTGTCCGACCATGACGACAAGTGTCAGTATCAGGATCGGTATTTTGTATTCCCAAAGTAATACCGGGTCGATCAGCATGCCGACGGAAACGAAGAAAATGGCTCCGAACAAGTCTTTTACCGGTTTTACGATATGTTCTATATGTTCCGCATCGATTGTCTCAGCAAGGATAGACCCCATCACGAAAGCGCCAAGTGCAGAAGAAAATCCGGCTTTAGTCGCGATCATGACCATCCCCAGACATAAGCCGATACTGACGATCAGCAGGGTTTCGTCATTGAGGAAAGTCCGTGCTCTTTTCAGGAAAGAAGGAATAAGGTAAATGCCGACTACAAAACAGAAGAGCAGGAATACCCCCAGTTTGATCACGCTGTCGAGCAACTCCATCCCTTCGACATGTTTACTGACGGCAAGCGTGGAAAGCAAAACCATCAACAGGACGGCAAATAAGTCTTCCACCACCAATATCCCGAACACCACTCCGGCAAACCGTTGGTTGCGTAGTCCCATATCGTCGAAAGCCTTGAATATGATTGTCGTGGACGACATGGAAAGCATTCCGCCCAGGAAAAGACTGTTCATGTGCCCCCAGCCGAGCGACAATCCGGTGATATAGCCGAACGTCATCATCCCGATAACGACGGTGACCGCTCCGATAACGGCGGTGCCTCCGACTTTCATCAGTTTCTTAAAACTGAAATCCAGTCCCAGGGCAAACAACAGGAACACGACACCGATGTCGGCCCAGATACGGATACTTTCTACGTCTGTAACGGTAGGGATTTCTTTAATGGCTGGTCCTGCCAGAATTCCGGCAACAATATAGCCAAGTACGACCGGTTGCTTTAATTTCTTGAAAAGCAAAGTAACAAGCCCCGCAGAAATCAGTATTACTGCCAGGTCTGAAATTAATGAAGGGATCTGTGACATGCTTTCACTCTTTTTCGGTTGGCAAAGTTAGACATTTATTTTAATTTTGCAGGTCAAATAATGAGCCAAAATGAAGAAGAAACATCCGATAGAAGCATTGATTGAACAGGGCGAGCATCAACAACTCGATTTTAAGTTCGAAGTGAGCGACAGTAAGAAGATTGCCCGCACCTTGTCTGCTTTTGCCAATACCGATGGCGGTCGGTTGCTGATTGGGGTGAAAGACAACGGGAATATCTCCGGTGTCCACAGTGAGGAAGAGTATTATATGATTGAGGCTGCATCTAAAATGTACACTCAGCCGGAAGTCCCTTTCGAGGCTACCCGCTGGGAAATAAACGGGAAAACCGTTTTGGAAATCTATATAGCGCCCAGTGCGGACAAACCTCATCTGGCGCCTGATAAAGAGGATAAGTATAAAGCCTATATCCGTGTAGCCGACGAGAATATCCTGGCAAATGAGATTTTGGTTCTTTCGTGGGAGAAGAAGCGCCGGAAAGACGGGACACTGGTGAAGATCAGCAAGCCGGTAGAGCGGCTGTTCTCTTACCTGGAGCAATATCCTTATATCAATGCAGGTCAGCTTTGCCGTATTGGCCATGTAAATTATTACACGGCCAAAAATATTCTGAGCGATTTGCTGGCGATCGATGCCCTGCAATATGTGGTCGTTGATAAACGTATTTTTTATCAACGGGTGCCCGGCAACGATAAGCTGGCGTTATAGATCGGAGGTTTCCACATATACCTGTGCATTCTCAAAACGGACCACTTTCACTTTTGTCCCTTTTTCAATGAAGCCGGAATCCGATACACCATCGTAGAGTTCGTTGTCGATCATTACTTTACCCGAAGGACGGAGCACGGTGAAAGCTGTTCCTTCCTTCCCGATCAGCGGAGTCAATGAAGGGGAGGAGTGGGCGTCTTCAAGGTCTTTGTGGAGCGCTACTTTCCGGAACATACCTTTTGTCCCGATTTTGTTGGATAACCAGATCATCAGCACGAAGCCCAGCCCCAATCCGATCAGGACGGTCAATGCCGCTTCTCCGATTTCTTTGGAAGAAACTGCTTCGAAGTTGAAATCCGTATTATTCAGCAGGCTGAGTGTCAATCCGGCAACCAGAAAGATGATGCCGCTGATGCCCGCTATACCGAATCCCGGGATGATAAATATCTCCGCTGCAATTAACAGTAGTCCGATGATAAAGACCAGTATTTCCCAGTTCTGTGCCAGTCCGTCCATATATAAAGGAGCGAAATAAAGAATCGCGGCGACGATGGCGGCTGCCGACGGGAAGCCGAGTCCCGGCGTCTGCATTTCGAAATAGATACCCCCTATAATAATAATGATAAGAAGCGATTGCAACATCGGATTCATCAGGAAACCTTTCAGGTCGTCATACCAGGACGGTTCGTATGTCTTCAGTTCATAATTGTTGTATCCCAGATACTTTGTGATCACTTCACCGGGTGTTTCCGCAATGCCGTCGCAATAGCCCCATTCCAGTGCCTCGTCGGCAGTGAAGGTGAGCACTTTGCCCGAGTCGATCAGATTCGGAACAATGACACGTTCGTCCACCATGGCTTCGGCTATCAGCGGATTCCTTTTCCATCTGTATGTAGTATCCGTTCCCTGGATGATCGTATCTTTTCCGTGTGCTTCGGCTGTCGATCGAATCATCGAACGCATGTATGATTGATATTTATCAGGCAAAGCGGCTCCGGTTTGGTTAACGACAGTCGCGGCACCGATGTTGGCGCCTTTCCTCATAAAGATTTTTTTACACGCAATCGATATCAGCGCTCCGGCCGAAGCAGCATTATTATCGATAAAAACGTAGACGGGAACAGGGTTGTACAAGATTGCGGTACGCATTGAATCCGCTGCTTCGAGCAATCCTCCATAGGTGTTCATATGAAGAAGAACGGCATCGGCCCCCAATGATTTCGCTTCTTCCAATCCGTTACGAAGGTATAAGCGGGTAGTATTATCAATCTCTTTCTTTATGTCGATTTGATAGACTAGTTTTTGTTCTTTAGCTGTTGATTTAAAGGTTGTTATCGCTATAAATAACAGTAATAATAAGAATCCTGAATTTTTCATCATTTTATCTAATTAGCTATACTTTTTATACTTAATTGAAAATTGTAACATACAACTTGTGAATTTTGAAATTCTTCAAGTTGTAAACTTGTAAAAGCTGTTCATTTTCAGCTGAATTTGTTATAAATATATTAAGTTACGATTTTTAATATTAATATTCCTCAAAGCGTCATCCAGTATCAATAATATTTCCTACATTTGTATTGTCTCTCAATAGTGAGGGGCTATACTTAACCGGTATTAACCTTTTATAAATAGTAAGTAATATGAATGCGTTGCAATTTCAGAAAAAATTATTGAGCATGCAAGAAAACATGATGAATTTTGCATTGATGCTCACCGCAAATCGGGATGACGCCCAGGATTTGATGCAAGACACAACGCTGAAGGTTTTAGACAATCAGGAAAAGTTTGTTGACAATATTAATTTTAAAGGCTGGGTCTTGACCGTAATGCGTAATATCTTTATAAACAATTATCATAAGATTGTTCGTACGCAAACCGTTGTTGATCAGGGTGTTGATTTGTATAATTTGGACGTCGTGAATGATTCGGGATTTGATTCTCCGGACGGAGCTTATCAGATTCAGGAAATCACAAAAGCCATTAATGGATTGAATGATGAATTGAAAGTTCCTTTTTCCATGTTTTTAAGTGGCTATAAATATAATGAGATCGCTGACAAATTGAATGTACCACTGGGAACGGTAAAGAGCCGTATCTTCTTTGCCCGCCAGGAGTTGCAGAAAGTTTTGAAGGATTTTCGCCTGAGTTAGTGGTTAATATTCTAATAAACAAGTTAATAAAAAGAAGAGGCTTCCGGTTGGAGGCCTCTTCTTTTTTAATATATAGATGATAAAAATGACATATTAATGAATAAATCCGTACTTTTGCCGCAAAATACTAAAACACAATGAGAAGTTTTGCAAGCGATAACAATTCGGGCGTCCATCCATTCGTAATGGAGGCTGTGATAAAAGCAAATGAGGATCACGCAATCGGATATGGCGACGACCCCTGGACAAGTGCCGCAGTGGCAAAGATTAAAAGCATATTTGGTGAAGAAGCCTCTCCGTTCTTTGTTTTTAACGGTACCGGTGCTAATTCGGTGGCTTTACAGGCTGTGACGCGTCCTTTCAACAGTATTTTGTGTGCTGAGACGGCACATATTAATGTAGATGAATGCGGAGCTCCGGCCCGGATGACCGGCTGTGCGGTTGTTACTATTCCGACAACCGACGGCAAACTTACTCCCGAATTGATAAAACCGCGTTTGCATAACTTCGGCGTTTGCCATCATTCCCAGCCGAAAGCTGTTTATATCTCCCAGGTTTCTGAACTGGGAACGGTCTATACGGTAGAAGAAGTAAAAGCCATTGCCGATTTGCTGCATGCCCACAATATGTATCTGCACATGGACGGTGCCCGTCTGGCAAATGCCTGTGCATATCTGAATTGTTCCATGAAACAGGTAACGGTAGATGCCGGTGTGGATATCCTGAGTTTTGGGGGGACCAAAAACGGAATGATGATGGGGGAGGCTGTCGTTTCCTTCCGTCCTGAGATCACGGAGAATTTGCAGTATTACCGGAAACAATCGGCTCAGTTGGCCTCCAAGTTGCGTTATCTGTCTGCACAGTTTATTCCTTATCTTGAAAACAACCTTTGGCTTGAAAATGCGATGAAAGCCAATATCAGTGCAGCTAAACTGGCTGAGGCACTCAAACAATATCCCCAGATACAGTTTACCCAGAAGGTTGAAACCAATCAGATATTCTTCACCATCCCAGCAGAACCGCTGAAGAAATTGCAGGACCGTTATTTCTTCTATATGTGGAACGAAGAAAATAACGAGGCCCGCCTGGTTACTTCGTGGGATACGACCGGTGAAGATATTGCACAGTTCGAACAGGATTTGAAAGAAATAATGGGAGAATAATTTCGGGATATTTAGAACATTCTCGTTTTTTCTACCATCCCTTTTGAGAAAAGAGGTAGGTGTAAATGAATTTAGAGGTACGTCTAAATCGATTTACACCTACCTCTAAATGAAATTAGACCTACCTCTAAAGGGAAAATCATTCCTTTTTCTTACTTTTGTCCTCTGTTAATCACTAAATAATAAACAGATGAGACACGGGAGTAGGTTCATGGCGATACTTTTTATGTTATTGCCGTTATGTAATATTTATTCACAGGAGAAAGGGGCAAGGGAGGATAACTCCTTGCGTATCATGAGTTATAATATCCGTAACGGGAGAGGATTGGATAATGTCTCCAATATTCAACGTACGGCTGATGTAATCAATAAGGTGCGTCCGAATGTTGTCGCTGTTCAGGAAGTGGACAGTGTAACGGGCAGAAGCGGCCAGACCGACATCTTGCGTGTATTGGCTGATAAGACACTTATGTTTCCCGTTTATGCTCCCGCAATAAATTATGACGGCGGTAAATACGGCATTGGGATGCTGAGTAAAGAGAAACCGCTTAGTTACCGTTATCTGGCTCTTCCGGGAAGAGAGGAAGAACGTGCTTTGCTGATCGTTGAATTTGAGAAATATATTTATTGCTGCACCCACCTGTCGCTGACAGGGGAAGATCGTCTGGCCTCCTTGGATATCATCCGTAAGGAAGCGGCAAAAGCCAATAAGCCTTTATTCATAGCCGGCGATTTCAATGCCCATCCTGATTCGGAAGTCATACAGGAGGTTCAAAAGGATTTCGTTATCCTGACAAACACCAAGCAACCGACTTTCCCGGCCGACGAACCTACGGAAACAATCGATTATATCGCTGCTTATGCCAAGGACACAACGGCATTTACCCGCCTTTCTGCTTATGTCGTGAATGAGCCGGCTGCCTCCGATCATCGTCCGATTGTGGCGGAGATTGCTTTTATGCAGCCTGCCGCACAGATATTCCGTACGGAACCTTATTTGCAGAACCCGGTAGGAAACGGTATCACGGTTATGTGGCAGACAACGGTGCCTGCTTATAGCTGGGTGGAATACGGAACCGATAAGAACCAGTTGAAAAAAGCACGTACGATCGTGGATGGACAGGTTATTTGCAATGACTTGCAAAATAAAGTAAGACTGAACGATCTGGAACCGGGCAAGACGTATTATTATCGTGTTTGCTCACAGGAAATAATGCTTTATCAGGCCTATAAGAAAGTATTCGGCGAAACGGCTGTTTCCGATTTTCATTCATTCACCTTACCGGCTTCTTCCGATGCTGATTTTACAACTATTATCTTCAACGACCTGCACAAACATTCAGAGACATTACAAGCCCTATACAAACAAGTGAAGGATGTAGACTATGATTTCGTGATCTTTAATGGTGACTGCATCGATGACCCGAAAGATCATGACGAAGCGACTCATTTCCTTTCGGAACTGAACGAGACTGTCGGTGCTGCTGATGTTCCTGTTTTTTATCTGCGTGGCAACCATGAGATTAGAAATGCTTATTCAATCGGGCTGCGCAGTTTGTTCGATTATGTAGGTGATAAAACGTATGGAGCATTCAACTGGGGCGATACCCGTATCGTTATGCTCGACTGTGGCGAAGACAAACCGGATGACCACTGGGTATATTATGGCTTGAATGATTTTTCGGCTTTGCGCGAAGCACAGGTCGGTTTTCTGAAAGAAGAACTGGCCTCGAAACTATTCAAACAGGCTGCAAAACGTGTCTTAATCCATCATATACCTATTTATGGTAAGGAGGTGGATCGTTATAATCCGTGTTTGGAGTTATGGGGAGGTCTGCTGGCAAAAGCACCGTTTAATATTTGTATCAATGCACATACGCACCGCCATGCCTATTATCCGAAAGGTACTGCCAACGGTAACAACTTTCCTATTATGGTGGGAGGAGGATACCGGATGGACGGTGCCACAGTGATGGTTCTTCAGAAGAAAGGAAAGGAAATGACATTGCGTGTATTGAATGCCAAAGGCGAAACCTTGCAGGATTTGAAACTGTAATAGAATATATCAATATATAAAGTAAAGATGAAGATTAACACAGAGGAGTTAGAAGAGACTATTATCCCGGTAAAAGAAACAGATTTGATTTATGGCATCGATGACCGTCCGCCTTTAAAGGAGACGTTATTTGCCGCTTTGCAGCATTTATTAGCCATTTTTGTCGCAATCATTACTCCGCCTTTGATTATTGCGGGGGCATTGAAGCTGGATCTCGAAACAACCGGATTTTTGGTGTCGATGGCTCTTTTTGCTTCCGGTGTGTCGACCTTCATACAATGTAAGCGGATTGGTCCGGTAGGGGCAGGGTTGCTCTGTATACAGGGTACGAGTTTTTCTTTTATCGGACCGATCATCTCTGCCGGCCTGGCTGGCGGGTTGCCGCTTATCTTTGGTGTTTGTATGGCTGCCGCTCCGGTCGAGATGATTATCAGCCGTACATTTAAGTATATGCGTTCTATCATTACACCGTTGGTTTCCGGTATCGTTGTCTTGTTGATTGGTTTGAGCTTGATTAAAGTGGGGGTTGTTTCCTGCGGAGGTGGCTTTGCAGCGATGGATAACGGAACGTTCGGTAGTTTGGAGAATCTGGGAGTGGCGGCGACGGTGTTGTTGAGCGTCCTGTTCTTCAACCGTTGTAAGAATAAATACCTGCGGATGAGCTCGATTGTTCTTGGGCTGTGTATCGGTTACGGACTCTCCTTTGCTTTGGGCATGGTGGATATGAGCGCTGCCGCTTCACAAAATCTGAGCGGATTCAATATTCCGGTACCCTTTAAGTATGGGTTGGATTTTAATATATCTTCCTTTATTGCGATTGGGCTGGTCTACCTGATTACTGCGATCGAGGCGACCGGCGATGTTACTGCCAACTCCATGATTTCCGGTAAATCGATTGGAGGAGAGGGGTATCTGAAACGTGTATCCGGCGGTGTGTTGGCGGATGGCGTGAATTCTTTCGTCGCAGGTGTCTTTAATTCGTTTCCAAACTCTATCTTTGCACAAAATAACGGGATTATCCAGTTGACAGGTGTTGCCAGCCGATATGTCGGTTATTATATTGCCGGAATGTTGATCCTGTTGGGGTTATTTCCGGTTGTCGGGGTTATTTTCTCTTTGATGCCCGATCCGGTCCTTGGGGGAGCGACTTTATTGATGTTCGGTACGGTGGCAGCGGCCGGTATCCGTATTATTGCCGCACAGGAAATCAACCGGAAAGCTACGCTGGTGCTGGCAGTCAGTTTGTCGTTGGGACTCGGTGTCGAGTTGATGCCCGATATTCTGAAAACGGCTCCCGAAGCGATTAAAGGTATCTTTTCTTCAGGTATAACAACTGGCGGATTAACAGCTATCATAGCCAATGTTTTGATAAGAGTAAAGGAAGATCAAGTAGATAAAACAGAATAAAACACATGGAATTACTTAAACAGCGTATTCTGCAAGACGGCAGATGTTATCCGGGAGGTATCCTGAAAGTCGATAGTTTTATTAACCATCAGATGGACCCGATGCTTCTGTACAAGGTTGCCGAAGAGTTCATCAATCGTTTTAAAGGCGAACATATTAATAAGATTGTAACGATCGAAGCCAGCGGTATTGCTCCGGCTATTATGGTGGGATATATTTTGCAGTTGCCGGTCGTATTTGTAAAGAAGAAGCAACCGAAGACGATGGAGAACATGCTGAGTACGGTAGTCCATTCTTTTACGAAAGACCGTGATTATACGGTTTGTATCAGTAATAACTTCCTGACGGCAGACGATCATATTCTTTTTATAGACGATTTTCTGGCTTTCGGTAATGCTGCCCTGGGAATGATTGATCTGGCAGAGCAGGCGGGTGCAACCATTTCCGGTATGGGCTTTATTATAGAAAAAGCCTTTCAGGATGGAGGAAAAGCCTTGCGTGAGTCGGGTATCCATGTGGAAAGCCTGGCTATTATCGACAATCTGGATGATTGTAAGATTACTATCCGCTAGAAAGAAACCAACTAATTGAGTAAAAATAATGAATGCAGAAGTAAAAGAAAGATTACTCGACAGGGTGAAGACAAACCCTTATGTGAATCATTTGGGGGTACAGTTCACTACTGTTGAAGACGGGATCGTTGAGGCGCGTATGCCTTTGCATGATGAACAACGCCAATATAGCGGCGTTATTCATGGTGGTGTATTGGCGGCTTTGGCAGATACGATAGCCGGTTTTGCAGCCTATACGATGACGCCGCTCGATAAAGACGTATTGACAGCCGAATTGAAAGTATCCTTTTTAAGGGCTGCCTGGGGAAAGGAACTGATCGCTAGAGGAACGGTTATCAAACCGGGACGGCACGTCCATTTCAGTGAATGTGAGATTTATTGCGACGATAAACTGGTCAGCAAAGCATCCGGTACATTCAGTGTCGTGCAGCCCCAGGTGTAAAGTAAATATCATTTAGAGCGAAAAACGCAGGCAAGCTGTGTTTTTCATGATTGGCAGCTTCAGGATTTCCTCTTGCTGCCTTTTTTCTATACGGACGATAATGGCACGGTTGAAACCTCCGTGCCCGATAGCCAGGATACGTTTTCCCGGAAAGTTCGTTTGCAGGAATTGCAGGAACTCTCCGGCTCTTTTATATAAAGCCTCCACGCTTTCCACGCTTTCCGGCAGATTCTTGAAATCCATTTCATTGGCCACTTTTCCGGTATAGATACCCCAATCCATTTCTCTGAGCAGCGGTGTCCGGACAGGCTCCAATCCTTTGCGGCGGGCAACAGCCATAGCGGTGTCGTAACTCCGGGCCAGGTCGCTGCTGACAATAACGTCGATTTCTTCCTCTTCCAGCAGGTCGGCCAACTGTTCCGCCTGCTGTTTGCCCAACTCAGACAGATGCCCGGGCATCTGTCCCTGCATAATACGCAATTTATTCTCTTCCGTCTCTCCATGACGGCTTAATATAAGTGAGATTGTTGAGTCCATCTTATTTATATTTAATCCATTTCACCATTTCCTTGATACTCGGTTTCTTACCGTACATCAGGATACCTACCCGGTATATTTTGGCGGATAGCCAGACTATGCCGATGGCAGAGGCATATAATAAAGAGACTGATAGTAATTTTTCCCATAAAGGAATTTCAAAAGGAATACGTACCATCATGACGATCGGTGAAGTGAACGGAATCATCGAACACCAGAATGCCAGTGGTCCGTCCGGATTCTCCATGCTGTAAATTCCGGCATATAATGCAAAGATCATAAAGATCGTGACCGGAGCCATAAACTGCTGGGTATCTTCCTGGCTGTCTACCGCCGAGCCGATAGCCGCAAATATGGATGCATACAACATATAACCTCCAATGAAATAGATAATAAAAGAGATACCGATTTCTGCAATATTGATTGAATTGATGATTCCCATGATTTCATTCCCGGAAGAAGAGGCTAAAACATTTGCATCCATCATCCCCATTTGAGGCCCAGCTTGCAGGGATGCCACATCGACTCCACCGGAGAACATAAAACCTCCTACACTGACCAGTATGGTCGTGATAATACCCCATAGGAATACTTGTGTAAGACCAACAAAACCGATACCGATAATTTTCCCCATCATCAGGTCGAACGGACGAACGGACGAGATCATCACCTCAATGATACGGTTGGTCTTTTCTTCCATAACCCCCTGCATCACCATTGCACCATACATCATAATAAACATATAGATAATGAACGTGAACACCATCCCGATGATCGAAGCGACGGTTGCCGATGAAGCACTTTCTTTTCCGTCTTCACTCCATTTTATGGTCTGTACGTTGAAATTGATTTTGCTTTCCCGGATGATCTCTTTCAGGTTAGGGATATTGAAAGAGGCGAGTTTTTCGCTTTCCAACTGCTTGCTGAGTGTCTGGTTGACCAAACGGCTCAGTTCGGCCGGAACCTGTTTTTCTGAGTAAAGGGTTGCTGCTTTAGGATTGTTCAGCAAATCGTCTGTGATACTCAGGAAGGCGAATACTTCCTTATCTTCACCCTGGCGATATTCGTCTAACGTTTTATCGCTGTGGATGAAATGAAAACTCTCGTTATTCTCGAACAGCGAGGCATATTTCCCGGTCGTATCGATGATGGCAACGTTACGTACTTCATCCCCTTTGATTGTCGATAGCCATAACGGTACGAATACCAGTGCGGCAAACAAAAACGGAGTCAGAAGTGTAAGCAGGATAAACGACTTTTTGCTTACCCGGCGCAGATATTCTCTTTTGATAATAAGTCCTATTTTATTCATGCCTGTGTGGTGTTTGTGCCCGATACGGTGTTAATAAATATATCATTCATGGAGGGAAGTTCCTCTGCAAACGACAGGATTTCGACCTGTTCGGACAGAGTAGACAGTAAAGTGGAATTACTGATCCCGTCGGCTTTATGGATTTGCAGTTCGCGTATTCCGCTTTGTTCTTTTTCGCAAAGCAGCGTGAAGGTATCCGACGGAACGTTTGAAAGGACACTATCGGATGAGATACGTAATGTAAATGTATTGTTCCGGAAACGGTTTCTGACTTCTGCCACATTTCCTGATAATACCACTTGCGATTTGTTGATCAGAGCTATGTTATCGCATATCTCTTCCACCGAAGCCATATTGTGGGTAGAGAAAATAATCGTATGTCCTTTCTCTTTCAGTTCCAGGATTTCCTGTTTCAACCTTTCCGCATTCACCGGATCGAAACCGCTGAACGGTTCGTCGAAGATAAGCAGTGACGGTTCGTGGATAACGGTAATGATAAACTGCACTTTCTGTTGCATCCCTTTCGATAACTCTTCCAGCTTTTTATTCCACCAGGGCATGATGTCGAACTTTTCAAACCAACGGGTCAGACGGGTCCGGGCTTCGGAATAAGACAGTCCTTTAAGTTGGGCGAGATAGATGGCCTGTTCGCCTACTTTCATCTTTTTATACAATCCCCGTTCTTCCGGGAGGTAACCGATCTGGTAAATATCCTCCGGTCTCGATTCGCGTCCGTTGAAACGGACGGTGCCGCTGTCGGGGGCGGTGATGCGGTTGATGATACGAATCAGCGTGGTTTTTCCGGCACCGTTCGGTCCGAGTAACCCGAATATTTTCCCTTCGGGCACCTGTATGCTGACTTTGTTCAGGGCTAGATGATTGGCATATTGTTTAACCACATCTTCCGTTTCCAAAAAGTTCATAGGCTATAAGTTGTTACATTTTTAATACGATACGTTCTCCCAATTCCTTACTCAATACGTTTTTTATTTCATTCAGGCGTGTGAGTTGTTTCATCAGCTCGAACACCTTATCTTCATTTCCTTGTGCGTGCGCCTCTTTGATGCCCAGTTGTGTCTCCTTTATCTGCCGGAGGATATAGGCATCTTTCATCGCATATATTTCGCGGGTGACTAACTGGTCCAGTTTATCCTGTTCCTGTTCCAACTCGCGGTATTTGCTGTGATACTTGCTCAGTTGATACTTTTCGCTGATCAGGTTGGCGGCCAGTCGGCTTACGTTCGGGTCCGGATGGGCCAGGAAATAACGGCTGGCAATAAATCCCTCGGTCTTGCATTTGTCTGCGGCTTCGTCGAGCATGCTTTTAATGATCGGGGTATAGAAAGTCAGGTCGTCACGCTCCAGGTCGTAACGGATATATTCGGCCACACGCATCACGATATGTTCGTTTGTCTCCTCATCCACATAATCGAAAAGGATTTGTTCGCCATACCGCACGATATATTTCAGCAACGTCAGTTCGTACACCTCGTAAGGCGAACGTTTCGGCTGGCCTGTTTGTACCGGTTGTACTGGTTGAACCGTCTGTGGCGGTTGTGCCGGCGGATAATCGGGAGGCGGAACATCCATAGGCCCGGTTTCTTCCATCGGATATTCTTCCGGTGGGGGTGGTGGAGGCATATAATCGTCCGGCAATGGCACGGTATCATCCGGTGGCAGAAAACTGTCCCCGGCAACCGGCTGGTAACCGGACAGGTCCGGATATTCCGGTATCATACTCATCGTATTGGATACCGGGGGAGTTGCCTGTCCCTGCATGTTCTGCCTTTCTTCCTTGCTTAACCGGATCTTATTGACTTCGTTCAGCAAGACCTGTTCGTCTATCTCCATCATGGCGCTGCATTCGCGGATATAGATGGAACGGGCAATATTATCGGGGATGATGGCAACCGTACGGATAATATCCGTAATCAGCGCCGAGCGCTTGATCGGGTCGGTTCCCGCATCATCCAGTAATAAACGGGTTTTGAAACGGATAAAGTCCGTTTCGCTTTGTTTGATAAATTCGGAAAACTGGCTGGCATTATGTTTGCGGGCAAACGAGTCGGGGTCTTCACCGTCCGGCAAGAGAACCACTTTCACATTCATCCCGTCTTCCAGCAGCAGGTCGATACCGCGCAGGGCGGCTTTGATACCGGCGGCATCACCGTCATATAATACGGTTATATTACTGGTGAAACGATGTATAAGCCGTATCTGTCCCTGTGTAAGAGCCGTACCGGAGGAGGCAACCACGTTCTCTATTCCTGCCTGATGCATGGAGATTACATCGGTATAACCTTCCACCAGGAAACAACGGTCTTCCTTGACAATCGCCTGTTTGGCGAAATAGATACCGTAAAGCTCATTACTCTTATGGTAAATCTCACTTTCCGGAGAGTTGACATATTTGGCTGTTTTCTCGTCTTTCTTGAGCACACGGCCGCCAAAGGCTACGACTTTTCCGCTTAACGTATGTACCGGAAATATCACACGGCCGCGAAAACGGTCATTGACTCCTCCATTGTCGTAGGCAATAACCAAACCGGTCTTTTCCAGAAACTCTTTCTTATAACCGTTTTTGGTTGCTTCCTTGTATAATGCATCGCGCTTGTCGAGACTGTAACCCAACTGGAATTTGCGGATGGTGTCTTCACGGAACCCACGTTCGGCAAAGTAACGGAGTCCGACCGTTTTCCCTTCTACATGTTCGTATAGTTGGGTGGTAAAGTATTGCTGTGCCCAGCTATTGACGATCAGCATACTTTCGCGGTCGCTTTTCCTTTGCTTCTCCTTGTCGGTCAGTTCCCGTTCCTGTATCTCGATGTTATATTTCTTGGCCAGATAACGCAAGGCATCGAAATAGTTCAGCTGTTCATGCTTCATAATGAAGTGAACGGCCGTACCACCTTCGCCACAGGCAAAGCACTTACATATATTTTTAGCCGGAGAGACGTAGAACGAGGGCGTTTTATCAGTATGAAAAGGACATAATCCTACATAGTTTATCCCTCGTTTGCGCAGGGTAACGAATTCCGAAACAACATCCACAATGTTTGCAGCGTCAAGTATCCGGTCTATGGTAGGTTGATCGATCATTTATTTCCTTCCTTAATATAATGGGTGACAAATGTAGTGATATTTTGTCTCCAAAACAAGACTCTTTGACATGCAGGGAACGGAAATAATAATTATCTTTGTGATTGACAAAAATAATTACCATTATGACAAGTATCGAGTTAAGAACATCCATATTGACAGAAATAGCCTCTATCATGGATAACGAAGAGTTGATGAGGAAAACACTTGCTTATTTGCGTAAAATAAGGCAGAGGAATATAGATACACCTTGTCGCTTTACAGTGGAAGAGCTGAAAGAAGAGATCGAATTATCGGAAGACGATGATCGTCACAGTCGGTATTACACAACTGAACAGTTGCGCAAAAAGCATCCGTTATGCAACAAATGAAACTAAGATGGATGAAACGTGCCGTCAAGCATCTTGATACAATCTATGATTTCTTGGCTAAGAAAAATGAACAGGCTGCAATAAAAGTATATAATGAATTTCTTGATACGGCAGATACTTTATTAACTTTCCCATTAGCAGGAAAAGAAGAAGATGTATTAAAAGAAAATCCGAAGAATTATCGTTCTTTAGTTGCCTGTAAGCATTATAAATTAATATATCGTATAGAAAAGAATATTATAAAGATCGTTGCTGTCTGGGATTGCCGACAAAATCCAAAGAAACTAAAAAGAATTATTTAAAGACTCTTATCTACAATTTTTTCCGTCCCGTCCGTCTTGTTCAAAGGTGTTGATGGAACGAAAACTTCCTTGCTACCATACTCTTGGGCAGCAATAACATTACAAATTAGAAACGCTTTGATTTTCTTTTTTTATGGAGAAAAAATGACGTAGTACATTAGAAACTGTGTCAAGATTGCGCAAAGATATATAAATTATCTGATTATCATAATAAACTGCGATTAAAATTCATCGTGTGAGAGAAAAAATGAACAAATATGACTTTATTCGTTCATTTTTTTCATACTAACCGGGTACCAAAAGAGAATACTTTTAGTTATAGCCTACCTTCCCATTTTCTATCTAACTTATCACTGGCTAATAATATAAGATTATTTATAAGCCTTGATTTTTAGTCTTTATATCATAGTTTCTAATGAACTAGGTCATTTTATCATACGAATTGCAAGCACTAGGGCACACGTGGTTACGTTTTACGTCAGACCATCCTGAAAGCAAAAAGGGGAAAGAATACGGCTGTTTTATCCCTGTTTTTCTACTAGGGAGCTACTGATATAAATTTAGTATCCTTTGGGTCCCGGCTAATTGGTAAACTAAAAATATGTACAATATATCAGTAACTAAAAAACAGACAATTATGGCAAAAGACCCGACTCAGAAGACGAAGCTCACGCTCAAAGCTCTTGACTTGGCACTTACTCAGGATATTACGAACGATTGTTACCTGCAACCCAAGTTGCAGAAATGCCTGAATATGCACGATCTTGCCAGCGAAGTAGCTGCCCTCAGCACCCGCCAGGAAGATGTGGAAGAGATAGCCCGTACGGGTGATCAGATCCTGCGCCGTATGATCTGGTTTCTCTCTTCCGGATATAGCATCACGACTCTGCTGGGCTATTTCCGCCCCACCTCCCAGGGTGTTTTCCTCGAAAGCGAACTCATGTCGGCCCCAGACCGCAAACGCCTGAAACTAGGCATCGCTTACTCCATGAGTCAGGAAATGCGCCAGGCACTTGCCGATGCCGAAATCGACGTCGAAATACAGAAATCGGTCAGTGGTCCGCAGCTATTTACCGTGGTGAGTGCGCAAGATGTACAAAATCCCGAAGCCGCAGCCCGTGGCGAAGGCGTACCGATTAGTGCAGGACAAACTTGTATCATTAAAGGTAAACATATCAAAGTGGGCGGCGAAGGCGAACAAATCGGTGTCACTATCCGTCGTACCGACGGCGATTCCGGCGAAACATTCTTCTTCCCCGCATCGAAGCTCTACCCCAATACCCCTACGCAGGTAGGCTTTGTGTTGCCTGCTACGGCTGCCGACGGCTCTGTTTGGGGCGTTACACTCTGCACGCAGCTTACCAGCAACGGTTCTACTTTGCTGAAAGAGCCCCGCACGGCAACGATGCCGGACAACTTTGTCGTAGGCGAGGTGCCCGATACCCCCGGTGGTGGCGACAGGCCGGAGATCGAATGAATTGAGCAGCCTGCTCAAAGGAAAGAGAGCGACCCGTTCAATAGGAAGTGAGCGAGTCACTCAAAAGTAATCGAGTATTTTTTAAGTTACACTATTATTAATATCAAGCAAAGTAAAAATGAAAATGAAAACAGTTTTTCTGTCGATGCTGGCGATAGCGGCATTAGCGAGTTGTTCAAGACAAGAATTTATTGACCCCCATGGCGGCCCACAGGAAGGGGATAAGATGCTGGTAGACATCACCCTTGGAAACGGTGAAATGACAAAGGCGACAGGCGTTCCGGAAGCGGATGGTACGGAAGAGAAGACGATCACCGATATCACCGTATTCTTCCTGAATGGTGCGGACCAGATCGTTTCCAGAACATTTGTTACAGGACCTGATTTAACAGATGATGGTCAGAATCCGGGACATAAAAAGGCAACCGTGGAAACAAGAACTACGGCCTCTCAGGTAATGGTGATTGCAAATATCGGAGAAGATCGTACCGGAACAGGAAAAGCTCTCAACGTCAGTACCAGAGCTCAACTTGAAGCTGTACTGCAAGACCTGGTAGTCGAGGACGGAACGCCGCCAGCTTTGGTTCCTTTTCAGGAAAAAACCAACCTTCTTATGTCAGGCATAGGAGATGTTTCACAGATGAATCCCGGTGGAATACCTACAGATCCTTTCACTGCAGAAGCATCTGTTGAATTGAAGTACATTGCTGCTAAAATCACGTTAAGAAGTATCACTGTAACAGATCAGGCACAGGGTGAATATGGTGATGGTAAGGATTTTGTATTCACAAAAGCCTATTTGTTGAATGTACAGACGAAATCTCACTATTTCCCAACTTATTTACCTGCTACTGCTGATCTGGCGTTTGCAAACGGAACATGGGAGGAGGCTTGGGGAACAAGTAATCTTCCTATTGTTAAAGATTTCGAGGAGAAACTTGCTATTACATCTATAGTTGATAATACACCAGTGGAAAACCTGGCCCACTGGTATGTTTTCGAGAATAAACCGACTTCTACTACCAAGGATGATAATCCGACAATCCTTGCGGTACAGATTAAATGGAAAGAAAAAGAGGCTAATGGAGATGATATACCTGAAGATGTATATGCATTAAAAAATTTCAACGTAATCTTCGCACCCGGTGATAAGGGTATCATCGAAGCAGGAAAAGCCTACGATGTAGCTTTGTCATTCAGCGGTGACTTCCGTCCGGGAACTTCCGGTGGTAACGCCGGTGGTGGTGAAGATAAACCGGATGAGCCGAATATCAAAGCGAATGTAACTGTTACGGTGACTCCGGCGGAGTGGGATCCGGCACCTACAGAAAAACCGTTTGAATAATATCCTCTGAAAAAAGATCTGTCGAAAGCACATACTGTCATGGCGCTTCCGACAGGTCTTCCTCTCACCCTCCGGTATCACAGCCGGTATACGCGATCTGTAAATAAAGAATAAGATGAACGAAAACAAACACACATATCCCGGTTCCTCCCTGTGGCGGTTGCAACACCTGTTGCTGCTGTTCCTGGCCGTGCTCTTCCTTACGGTCGCAGGTTGCTGGAGGGATGGCCTGCCCGGCAAAAGGCAGTTTAAGCTCAGCTTCCACGGCACTTCGCTTGCCGATGGCGACGCCATCCGCGAGATAGAACTGTTTGTATTTGACGACCAACAACAACTGATCAACCGTGCCACCGGCACGATCGGCGAGACCATCTCGCTCGACTATCCTTCCACCCGGCCCCTACACTACATAGCATGGGGTAACAGCAACGACAAAAGCCTCAGGCTTCCGACGCTGCAACCAGGCGACCTGCTCGACGGAGCATATCTCGCCCTCACACCGCTTTCGTCCGTAAAGGCTGAAACGCAATACCTCAACACGCCTCCCGACCTGTTCAGGGGAGCCATCGACACAGACAACAAAACGATCGCCCGCGGAGCCCCCTTCACGATGGAAATGCGGCCCGCCACGGCGTCGATACATATAACGATCAGCGGACTGTCCAGAGCCACCGGCACGACAGACGGCGATTACACCGTCGAGGTGAGCCGCACAGCCGCCCGCATCGACTTCGAAGGGACCACCGCAGGCTCTGCCATCCACCGGGTTACAGGCTCCTTCAACTCCCGCAAAGAATACATCATCCCCTCTTTCCGTGTCTTCCCCCCGCCCGATGACAAAGGGATAAAGGTCGGCATCTATCACAACGGGATGCTGCTGAAAGAACTTACGCAAACAAGCACCCGGCGCCCCCTCGTCCCCGTGACAGGCCAGGAGCTGAAGCTGACGATCGCTTTCAATGCCGACGGCAGCGCAGAGGTAAAACCGCCCGGCTGGATATCGAGCGACGTCGATGTAACTTACCCGTAAGACATAGAAGATATAGAAGAATCATTCAGATAAAAAACAAACAAGATATGCACACGACACATTCACACCTGTTGAAACTAAGAAAGGCTGCCGCCCTGTGCGCCGCCCTTTTCTTATGCGCTTGCAACTATGAGCGAATACCGGATGTCGAAGAGGGTGAACTCATGACAGTCACCCTCTCGGCAGGCCCCGCCGCAGGCGAGCAAAACCCCACCACCAAAGCAGGGTTGACCGACACGCAGGAGAACTCTATCCATGACCTATATATACTTGCGTTCCAGGCGGATGAGACTGGAGCCTTTTTTCTGAAGTACTATGCGACCGGGAGACCGGTAAGCGGCGGTGGCGGTGGACAATTCAGCTTCAGCCTCCGTCGAAGCGTATCAGGAGCAGCCGATACGAAGCTGCTCCTGGTCGCTAACCTAAACCCTTATCCACTGGTAAATATTGGCATGACATACGAGGGGGTACAAGCAGCTTTGACTAGTGGGGAGTGGGCTGCACCGGCATTTGCTGAACACGGGATACCGATGTTCGGCTTTGCCGGTAACAGCCCCGACAAAGCACTGGAAATAACGGAAGGTATGTCACCACTCTCCGCCAACCTGCTGCGTGCCGTAGCCCGGGTGGACGTGGGAGTAGGAGCTTATAAGGAGGAAAGCGGTGAATGGGACAAAGGGGGTGTCAATTTCGATTTGCAAAAAATCTACGTATTCAAACCTCAAAATAAGTATACGCTCATACCGGTTTTAAGCAATCTTGGATACGATGTAAACGACATCCCCTCCGTCACCGCCCCTTCGCAGGTCGGGGATCAGAGTGCTGACATAGAATACACTATAACAAACAATACCTCTTGCAAAGCCGAAATATACCTCCCCGAAGTCACTCTCAAAGGAGCAACCGTCTACGATAGAAACCATGAGAACCGCATGGCACTCGTCATCGGCGGCACATACCTGGGTAAACTTAACTACTACCGCATCGACTTCACAACCGAGAAGTACAACGCGGCAAATGTGCCCTTGCACGATGTCTTGCGTAACCATATCTACCGTTACTCCATCACCAACGTAAGCCAGTCCGGATACGCAACTCCTGAGGCAGCCTACAAAGGCAGACCGGTCGGACTGGATTTTACAGCCGATATTGTCGACTGGAAAACTGAAGACCTCGACTCGCCCGCTCCGGATATGTTCGTGCGATTGAATTTCCAAGGGATAAACGGGACCGTAGTAGCAGATTATATGTCTGAAAATGGAGTTAGCAAACCGTTTACTATCCTCAAGAAAAAAGACCATTTTAAAACGGATGATGGCAATATAAAGTATATTCCTCTAAATTATAGCGGCATGATGGGGGAAGCCCGTGACAATACCTTCAATGGAGTGACTAACGGCGGTACCTATGTGGATGTGCAGGATGCGCTCGATAGGGAAGGCCCCTACCCAACACTGATTATTGCCCCCGACAACGCATCTGAAGGTGTTGTATGGCGAAGCACACGGGCGGACGCTCCTAAAGAAGATCGTATCCTCGATGCCAAAAAAGTCTGCTGGGACTACCGCGGACAGGGACAGTCCGACTGGCGACTGCCACGGCTCTCGGAACTGATGCTCCTCTGGATGAATAAAGTAACGATCAACAGTTCCAAAGGCTTTACCTCGCTCGGCGAGTCAGGCGAAACTTATTGGACCGGCTCCGAGGGAAAAAACGACAAGGTCTATACTGTCAACCGGGATGGGGAAATAAAGCTGGTGTCTAAATCGGAGTCCTATAAAGTAAGATGCGTCCGTCAAGTAAGAAAACAGAACTAACTACCGTAAATATGCAAACAGATATGACCATAAAAGAAAAAGCAACCCGGCTATGCGCCATGATCGGCGTATGCTCGCTGGGAATATACCTCGCCGCCTGCGACAATGGCGAGTTGCCTGCAGGCGGGGAAGGTGCGGCAAAAGTCGAACTGCGCTTTTCCGCCTCCATCTCCGACAACCCCTCCACCAAAGCAGGGCAGCCACCCCAGCCGACGATTACGTCGGGACAAGCCTTCAGCGAGGGTAAGCAGCATCTATTCGGTATGTTCGTCACCCGCGAGGATGGAACTGCCCTGGCTGACGGTTCGAGTGATAATATGAAGTCGACACTTACGGTGTCCGGCAGCACACAAACGTGGACCCATACCGATAAAACGGGTATGACCTCCATCTCCCTGGCTGCAAACAACGGAGAAAACATCATCATAAAAGGCTATTATCCGTGGACAGCGGATGCCACCGCCACCGCCGTCCCCTTCGACCTGAGCAGCACGGACCCTCAGGATTGGACAGACCTGCTTTATTTATCATTCCCTACCGATCCTCAGAACATAACCGATGGAATGGGTCCTGTTTCCTTGAAATTCTCCCACGCTTTCTGCTGGGTGACGATCAATTTGTTGCAATTGTCATCGAACAACACGGTGAAAGTGAAAGCCGTAAACATCGGAAACGCCTATGCCGGGCAGGGTACGATTGTAAATAAGGGAAATTTGAATCTGAAAACAGGTAAGATAGTCAATAGCGTTTCCGGACCGCTGAAGATAGATCTGGGTTCGCAGCCCATTGCTTTGGATACGGAAGGTGCACCGGGCGCCTCAGCTGCTGTATTCAATTTCCTTGTTCCGCCTGTTATGAGTCCGGATATAAAGAACTCCGATATCGTGATCGAAGTAACGACCCTCGAAAGTGCTGGCGCTGACACTCCCGAGGAAGAAAAAGTGCTCACCTTCCCATTATCGCAATCGCATCTGAATCAGGATAATTCTGGCAGCACCACTCTCTACGGTTTCCAGAAAGGCATGCACAACACCTATCACATCGTTTACAATAACTCGGCCATGAACCTCTCGCTATCCGGTTGGCAGACAGCCACCATCAAAGAAACAATGCTGGGAGAAGGGACGGCGAATGTGACCCCCAAGGCACTAAGTTTTGTTGATCTTTGGACACAGGAAGCTGAAGTGACTCCTAAAAAATTAGCCCCTAACGATTATAGATACCATACTTATCTGGGAGAAGTGGCCGAAAATAATAACGGGGAGTACAGAAATATTACGACCCAAAGCGGCATGTTGGGTAATAGATATAGAGGGGCTGTAAATGAAGAACCTTTTCAAGCTGTTTTAGAGGCTGCCAATAGCTTAGCAGCAGGGGGAGCGCAAATCTCATGGAAAGATGAAGAAACAGGAACCCTTCTGGCTAAACAAGCATGCGCTGAGCTCAGGGAAGGAGGATATACAGACTGGCGGTTACCCAGAATTAGCGAATGCTATATGTTGAATTATCCTACCAATCTCATGAATGGCAAAGAGTATTGGAGTGCTACGGAAGCTAGCGCTACGGAATGTTATGCTATAGTAAAAGTAAAAGAAGGCGGAGCGGATTATTGGCCAAAGAAATTTTCTAAACAAGAATCTTTTTACGTGCGTTGCGTAAGAGATAAAAACAAGCCCAAACCCCAAAAATAATTCCATTATACAAACATGAAACAAATCCTATACACAATAAGTCTGCTCCTCCTGCTAGGAGCCTGCACGGACGAAACCTATACCGACACACTTTCCGCTAATGGCGGTAAGCGTGGCAAGTCCGTACCCGTAAATTTATCGCTGAACGTACAACCCCTGCAATCGCCCCTCGATGCCGACACTAAAGCCGGTAGCCAGACCGTTAGCTCCACAGAGGTATGTAAAGGCATGGAGATAAGCCTGGTGAAAACTCCGGAAACGCGGGCAGCCGATATGGACGAAGTTAAGAACTTCTGGGTGTTTCAGTTTGACGGTACGGAGCCTGTAAGCACACTCTCTAAGGCTGATTTTTACTCAGGCAACTCTGTAAAAACCGTTACGCTGGCTCTATCATCGGGAGAGAAGAACAGGATTATCGTAATAGCAAATGCTGATTTGGAGACCTTTAATAGTTTGCTGACCGATGGAAGTTGCAGCCTGGAGTATTTTAACAATATGGGAATCAACTTTAGTCAACCGGACTTCCCATTGTTCAGTCTTTCCGACGGTAGCTCCCGTCCTGTCCTTTCCGGAAGTACCGACATTATTGTAAAAGAAAATACACAGGCCGACATTATGCTCTATCGCTCGACAGCTAAGGTGACGGTTAATCTTAAGCTGGGGGATAAGATGCAAGATAAAGGTTATTCTGTATGGAACTACCAGTTTGCGAGTATCCCTAAGACGAGTTTTTATCATGCGATAGGGCGTACGCCGGCTTTTCCCGGAGATGCTGTCGAGTATGGCAAGTATGCATTGGGTGATATATCGTTTTCTGCCTCATCATCGTACGCAGCAACCATCACCGCGAATTTGCCGGTCAACCTCCATCATGGGGTTCCGTTTACAACCCCGGAGAAGCGGGTAACCAACGCTCCTTTCAATTCGACCTATCTGCAGATTATGGGAATCGAACCGACTACTGGCGGTACAATCAGTAAATCCGTGGTCTACCAGATCCATCTGGGAAGTAATTTTACCGACGATTACAGCGTCTCACCCAACTATGCATACACCTACAACATCACCATAACCGGCGAAAACGACGACGACTCGCGCGTTATTAAGTTCATCCCCGGTTACTTCGGAGGGAAGCTCCAAGGGTATGACCAGTATGGCGACTCGTCTAGTGCCACGCGCACTACCGTCACCTGGCGATACGTAAATCGCATCGAAGTCTATATATCGGATGTAGGTAGTGGAAATGGAGTATGGCTGGCTGACGGTAAATCCATGCCCTCAGCCAATAGCCTTATGGACGGAAAGAAGAATACGACGGACCTGTTTGATAAGAAAGCTGACTATCCGGCGATACAAAAATGTATCGACCTGAACGGAGTAGGGGTAACTTCCGCTAACCTGGAATGGTATACGCCTTCATTCGGCCAGTCGCTTGGTATCTACATATCCGGTTCGAGCACACTCAAAACATTGCATAATGTAACTTACTGGACATCTTCTACTGATGCTACGGATGTATGGGCAACAAAGATATGGACCGGTCGAAGTAAGGGAGAATCTCCATCTGGTTTGTATTACCTGAGATGTGTTAAAGATTTACTCCCCGGAAACACCGCAAAATAAAAGTATCGATATGAACCTTAAAGCAGAATATATGATAAATAGATTATTCATAGCAGCAGTTATACTTAGCCTGCTTCCGGCCGCAACCGCCTTCGGACAGGAATTAAGAAAAGAGAAGCTGATAGGGACCAACCCTGGCAATCCTGGCAGCAATTACGCCGTATTCTACTCTTACGGTATGTCTGAAAGTTCCGTTTGGCCTCTGGGCATGAAGTTACTGGTAAAGAATGTAGACGGTACAAACGGCTCTACCATCCGCCATACTCATGACAAAGGCAACGGAAAGAATATCCCTGTAAATGACAAAGTACCTTTCCGCTTTATCATTGCTCCGGTAGACGGGCCAGACGGAGAGGTAAGCTGGGCAGCGGCCATGGGAATCGATGCATCGGCAAATAGGAACCTCGGCCAGGACGGAACAGTAATCACAAGTGGATGTGCTAGTTATAAGACAGACGAGTTTCCCAGTGGCTGGCGCTTGCCTACGCAGCGGGAGATGATGCTGATGTGGTTGTTCAAGGCAGGGATCGATGTTATTTATTCCAGCGGACAGTTAAGCGCAAGCCCGTATTGGACCGCCACGGAGAATACGGCGGTTGAGGCTTGGTATCTGGATTTCACAACCGCTGCACCGCAATCGGATTCCGCAGCAAAGACCTCTTCTTATAAATATAGATGCGTTAGAGACTATTAACCTCAGAAGGACAAATAATATGAACCGAATAGATACCATCCTGGAAAAGGAACGAACCAATACGGACAGGATTTTTTTATACCTGAAAGAAGATCGACTGATGGCTTTTGGCTACTCAGCTTATTTCGCTACCTGGCTTTTTCCCGAGCTGGAAGTGATACGGGGCAGTACTTCCGAAGGTGTGAAGTTTGTCTATATCTATTTCCCGGCGGCTAGCCTGTTCTCGCTTTCTGGCCGGATGACCGCATTGGTTGGAGACGAATATATAGAAATAATCGTACCCGAAGAAATAAACAGCTATCGGGAACAGTTCGAAGCCTGGATGAACAACATTTAAAAATAGCATAAAATATAAAGTTATGAACAAGACGGAATTTATTAATGAGCTGGCAAAGCGTACCGACCGGCCGGTAACTGAAATGTACAAATTCGTAAACGATTTTTTTACACTCACCACCGAAATCCTGGCACGTGAAGAAGATATTTTATTTTTGGGTTTCGGCCGCTTTTCTCCCCGTAAACAAAATGCACGCCCGGTACGTAACCCCAAGACCGGTGCTCCGGCTATGTTTTACGGGCGCACAACGGTAGGTTTTAAACCTGGTAAAGACCTTCTCAAAACAATCAATCGGAAATGAAACATATAAAACGACTCGCAACGATCCTCCTGATCGCCTTGCTGCTGGCTGGGTGCCAGGAGGAATTGCCTCACTCGGCACGCATTGAAGCGGGAAAGGAAAACCTGTCGTTTGCACAGGTCACCGGAGCGCAGACGGTAAAGGTTACGACAAGCCATGCCTGGACGGCTGTTTCGTCGGGTTCCTGGCTGACTGTCTCGCCGGATAGCGGCGGAGCAGGCACCTACGAACTGACATTGACGGCGGCCGCCAATACGTCGACGGTGGCACGAAGCGCGCAGGTGGATATACAGGTAGGCCATAAAATCAGTACAATCAAAGTGTCGCAGGCGCAGCAGGATGTACTGGGACTGGACCGCAACTCGGCTGTCGTGGCCTGGCCGGCAGGCTCTGTGGAGTTCACCCTTGCCACCAACAAGGCGGACTATGAGGTTGCGAGCGATGCCGCCTGGTTGAAACCCTCCGCCACGAAGGCGGTGAAAGAAGAGAAGCTGCTGCTGGCCTACGATGAGAATCCGACCTATGATGCACGTACCGCGACGGTGACTGTCAGCAGCGGCACGCTCTCCTCAAAAGTAACGGTAACGCAGGGCGGACGCGGAGCCTTGTATTTCGTGATTAGTCGCGACACGGTGGGAGCCACCGATACACGGTACGAACTCTCCCTGATGAAGAATACGACATCGAACGGGTTGCGTCTGCTCGACAAAGCTTCGTGGATCACCATGCCGCCTCGTAGCAAGGCGGTACCGACGGAGGAGCGTATCCGGTTGACGCTTCAACCCAACACTAAGACGGAGCCGCGCAAGGCACGCCTGGTAATAAACGATTCAAGTACAGGTGCCCTGTTGACCGATACCTTTACACTGGTACAGCGGGGACGGGAGAATGTACTTCTGCCCGAAATAAAGTCGTACGAAGCGGCGGTAGCAGGCGAGACATTCGATATCCCGGTGGTAGCCAGCGGCCCTTTTGAAGTGGAGTTGCCGAAAGACGCTCCCTGGTTGACCGGGTCGACCGGTGTACAACTGGGTGGCACTTTGCGGTTTAAGGTCGAAGAGAATACCCGGCCGGAAGCGCGTACGGCCGTGATCGTCCTGCGCTTGCAGAGCGACGTACCTGTCGAAGCGACCATTACCGTTACACAGGCGGCAGCCAAAGTAACGGACACGGAGTTTATTCCCCGCCTGTATAATTTGCTGGAAGGGGGAGTGGTCATAGAAACTGTACCGGTGAATTTGGGCGCTTTTCGGGCAACGATAGACTATGATGCCGGAGAGCCTTCAAATTGGGTACATGATATTTATTCCAGTGGCGGAAAACTTCATTTCCGGGTGGATGATAATAGTGCGACCGCCAAGCGTAGCGCCGTGATCCACCTGGCACCTGAAGATAAGGAGCCGGTGGAGATCCGGATCAACCAGAGTGGTACCGAAGGAGCCTATATCGAACTGAACAGGCCGGGAACACTGGCTTCGTTCATTGATTTCTCAAAGATGGATAGGTATAAGTCTATCCGTTTGGTTTCGCAGAAAGGGATCAATGCGGATGATATCAATACGTTGCGCAATAAAGAGCTGGCAGTCGAAGAGATAAACCTGGCCGGTGTCGCTATGGTGAATCTGCCGGAGAGTGCGTTTGAAGGAAACCGTACATTGCAGAAGATCACATTACCCGAAAGGTTGTTGTCGGTAGGAAATGCGGCCTTTGCAGGTAGCCGCCTGAAAGAACTCAAGTATTCAGGGGCGCGTGTGTTGCAGGTTATCGGTGACCGGGCTTTCGAAGGGTGTTCCGGATTGAAGATGGATGGTATTTTTATTTCCAACCTGCAATCGATCGGTGAGCGTGCCTTTGCCGGTGCATTCACCGAGAGCGAATCGAACGATCTGGATCTGGTAGGGGCTTCCGGCCTGCGAACGATCGGTAAGGATGCTTTCCGGGCATGCAATACATTGACAAAACTGACATTACCGGTGAATTTGTCGCAGATAGGAGAAGGGGCTTTTAGCGAATGTTATAATCTGGCGGGAACGCTTGATTTACCGGAGTCGCTGACAACGATCGGTGCGGAGGCTTTCTATAATTGCAAAAACCTGACAGGGATGCTGGTGCTGCCGGTTTCCCTGAGAGAGTTGGGCGATCGTGCCTTTATGAGGTGTGCGGCGTTGGGGGGACTGGACCTGTCGAACTGCCGTTTGACGGAAATCGGTGTGGAGGTGTTCAAAGAGAGCCTGTCGAGTTTGTCGACCAGCGTTGACAAACTGGAGGTTCCTTCGGGTGTGACGTTTATTGCTGCCAGCGCCTTTGAAGATACGGGCTTTAGGGAAGTTGACCTGCCTGCAACACTGGCGATGATCGGTCGGAGGGCCTTTTATAATTGCCGGAAGCTGTCGACAGTAACCAGCCGACGTACGGGAGTGGTTCCGGTGCTGGATGCCGAATATCCGGCGGAAACGTTCGGCGGGGTGGATATTACGGGACAGCGTACGCTAAAAGTAAATCCGCAAGCAAAAAAAGCATACCAGGCTGATCCGTTATGGATAAAGGCAACACCGGAGGCAGGAGGAAATATCGTATGGACGATTGAGGATATTTGATAGTATTAATAGCAAAACATACCGTAATGATGGGGGAAGAAGATCGTAATTCGGAGAACATCCGGAAAGAGAGCAAAGAACTGAGTTATATCCGGAAAGAACAACAGAGAATAAAGCTTTGGGGCGGTGTACTGCTGGGAGCCAACCTTTTGCTGTTGGCCGGCTTCCTGTGGGTATCGAGCTGGAATCAGGAAACGAAACAGCCTGTACCGGAGGAAACCGATTTTCAATATCCCCCGCCTGTTCCACCTGCCGAAGAGGACACCTGCTTCTGGGTAGCTGAAGAGATATCGGATGAGGTGAGCAATGCGGATACCACAGACGAAACGGAGGACACAAACAATGCGGAGGACACGGAGGAATCCCTGTTACAAACTGAATCTATACCACCACCCGCACATGTTCCAGTTAGTCCGGAAACTACTCGTCCGGAAACTATCCGTCCGTCCGCTGCAAGGACTGTCAAAAAAGTCATGCAGCCCCGGCGTAAAAAGAAAGCGACTGTCATTCCGGCCTCTATCATTACACGACCGGGGATGACCCTACGTTTGTTGGCACGGCTTTATTATGGGAGAGAAGTGTTTTGGGTCTATATCTATGACCGGAATATAAGGGTATTATCGTCGCTCGATACATCATCGTTCGATGCTCTTCCCTCTGGTATTCAACTGGAACTGCCCTGTCCGGTCGACTACGGAATAGATGCCACCGAGCCCATATCGTTGCAGCGAGCGTGCAATCTGGCGAAAAGCCTGGCGAAACAATGAAAAGAAACAACAATCAATCAAATAATATACGGAAATGAAACAACGTACACGATTCTCCGGACTGCTGGCTATACTCTGTTTGTTGGCCTTTACAGCTGCCGGACAGAGCTACACTATCCATTTTATCAAAGGAACGGAACGTATCAATCACCAACGGCTGCAAACGGCCAATAACCTGGAAGAGCTGATCACGCTGCTGTCGGATTGCAGCCACCAACTGTCAACAGGCGAATATACCGTTTCACTGACAGCGCTTCAGAGTGTCTCAAAACGCTACGACCCTGCCGCCCGCGAGTTGGCGATGAGACAGGCCACCTTTTTGCAGGAGTATCTGACGGGAAGCTGCTGCCTGGACGATCCCGACCTGTTTGAACTCGATGTCGATGCCTGTACCGATCTGGATAACCGCGTGATTGTTGAAGTAAAGAAACATCCGGTCGTAACGAAGCGGCAGTCGGTTGTTTCAAGTTCTTCCGAAGAAGATATGGAACCGTCCGGCAAGCAGAAGGCTACAGCAGGGCAACCCCGAACGAAGAAGGTGAAAACTGTGGCTGAACCGGCGCCGAAGTCTGTCTCAAAATCTGTACCAGCCAGCCATTTCCTCCTGGGGACTGTCGGATTGGGGATAAAGACGAATGCATTGTTGTCTGCCGGTTTGTTGCCCGACGGGTCGATGTATTCGCCGGTAGCGAATGTGGCAGCGGAGGTGTACTTTATGGAGCGTTTCTCGGCGCAGGTGTCGTTTGCCTATGCAATGCCTTACAATAAAGGGGATCAGTATAATCTGTTCAGCATGACCTGTCTGGAGGTAGAACCGCGCTGGTGGTTGTGGGGCGACAGTCGTTTCCGTGGACTGTATGCCGGGGTGTACGGGCAGTATGGGAGTTTTAATGTACGTATAAAGGAGCTGGAGGATAACAGTACCGGTTTGTTCTATGGCGGCGGGATCTCCGTGGGCTGGCTTCAACCGATCTGGCGGGGTTTCTATGTTGAAGCGGGGTTACAGGCTGGTTACCGTAGCGATACCGTCGATGTCTACGAATTCATACCCGGCAGTGCCAATAAGAAACTGGCAACCTATACCCTAAACAGCTTTACCCTGCAGGGAATGAATTTGTCGGTGGGTTATCGATTTTAAATCACTTCAGACTTAAAGCAAAGCAACCAGCTCTTCAAACTTCTCTTTGTCGAGCGCTTTGCTTCTCACTTTGCTGCGATACGAATAAACGGTAGCCAGCGAATAACCCAGAAAATGGGCGATATTGCTGCTGTCGTTGATTCCCAAGCGGATCAGGGCGAAGATACGGAGTTCCGTAGATAATATCTCTCCTGATTTTGGGCTTAGCTTTCCTTCCTCCGTCATCAGGTCGTTAAACGATTTGATGAAATGGGGGAATAGCTTCAGGAACGATTTATCGAACTCATTGTAGAAATTCTTCCGTTCATCGCGTATGAATTGTTCGGACTTGATTGTTTTGAATAAGTCATCCAGTTTGGAGGCCATAGCCAGTTTAGCTAAAGAACGGCGGTACGTATCCAGTTTATCCAGATAGATGACACATTGGTTCAGGTAAAGGGCAATGTACTCTTCCTTTATTTTGCTGGCCTGGCTCAATTCTTTATTGATCTCCTGTAATTGCTCATTGGAGGCACTGACTGCTTTTCGCATGAGGGAAAGTTTCTTCATCTGCCGGTACAGGTAGATGATTGTTACCAATAATAAGAAGGATAAAAAGCTCACACTGATCAGTAACGTGCGCGATATCTGTTTCTCTTTCTCTATTTTCAGTTTATACACTTTATCCACGATCGGGAAAAACTCTGTTACTTCTACCGAACGGAGGCGGGCATTACAGGCAACGGCATCTTCCATCGAGCAACTCAGGTATTTGTAGGCTCGTTCGATATCTCCCTTTTCAAACATCAGCAATGCCAGTTTTTGCAGGGAGATATATTCACGTTTAGCTGTTTTCAGGTCGGCTATGGCGGTTTGTGCCAGGTAATAGATTTGTTTTTCGGTGTCGCCTTTCTGGGCATAGGCCTGCGACAGGTTGTATAACAGATAGACAAGTGACTCCTGATTGTCCAACCCTGCCAATTCTTTATCGATCAGTTCGATTGCTTTATCCGCTTGTCCCTCTACGATCATTTTGTCGGCCAGTACCACACTGTGGTCAAGCTGGTTGGTTGTGAGGGATAAGATGGAGTCGCGGTAGGCATTCGTTTTTTCGATATACTTATGTCGCTCGTCGGTACGGGTGTAGTCTGCTATCCAACCGTAGTAAGTACGGCAGGTATAATAGTAGTAAAGCAGGGTCTGGTTGTCCAGTTGATCCCGGCGTACCTGTTCCAGTTGGGCGGCCACCTCATTGTAAAGTCCCATGATTCCCAGAACTTCGGCTCTTGCGATCCATAAATCGTTCTCGTACTGTGGATTTTGGAGAGACGGAAGGAGCTCTTTCCTTTTTTCCAGATAATGCAGTGCCGAGTCGGCCTGGTAATGTAGGTAGATTCCGTACAGGGAGCTGTACAGGTGGTATTTTTCCTCCGGCGAAGGAGTGGCATGTGCCAGTTTCCGGATACTGTCTATCTCGTGTTCCCGCTGTTTGTGAAAGTCGGCTTTCATTGCGATAGTACGATCCAGCTCTTTGAGCAGGGATTTGATCGTCGGCTTATCGCCGGATGCATATGCCGGCAATATCGACAAAAGGAGTAGAAAAAGAGAATATAGCGTGTTTTTCATGTTGTTGATTTGATTCATCTAGCGCAAAGGTAGTGAAATACATTTGAAATACCTTCTAATGCGTTTTGATTTTTTGCCTGATTGAAATGTGTTATTGTGTTGTATTACAGGTAAAAAGGAGTTTTTAAGGTTTTGATTTTTTTTCTAATACGTTTTCCCGGTAATCCATCCCGCTACATTTGCATCGTTCACCAACAAATCATTCCATGAAAAAGATAATTGTAACCTTTGTATTATGTCTGGGCTTTTGCCTGCCTGTTTTGTCAGGCGTAAAAATACAGAAAGTGGAACCTGCTTTCTGGTGGTCGGGTATGAAGAATCCCGAACTGCAAATCCTATTATACGGTACGGATATCGCGACCGATAGCGTATCGATAACTGCTTCCGATATTCGCGTGAAAGAGATCGTGAAGCTACAAAATCCGAATTACTTACTGCTTTATCTGGATCTGTCGGAAACAGCTCCCCAAGAATTTAACATTCAACTGACAAAGAACGGGGAACAAACGATCATCCCTTATCAGATAAAAGAACGCGAGAAGGATTCGTCTGTCCGGAAAGGTTTCCATGCTTCAGACGTTTTATACCTGATCATGCCCGACCGTTTCGCCAACGGTGATCCGAAGAATGATGTCGTTCCCGGAATGCGCGAGTCGAAAGTGGATCGTACGGATATGTATGCCCGCCATGGAGGTGACCTGAAAGGGATAGCCGATCATCTGGATTATTTCTCCGACCTGGGCGTTACCGCCATCTGGCTGAATCCTATCCTGAAGAACGATATGACCGAAGGTTCCTATCACGGGTATGCCATTACTGATTATTATGAAGTCGATCCTCGCTTCGGTGATAATGAAGAGTTTCGCCAACTGGTTAGTGCTGCCCACGATAAAGGATTGAAGATCGTAATGGATATGATCTTTAACCATTGCGGAAGCGAACATTTCTTCTTTACCGATAAGCCGTCCGACAACTGGTTCAACTTCCAGGATAATTTCGTACAGACCGGTTACCAGACGATGCCGCAGGCCGACACTTACCGTTCTGATTATGACAAAGTGAAAAATATAGACGGCTGGTTCACCCAGTCGATGCCCGACCTGAACCAACGTAACCGGCACGTGGCTTCTTACCTGATCCAGAACAGTATCTGGTGGATTGAATATGCCGGGATCAACGGTATCCGACAAGATACGCATCCGTATGCCGATTTCGATATGATGGCACGCTGGTGTAGGGCTGTTAATGCTGAATACCCCGATTTCAATATCGTAGGAGAGACGTGGATCGGAAATAATGTAGGTGTCTCTTTCTGGCAGAAGGACAGCAAAGTGGCTTATCCCCGGAACTCTTACCTGCCTTCGGTCATGGATTTCCCATTGATGAATATTATGTCGTCGGCATTCGATGAAGAGACGAACAGCTGGGATAGGGGACTGGCACATATCTATGATTACCTGACACAGGATATCGTGTATGCCGACCCGATGAATCTGTTGGTATTTCTCGATAACCACGATACCTCCCGTTTTTATAAAGTACCGCCTACAGGTGACCTGAACCGCTACAAACAGGCTTTGGCTTTCCTGCTGACCGTTCGTGGTATCCCGCAGATTTATTATGGCACTGAAATACTGATGGCTGCCGATAAAGCCGAAGGTGATGGTGTTCTGCGTCGTGACTTCCCTGGCGGATGGGCTGGTGACAAGCAAAACGCATTTACTCCGGCCGGTCGTACCCCTCAGCAGAACGAAGCTTATACATATATAAGTAAGTTGCTCAACTGGCGAAAAGGCAATGATGCGATAGCCAAAGGCTCGTTCAAACATTTTATTACGCAGAACGAAGTATACGTTTACGAACGTAAGTATGGAAATCATTCCGTTGTCGTTTTCCTGAACGGTTCTGATGCCGGCCGCACGGTCGATCTGGCTCCTTATCAGGAAGTGCTTCCCGCCCGTCGGGCTTACGACCTGTTGAATGATCGGCAGATCGATTTGCAGACCTCTTTACCGCTGAAAGGTAAAGGCGTACTGATCCTTGAATTCGGAAAAGTTAATTAAATCATATAATAACACCATGAGAAGTAAAGTATTAATATGGATCGCCCTGCTCGGATGCAGCACGATCAGTTATGCACAGCAATTGTTGTCGCCTGACGGAAACCTGGAAATGAACTTCCGGTTGGATGAAAAGGGTGCACCGGTTTATGACCTGAGTTATAAACGGAAAGAAGTGATCAAACCCAGCCATCTGGGATTGGAATTGAAGAAAGAAGATGCGGATGCCGCCGTCGACTTTGAGTTCAAGCAACGCAAGGACGTGGATGCACTGGATAAGAAAACGAATCTGTATGACGGTTTCCGGATAAAGGATACTCGTACTTCCAGCTTCAATGAAATCTGGCAACCGGTTTGGGGCGAGGAAAAAGAAATCCGTAATAATTACAACGAACTGGCTGTAACGCTGGAACAACCTTCCAACGACCGATCTATCGTGGTTCGCTTCCGCCTGTTCAACGACGGACTGGGTTTCCGTTATGAATTCCCGCAACAGAAAGAGTTGAACTACTTCGTGATCAAGGAAGAAAAGTCGCAGTTCGCTATGGCAGGCGACCATAAGACATTCTGGTTGCCGGGCGATTACGATACACAGGAATATAGTACCATGACCTCTCGCCTGAGCGAGATCCGCGGTTTGATGAAAGAAGCTGTTACTCCCAACTCATCACAAACACCTTTCTCGCAGACCGGTGTACAGACTCCGTTAATGATGAAATCGGATAACGGATTATATATCAACCTGCATGAGGCCGCTTTAGTTGATTATTCCTGTATGCATCTGAATCTGGATGACAAAACGATGACGTTCGAATCATGGTTGACACCGGATGCAAAAGGCGATAAAGGATATATGCAGACACCTTGCCAGTCACCGTGGAGAACGGTTATCGTAAGCGATGATGCCCGTAATATCCTGGCATCCCGCATCACATTGAACCTGAACGAACCGTGTAAGCTGGACGATGTATCCTGGATCAAGCCGACTAAATATATCGGTGTATGGTGGGATATGATTACCAACAAAGGAACATGGGCTTATACCGACGAACTGAGCAGCGTGAAACTAGGGGAAACCGATTATTCAAAAACAAAACCTAACGGCCGTCACTCTGCCAATACAACGAACGTAAAGCGGTATATCGACTTTGCGGCAGCCAACGGTTTCGATGCCGTCCTGGTGGAAGGTTGGAACGAAGGTTGGGAAGACTGGTTCGGCAAGAGCAAAGACTATGTATTCGACTTTGTTACTCCCTATCCTGATTTTGACGTACAGGAAATTCATCGTTATGCAGCCAGCAAAGGAATAAAGATGATGATGCACCACGAAACATCCGCTTCCGTCCGTAATTACGAACGTCATATGGATCAAGCCTATCAGTTCATGGTAGACAATGGTTATACCAGTGTAAAGAGCGGTTACGTAGGCGATATCATTCCCCGCGGAGAACATCATTACGGACAGTGGATGTGTAACCATTATCTGTATGCAGTGAAGAAAGCAGCCGACTACAAGATCATGGTAAATGCTCACGAAGCAACACGCCCGACCGGCCTGTGCCGTACCTATCCGAACCTGATCGGTAATGAATCGGCCCGCGGAACAGAATATGAATCATTTGGAGGTAATAACGTGGATCATACAACGATTCTTCCTTTTACCCGTCTGATCGGTGGCCCGATGGATTATACGCCGGGTATCTTTGAAACACATTGCAGCGCGATGAATCCGTCGAACACATCACAGGTTCGTTCGACACTGGCACGCCAGCTGGCACTTTACGTAACGATGTACAGTCCGCTCCAGATGGCAGCCGATGTCCCCGAACATTACGAACAGTATGCCGATGCCTTCCAGTTTATTAAAGATGTCGCTCTCGATTGGGACAAATCGCTTTACCTGGAAGCAGAGCCGGGCGATTATATCACGATTGCCCGCAAAGCAAAAGGAACAGGTAACTGGTTCGTTGGCTGTACGGCCGATGAGAACGGACACGAATCCCGCCTGTCTTTCGACTTCCTCGATCCGGGAAAGAAATATGTGGCCGTAGTTTATGCTGATGCTAAAGATGCCGACTGGAAAAATAATCCGCAGGCATATACTATAAAGAAAGGTGTGTTGACAAGCAAAAGCAAATTGAATTTGAACGCAGCCAGTGGCGGCGGCTTTGCCATCAGCATTCAGGAAGTGAGCGACCCGAAAGAGTTAAAAGGGTTAAAAAATCTATAAGGTAAAAGGATTGTTAAGGTTATTAAGTAAACTTGTAAAGAACTTAAATTTAAGCACATGAAACGTTTAAGGTTTAAAGCACTGTTGATGCTGATCGCAGGCTTGTGTATGTCCGTTTCTGTTTTTGCCCAGCAAATGACAGTGACCGGAGTTGTGAAAGATTCTACAGGAGAACCGGTTATCGGGGCGAATGTTATTATAAAGGGAACGACGAACGGGACCGTTACCGATATAGACGGTAAGTTTCTGTTGTCTGCCTCTAAAGGCGATATTATCTCTGTTTCATTTATCGGATATAAGATGCAGGAGTTGCCTGCTGCTTCTGATATGAATATTATTCTGGCAGAAGATTCCCAGATGTTGGAGAATGTTGTCGTGATCGGATACGGTACGGTTAAGAAGAATGATGCTACCGGTTCCGTTATTGCCATTAAACCGGATGAAAAGAACCGTGGCTTGCAGGTCAGTCCCCAGGATATGTTGATGGGTAAGGTGGCCGGTGTATCCGTTGCCTCTTCTACCGGACAACCGGGTTCCTCTTCTTCGATCCGTATCCGTGGCGGTTCTTCCCTGTCTGCTAAAAACGATCCGTTGGTGGTTATCGACGGTGTGATTATGGGTAACAGTGCCCCGGACGGGTTGAGCAATCCCCTGAGTACGATAAACCCTTCTGATATCGAGTCTTTTACAGTCCTGAAAGATGCATCGGCTACTGCAATCTACGGTTCCCGTGCCTCGAATGGTGTTATCATCATTACAACGAAAAAAGGAAAGAGCGGTAGTGTCAAGATCAATTACAGCGGTAATGTGTCTGTCAGCACGAAACGTAATAAAGTGGATGTAATGAACGGGGATGAATACCGTGATTATATCACAAATGCTCCGAACACGACGGAGGGTATGTTGAATGCGTTGAATCTCTTCCCGAATGTCAGCACAGACTGGCAGGATGAAGTGTTGCGTACGGCAATTTCGACCGACCATAATATCAGTGCCTACGGTTCCGTCAAAGAATTTATGCCTTACCGTGTCTCTTTCGGTTATACTGATCAGAATGGTATTCTGAAAACATCTAATTTCCAGCGATATACCGGAAGTGTTTCATTGACTCCTTCTTTCTTTCAGGATCACCTGAATGTAAACCTGAATGGTAAAGGCGTTTATATCAAAAACCGTTTTGCCGATACGGGTGCTTTGGGAAGCGCGGTTAGCTTCGACCCGACCAAGCCGGTAACAAACGGCAGTAAATACGGAGGTTATTTTACCTGGACCGGCGATTACACACCGGACGGCACCAGAGCGACCTCAGCCGGAGTCAACCCTGTTTCTATGTTGGAAATGGTCGATGACCGTTCGACAGCCAAGTCGTTTATCGGAAATGCGCAGTTCGATTACAAACTGCACTTCTTGCCGGATTTACGCTTTAATATGAATATGGGTATCGATTATACATCTGTGGAAGGAAAGAAATATATAGATCCGAATGCTCCCGGTTCTTATCAGCCGGACGATGACGCCACCGGAAGTAACCGTATCTATAATAGTACACATAAAAACAAACTGTTTGATTTCTATGCACAGTATTCCAAAGAACTACCGTCGGTAGCCAGCCGTTTCGACATCATGGCTGGTTATTCTTATCAGAGTTACCAGACGCAGACGGATAATGTGACTTATTATTTGTCGCGCAAGCCGGAAACGTTCGGACAGAATACGACCGTAAGCAACGAATATAAGGAAACAGATACCAAATATGTACTGGCCTCTTTCTACGGACGTATGAATTACTCGTTGATGGATAAATATCTGTTGACTTTCACCTTGCGTGATGATGCCTCTTCCCGTTTTGCCAAAGATAAACGCTGGGGACTCTTCCCTTCGCTGGCTTTGGGATGGAAGATGAATGAAGAAGGTTTTATGAAAGATTTCAGTAGCCTGGATGAATTGAAGTTGCGTTTAGGCTGGGGTGTTACCGGGCAGCAGGATATTAACCAGGGCGATTATCCGTATCTTTCATTTTACCGGGAAGGAAAAGGGGGAGCCATGTATCCTGTTTATGATGCTGCCGGAAATGTGACCTGGATAAATGTATTGGCACCGACTGCCGCCAACCCGAATCTGAAATGGGAGACAACGACGACCTATAATGTCGGTATCGATTACGGATTCCTGAACGGCCGTATTACCGGTTCTTTGGATGGTTATATCCGTAAGACAAAAGACCTTATCAATGCGGAAGTGAATGTGCCGGCCGGAACTGACTTTGCCGAATATGTTGTTTCGAATATCGGTTCGCTCGAAAACAAAGGGGTTGAATTTTCTATCAATACCCGTCCGATAGTAAGTCGTGACTTTAGTTGGGACCTGGGATTCAATATCGCTTACAACAAGACAAAAATTACGGAACTGACTTATAACGATAATTCCGACTCACCGGGTAAACGCTTTGAATCGACAGGTGGTGACGGTGGTTTGCGTCTGAAGATCCATAGCGTCGGCTATGCTCCGGGTACATTCTATGTTTTCCAGCAAGTGTATGATGCCGACGGAAACCCGATCGAAGGTGAGTATGTGGATCGTAACGGTGACGGTGTAATTACCGATAACGACCTCTATCGTTATAAGAAACCGACCGCAGACGTGTTGATGGGCTTCAACTCCAAATTCACGTATAAGCAGTGGGATTTAGGTTTCAACGGACGTGTCAGCCTGGGCAATTACAATTTCAACTCGACGGCCGCCAATGCAGCATTGGGCGTCAACGAATTGTTTGGGAACAATGCGTTGAGCAATAAACCTATATCAGCTTTGAAAACCGGATTCCAGTCACGCCAGCGTTTGTCGGATTACTATATCCAGAATGCTTCGTTTCTGAAGATCGACAATATTACATTGGGATATAATGTCGACAAGTTTATCAAAAGTAGCTGGAATGCCCGCTTTTATGCAACCGTGCAGAACCCGATCATCATAACCAAGTATGACGGTCTCGATCCTGAAGTGAACGACGGTATGGATAACAACGTATATCCGCGTCCGATAACAGTATTATTCGGAGTTAACATCAATTTCTAAAATGCATCTATCATGAAACTGAAAAAATATATATCATTGGGCCTTGCCTCTTTATGTTGTGTATGGGCTACTTCCTGTCTGGGCGACCTCGATCAGGAGCCGATACTGGATAAATCCAGCAGTTCTATCCATAATGAAGCCGACTGCCAGTCCTTTCTGGCTAAAATCTATTCCGGTTTCGGCTTGTCGGGAAACTCTTCCGATACGAATGTCGAACCGGACTTGCAGGGGGGTGACCAGGGTTCGCTGGTTTTTCTCCGCGGATTGCTCTCCTTGCAATTGTTCCCTTCCGATGAAGCGATCTGGAACTGGGCAGACGAAGGTATTGTGGAGTTATGTCAGCTGAATTGGGATTATACATTGCCTTATGCTTATTCATTCTACCAGCGTGCCATGCTGAATGTTCGTTACTGCAAGGAATTCCTGGACGTTTATGCGGCAGACAGCGACATTCCGGATATTCAGAAATATCGTGACCAGGTGCGCGGACTCCGGGCAATGAATTATTATTACCTGATCGACCTTTATCGCAATCCGGGTGTTGTTTGGGATGACAGCCCGACAGACGATAAGTCGTGGAAACCGTCACAGATAGGGGCGGAGGCATTGTTTGACAAGATCATAGCCGAATTGATCGATCTTTCCGAAAATGGTAATCTGGACGAAACGCCTTCTATGGTAACGTACGGTCGTGTAACCAGACCGGTTATTAACACGCTTCTTGCCAAAATGTATCTGAATGCAGAAGTTTATACCGGCAAACCGATGTATGACAAGGCTGCTGTATATGCCCAGAAAGTAATTGACGCCGGGTTCGGTCTGGAAGATAATTATGCCAACCTCTTCTGTGGTGAAAACCATCTGACGGGTATGCATAAGAATGAAATTATCTACGCGATTCCTTTCGATAATGTCAATGCAAAAAGCTATGGTAGTACAATTATGCTGACAGCTGCTGCCTATGGCGGCGATATGGACCAGACCTGGTTCGGAATGTCTTCTTCGTGGACTTGCCTGAAGCCGACACAGCAGATGATCGGATTCTTCAACGAAAGTCCGGATGCGGGAACCGACAGCCACGGCAGCCTGATTAAGAAAGATAAACGTTATGCTTTCTATGATGGTGCCGGAACGCGTACTCCTGAATCGAAAATGCAGGACTGGAACACCGGCTACCTGTGCCATAAATTTACGAATCTGGGCTGGGACGGCGCAGCAGTAACTCCGACACCCGATCCGAACACCGACTTCCCGTTGTTCCGTCTGGCAGACATCTACCTGATTTATGCGGAATGTGCCGTACGCAATGCTGCCGGAACCAATAAGGAACAGGCCGTTGAGTATGTAAACCAACTGCGTGAACGTGCTAACGGTGATAAGAGTGCCAATATTACAGCCTCTGACCTGTCTCTTGATTTTATTCTCGATGAACGTGCCCGCGAATTATATTGGGAAGGACAGCGTCGTTCCGACCTCGTACGTTTCGGAAAATTCACTAAGGATTATGCCTGGGCATATAAAGGGGGTACACTGGAAGGCGTTGCAAATATCGACAGTCGCTTCAATATCTATCCGATCAGCGACCGCGACCTGACAGCCAATCCGAACCTGGTGCAAAACCCGGGATATGAATCATTAAAATAATAACTTCCAAATCTGTAAACAAATGAAGAAACTGAATATATATGTGCTCCTTTTAGCCGGTTCATTATGCTGGACCGGTTGCGGAGAAGACAGAGACGATAATCCGGTTTTTCAGGAACCAACTGAGTTCAACCTGAATACACCGGCACAGGCAAATGAAGTATATGATCTGAAGAATCTTTCTTCCATTGAACTGACCTGTACGCAACCTAATTACGGATACGTGGCTTCTACCACCTATAAAGTACAGCTCTCTCTGGAAGAAACTTTTAAGGAGGCCGATGAGGCAGCCGGTACAAAAGCAAATTATGCCACCTTATCCCCGGCTTACCCACTGCCAGAGTTGAATATAGACGCCGTTGACTTTGCCATGGCTTTGTTGGATTTGTGGAAGGCTTCGAACGATAATACCGAATTGCCGGAGACACCCATGCCGGTTTATATTCGTTTGAACGCTTCCCTTACGAATAATGGAGCGGGACAAATCACGTCCAATGTCATCGAACTACCGAAAGTGTTGGGTTATAATGTGGAACCTCCTGTCACTTTGCCGGGACAGATGTACCTGGTAGGTGATTTTGCCTCCGGAAGCAGTTGGGGTAAATGGGTTGAAATGATCCCGGTAACGGATACTCCGGGTAAATTCTGGTCCATGCAGTATTTTGGCGGTAATAACGAAATGAAGTTCAATGCGCAACCTTTATGGGACGGTAATCAGGTCGCTTATTCCGAAGGTCTTGTTCCGGCGGCATCGGCCTCTTTAGCCGGAGTGTCCGGTGTAGATGACGGCAGTGGCGGACAGAATATCGGTGTTAAAAATGCCGGCTGGTATATTTTGGTAGTGACAACTGTTGTAGATGGAAAGAATCTGGTTTATACGCTTGAATTTCTTACTCCCAATGTCTATGTGACCGGTGATCCATCCGGCGGTTGGGATACATTTGATGAAGCCCGTAAATTTACAGTACCTTCCGGGGAAGGTGAATTTGTTTCACCTGCTTTTGTTGCCGGTGGCACATTACGTATGTGTGTTAAGTTGCCGTCTACCGACTGGTGGCGCAGTGAGTTTATTGTCCTGAACAATAAAATAGAATACCGGAAGAACGGAGGTGATCCTGAAGCCATAAGCGTATCGGCAGGCCAGAAGGCTTACCTGAACTTTCTGGATGGCACGGGACGTATTAAATAAAAAACTTAATAGAACCTGATGTAATTTGTTTAGCATAGATACTAGACAAAATTATATTCCCAATAAATCGATTGTCGATAGTTTTCAGTCATGTTACTGATAACTGTCGACAATTTTGTTTATAATTAACAAAAGCAAATAGATATTAAATTGCTGAATTTCTACCTTTTTTAAGTTCAATACATCTTTATAAAGACATCTATATATTATCTTTGTCTACATTAAGACAGTAGTCTTAAATTATTATAGCAAACAAGGATAAATAAAAAACTTTTTTATAAGGTACGTTTTAATCTGTCTTTTTATCTAAGTTTGTCTGATACTCAACAAAGCAAAGTAAGGAATTGTTATTTGATTGAGAGTAAAAAATGAGTGTTTAATGGATGCGACATGGAGTGGAGACCACATTAATGAATATTGTTTTTAATCCACTAATAGAAATTTAGAAAAGTCGAAAAAGTATCGAGGTGCTTTAGTAGAGGCATAAATGCCTGATTTTAGTTTTATAACTATCAGTACGAACACCAGGAGAAATCCTCCCATGTCTGCAAGAAATGATTATTCATAACCTGGAACGGTTAGATAGAGTAAAAACTATATGATAGCTTGCGTAATTAAGAGGATTCTTATAAAAATTATATATATCAAAAAAATAGTTTTGACTATTTTGATGGCTGGAGCAATCTTTACTTCCTGCTCTAATGAAATAAACGATCAGGGTAAAACAGACGATAATGACGGCCCGGTTGGTTATATCTCCCTTGTACTGAGCAATAGCAGTGTTCGCGGTACGGAGACAAAAACTCTGGACTCTCTGCATTATGGAACTGCGGATGAAAATAAAGTGAAGTCAATCCTGATTGTCCTGTATAATGGTGATGATCCGGTTACTAGTGAGGTGAAGTATCAGTTTGTGCTGACGGATATAGGTACTCCGACTTCGCCGGGTAATGACATCCACAGTATATTACAGGGGACGAATACTACTACATACAGAATAAAAGCGAAGGAAGTTATAAAAGATAATTATAAACTTACGGTATTTATTAATCCTCCTGCCGTACTGAAGGGCTTAACGGGCAAAGGTGAAAAATTAGGTATTATGACTGCTGCGGCTGAAGTCACTGTTGACCAGCTTACTATGGGAGAACAGATAAGGGACAACTTTTTGATGAGTAACTTTGCTGGCTTAGTTGAGGTGGATAAGAGTGATATTTATGATACCGAGGCCAAGGCTGAAGCTGCACCTGTAAAATTAGACGTTGAACGTGCAGTGGCTAAAGTGACTTTGAGCGTAGCTGATAATCTTAATGCCGCTTCGGCGACACTGGGTGCGAATATCGGTGAGATTAAATGGGATGTCGATGTTATTAACAGGAAAACATTCTGGATGAGAAATGCGGCTCCTATGCTTGACAAAAACTCTATTTCATCCGGTGTTGTTACACAAACAATCCCTGAAGTCGCTATTGCGACGAATCGAATATATATGTATGCCACAGATCCTAACTGGAATGGATTCAGCCATAGTCGTAATCCAAATCTTATAGCTTCGCTTACAAATGAATTTATTTATAAATCCGGAACTATAGCTCTTCCCTTTAAACCTTCAACATCTGATGAACCTACTGAAACATATGTCACAGAAAACACAATGGTCGCATCGGAGCAATGGGAGGATGTAACTACCTGTGTTCTGATATCTGCGGTTATAACTCCTAAAACAACGTATTTTGGCACATCCTTACTACCGGGTGCTCCATATTTCTTATTTCGTAATATGGCTTTCACTTTTACGGATATACAGCAGATTCATGCAGCTTATAATAATCCGGAGACAATTATTACCAGTATTGGTAAAACATGGAAGGTACTTACCGAGGAGGCTACAAATGCCAGTATTATTGTTTTACCTGCTATTTTGGATCGTATGAAAGGTTCTGAGGACTTTAATGGATATACAGACGTTCCCGATACGTCGAAAGATGTTGTTAAATCGAATGGAACAGTAAGTTTTTTTGCGGCAGGTGCACCTAATTATTACTATGTGCCTATCCGCCATTTCAGAGACGAACTTCAAAGTGAGTCTATGGCATATGGTCGCTATGGAGTTGTCCGCAATAGTTGGTATAATCTGTTACTGACCAGTATAAAGAATTATGGTACGGGTGAAATACCGAAAGACAGACCCGAACCGGATGACAAAGATAAATCTTGGTTATCTGTTGAATTTACTATTCTTCCCTGGGTGGAAAGGGGGCAGGGGATAGAACTTTGACAGCATATAGATAAAGTTTGAAGTTGTGAGTGCGGAAACCTGGTTTACTTAAATTCTACCGGGCGTGTTAAGCGATTAATTTTAGTGAAAGAAGAATGAAGCAGTATGTATATCGTATTTTTTTGATGTTGGGATTAGCCTTATGGCTTGTCTCTTGTACGGGTACAGAAACCCCTATCGATGATCTTGGAAATATCCCAGAAGAAAGTATTCCCAGCGGTACAGGGAATATGTTTTCGCTGGCAATGAGAATACCTTTGCCAAATGATTATATGGGTACGAAAGCCTATGAAGGAGTAGACAGGGGGAGTATTTCAGAAATACTGATAGATGGAGTAAGAATGGTTCTCTATGAAGGTGGTGTTGTTAAATATTGTCTGGATCTGGATATACAGGTGCAGCCCGATAACAATGATTTTAAAGTTACCGGAAGTGATCTCTATAATTGGACCACTGATGGGAACAGAATCTTCATTCAGACAATAGCACGCACATTTGAACGGAGCAATTATGATATGCTAATCGTGATCAATCCCAATGATTCGATTAAGGCAAAAACGGAAAAAGGAGAACATGTCACCGCATTGGATGTTGCATTCAATACTACTATCGGTATGTTCCGTTCCCGTACCGTGATCGGAGAAGAGGGAACATACGAAGAACCGGCTTATTTCCTGATGATGAATTCCCAAAAACTTGTCGAACTAATACCCGGAAACTTCTATGCTACTAAAGAAAAAGCAGAGAACAATCCGGCTTTCATCAATCTGGAACGTGTGGCAGCAAAAGTCACTTGTGATTATGCTGGTACCGCAAATACCAAATCTACTGCAGTAGCTCCCTACGGACGATTTGTGATGTTGCTGGATTATAATAACCAATCAGAAGCTCCCTGGGGTGATGAAGGATACGATATACCGGAAGATTGTATTAAATGTCCGGTGCAAGGTTGCACCGGTACATTTAACCGGAAAACGAAACAGTGTAGTGCCAAACCTTATCTTCATACATATGATGGCCTGGGACTTGTTTCCGATCGGGTGCGTTATATGGTTGCAACTGACCTTACCTGGGAAATCGATGTAGTCAATAAAAAAAGCTATTGGCTCAGACATCTTACATATAAAGCCGGAGGAACGGTAATCGAAGAACAGGGAGATATCGACCGGGAATATTTTTACGCTGAAGACCCTAACTTCTCTGGCTTTTCAGGAACAGATGCGAAAAAACAAAATTTCAGCTATGTATTGGATGGCACAGAATTAAATCCGGGTACCAATAGTACGGCTAAAAAGCTGTATCCTCAACTCTCCGATTATAAATATTATAATTACTGGTCATGGAAAAAGGGAGACACTCAACCGGTGTACATACCCGAAAATACCATGGTTCAAAATGAACAAAAGAAAGATGTCGTGACTAGGGTTATCTTTAAAGCGGTTCTTAAAAGAGAGCAGTTTGGTGAGAAGAGTACAGAGGTGAATCCGGAGCTTCCGTTAAAACCGATCGAGGGGTTCTTTGTATTTAAAGGAGGAAATACGGATATCGAAAATTATAAATACAATAATTATAATAAAGACAATACCACTTTTTTTATTCTCCGTCCGGAGGATGTGGAGATCTACGCCTCGGCCTCTACAACAGAACATATTCATATATATCTTCGGAAGGGTATTCTCGAAGCGATCAGACAATTTAAAGAGGACCATCCTGATTTTAACTTTTCTAATTGGAGAAACGAAAAACCGGCAGAATCTGCCAATCTTTCATTTTATAAAAACGGTGAAATGTATTATGAGGTACCAATAGAACATTTTTCCGTTGCAGAAGCACAAGGTATCGGAAAATACGGACGTTTCGGTGTGGTACGGAATAACTGGTACAAACTGAATATAGAAAAAATGATCTCTATCGGATCGCCTGTTCTGCTGGAGTCCAAACCAGAGTTTATAGAGACTGTTACCCGGTCTGCTGTACCGGAGGTAAAAAGTAACTCGAATATTCTGATCAGAAATCAGTCAATCATATTCTAAATAAGCATAAGGGTTATGACAAATATTTCAAAAAAGACAATCTGTATTAAGCAGATGCAACTCATCGTATTTCTGGGACTATTATTGGTCGGTGGACAGGTGAAAGCACAACAGGCAACAAAAGTAAACGTTATCAATGAAGATTTTGAGAGACCCGAATTTAGCGGTAACTACATAGATCCTAATCCGGGAATATGGAGTTACTATGATTTCACGTATGCTGCCACTGTACCTATGGCCGATGATGCCGGAAAATGTATCATTACTAAAAATTCAAACCTTGTTGGTCACGGTGAACCTCCACAATGGCCACATCCCGATCATACCACAGGAACCGGATATTATCTTTTTGTCGTGAAGGAAGCAGGTACCGATCCTAAAAAAATCTATGCTGCTACAATCTCTTATGTAAAGAAAGGAGAGATTGTTAAGTTTGGCGTTTATTATGACGATGTGGATGGCGGATATAATTTTGAAATACAAGCTACGGGAACCGGACTTGGCGGTCAGGCTAAAACTTCGGCCAACTATGCAAATTCGAATGGCGGATGGATTTATTGGTCTCATTCTGTTACAGCTACCCAGGATGGAGCGATTACTTTCAGTCTTGTTGATAAATATGGATATGAAAATAAGAAGCACAAATTTGGGGTGGATGATATAACGGTGAACATGAAGGCGATACAGATGGCATCTCCTGCTTCTTTATACACCTATACGAAAGTCAACACACAGGTTGCTGCTCCTTTTCTGGCAAAATATAACAATCCTTTAGGAAGTGAAGCTTATTCCTATGTATGGCAGAAATATGACGGTAGTTCTTGGGTTCAGGCCACTGGTACGGGAGCGACAGGAGGAGCTAATGGAACATCTTTTACAACAGAATTCACTCCTGCGGCGGAAAGTATGGAAGGTCTTGTCTATTACCGGCTTGTAGTCACGGCAGGTAGTAAAACTTTGTATTCGGATATAGTTACTGTAGAGTACACAGCGGTCGAATATCTGTTGAAGGAGGACTTTGGTGGAAACTGGCCCTCTACCGATTCGACAAACCAGGCAGGAGCTTCGGGCGACTGGTGGCTTGCTGCTGGTCCGCATCCAACAATAACAACGGATTTTACTTACGGACTCCCCGATGACAGAGCCTACAACAGGGACAAAGCCGAACAAGCTTACGGGGAAAGACCGATTAAACTGGATCAGGGAGGCGCTGCCACTTATGCAATCACAAAACTGGCCGGATGGAAGTTGTCTATCCCCGGTTTTCCGGGTGTAGAGTGGAATTGGGGAGACGGAGACGGTGGCGGTAAAGGTGGCTTTGAGGATCACAGTATCCCTGGAGACAATTCAAAAGGTTATTTTATGTACGCTGTGAACCGTACAAATACAGAGAAGACTGTTTATGAAGCCAGTATTCCGGTAACAACAGACATGTTGGGACAAACCTTTTCTCTCAGTACATGGCAGGTTGCCTTGTGGGGGAGGGTCGATACTCTTCCCTATCAGTTTAAGTTGGAAGTTGAAGATGCTGGAGGTATTGTGATGGACTCTGCAAAGTTTAAGGTAAGCGACGAATGGGAAGAAAGAAAATTATTGTTTTACATTCCTCTTAGTTATCAGGACGATGATATTAAAATACGTATATCATCTGTAGGTGATAATTTGTGGCTTGGATTAGATGATATCTCCCTCACCGGATATGAATCATTTATAACTATCAAATCTCCAGTGTCGGGAAGTACTGTCGGTTTCAATGTGGATTTTATGGTGGATTATAAATATATCAGTCCTTCTATCAATTACAGGTGGCAAAGAAGTGCCGATGGTAATGGATGGGCAGATATTGCAGGATCGGACGGTACGGCGACAGGTAACAGCGGAACTTTTACCGGGACTATACCAGCGGTGGTAGACGGTTACTATTACAGAGTGTTGGTAATCAAGGGGAATGGTGGTGATACAGATTTTACGGAAGCTCTGGCCTCAGAACCTGTGCGACTGTTTCGGGATGCCAATTACCTGATCAGAGAAGACTTTGGAGGGTGTGGTTCTACACAGGATTTTATTTATAAAGCCGACAATCAATATGTTATTCCCGGATATGAATATACCCAGGTGTCGGAGGGAATCGTAAGACCCAACCCCGGCAGCGGTAACTATATAATAACGAATCAAGTATACCTGAATTACTGGACAAATGAGGATAATTCTGAAAGTACGACAAACTGGAATACGGATGTAACAGATCATTCCAGTTGTAAAGACGGTTACTTTCTGCTGGTTCACGCCAGGGGTACGTCGGATGGTGAAAGTATGCCATTTTATAAAACGACGCTTTCCAATCTTTGTGGTGGTTCGAAACTATCGTTTAAAGCCTGGATTGCCAATCTGGAGAAAAACACCAATACCAAGCAGAATTTCAAATTTCTTGTCGGTTTCGATAACGGAGATACCCAAGAATATACGACAGGAGATATTCGCGGAGGAAGTAATAGTCTCTGGAAACAATATGGATTTGACTTTTTTGTACCGCAAGGTGCTACTACCGCTACACTTTCCCTATTTACGGAAGGAGCCTGGGACTGGGGTAAGGGGGTTGCATTGGATGATATTGAAATAAAATTATTGAGCCCGGCACAGATATTTACACCAACAAAGACGGAGATGATTGTGTTATCCGGTAAGAAAGAAACCCTGACAGGGGGGTATGCCTGCGGTAGTTTGACAGGCTCGCTCACCTATCAATGGCAGCAACGTCTTGAGACCGGAGGGTGGATCAATAGTAGTGGAACGGGAGCTACCGGTATTGTCGGAAATGGAAATTTTACGACCGATTATACAACAAATGCCATTCATGAGACTATTTATTATCGTTTTGTGGTAACAGGAGATAATGTATCTGTCTATTCTGATTCGGTTAAATTTATACCGGAAGATGCATCTAAATCGAAAACCTATTTCGTATGTCCGGATAACATGACGAAAGATCAAGCTACAGTTTATAGGGGAAGTGGTGAATATCTTCCAGGAATGGTGAGTTTGGGTGAACCAGGTTATTTGCCTTCGCTTATTCATATGGAGGCCCCAGAAATAACTGGAGTTACGTATAAATGGTACACTAGTAAAGACGGAGGTACGGAAGATCTACTGCCTGATCAGGATGAGTATGATTATGATCAGAAATATTCTTCTACGCAAGCCATAGAGGATCCTGTAATACTGTCTGACGGAAAGACACATACCCTGTCTGTCCAGAACGAAAGAAATACAGGCGGACAGTTTAAAGCAAGAACCTATTGGGTAGAGATATGTGATATGAACGGAGTTCCCCTTTTGGATGAGAGAGTCGCATACTATTTACTGCCTGGTTATTTGTGTGGTAGCGTAGATGCTGCTATTTCTCCGGCAAATGCCCGCCGTATACACAGGGAGAACTTTGGGGGAACAGTTCCCGGAGATCCGAATATAAAACAAGAGCCAATCGATTATATTACGATTGATTACGAACAGTATAAATCCGGTGATGGCAATTTGCCGGAAGGCGGTTATATGATTACGAAGAAAAGTCCCGCAGGGAGTTCTAATGGCTGGATGGCTATGACAGACCATATTTATGAAGACCAGCCTAATGAAACTCATGGTTATTTGGTCGCTGTAAACGCTACAGAGACTCCCGGACGTTTCTATACTCATCAATTAACGAACCTGGGCTCATGCCGTAATATCGAATTAGTTATTACAGGATGGTTTACCAGCTTTGTAAAATGGAACGGACTGGAGAAAGTGAATCTTAAATTTATATTGACAAACACAGAAACAGGAGATATATTAGCAGAATATCTTTCCGGAAATATGCTTGATGGGGAAGGTAATAATTGGAGACAATTCGGATTCAGGTTCCTTGTTCCGGAGAATGTAACCAGTATAACTCTGGAAGTTGTCAATAACAACTTTGGTACCGGAGGGGGAAATGATGTGTTGATGGATGATATTGAAATTTATCTGGTTATCCCTCCCGTGACCCTCGTGCCGTCTGTAAACGGTTATGTTTGTGCAGAAGATGAGGGAGTGCTTATCCTGAAAGGAACTTATACGGATGACGGTACCTTAGGAAACTATTTGGACTATCGATGGGAGTTTAGTCCTACCGGAAAAGATGGTCCGTGGCAACCCCTTGCCAGTGTTATCGGAGAGGTGACTTCAGGAGTGATCACGACTGATAAATCAAAATTCGAAATCTACCCTTTTACAGCAGCCAACAATGGATATTATCGTTTAGTAGTAGCTCAGTCGGGAGGTTTTGCCGGTATTCCGAATTATGCCTGTATGGCTGTGTCAGAGCCTCGTGAATTACTTTTTGCAGCCTCTATAGATAAGATTCCTACACCTTCGCTGGCCGGTAACCGAACAGCTTTCTGCTATTCCGATGTAGATAGAGACGGGTATATCACTATAACCAACCAGGATACGCAAGTGAGTGATAATAATCCTTATGCAAGTTATACCTGGATGGTCGGTGGGACGGTCGTTTCCGATACTACAGCAAAAGCTTTGAAAATAAAGTTGGACGATTATGCTCCGGGATTTTATACGGTTTCGTTGACTGCCAATAATTCCGTGGGATGTACTGAGGCTTCTATGCATGAGTTTGTACTATTCCCCAAAGTAACCACCTGGACCGGTAATGGTGAAGCAAACAACTGGAATGATTTCAGAAACTGGGACAACGGTGTACCCGGATACTGTACTAATGTGATCATCCCCAATGAATCAATCAAAGTGGATCAAACCAATCTGTTAGGTCATTATCCTCTGTTGATAAAGCCGACAGTAGACTCATTGAATGTGGTAAATGATTATACCAATAGTCAGTTATATCTGAATCAACAGAAAGAAAAGCAGAATGACGGATTCTTTTCTCTCCGCCCAGCTTGCGATACGATAACCTTCAAGATGGGGGGCGGAGTGGCTCGTACGAATTATTTGAACTACAGATTTGCAGAAGTGGATCTTGATGTGAAACCAGGTCGTTGGTATACTGTCTCGGCTCCTTTACGTGCAATGTATTCCGGTGATTATTTTGTCGAAGGAAATATAAAGCGTCAGAATCCAACAGTTTATATGATGAAATATAATACCACCAATCCACAGACACAAGATACACCGGCAAAGGTGACAGGCGACTTCTCGAATCCTTTCAATACGCTGACCGAAGATTTGTCTCTGGGGCTCGGATATGCTATCGGAGTCTATGATGGAGAAGACATCGAAGCAGAACTGCAGTCTTTCCGTTTCCCAAAGGATAGCGTTACCTATTCAATGTGGAATTATCATGGTGTTTATCTGGGCGAAACAAAGACAATGGATCGTACCGGTATAGGGCGGTTTACTTATGAGCAGTGTATAGAAGAGATGGAAGGTAACCGACCATTAGATAATGAAAATAAGAACTTTAATGTGACTGTGAAAAACGATCAAACAGGCTATACGACAGCTTTGTTAGGCAATCCTTTTATGTCACATCTGAATTTCAATCAATTTAAAGCAGCCAATCAGGCTATAACTGGCGGTTATTATATATGGACGGATAATGAAACGTTTGAAGCTTATAACCCAGGGGTTTTTTCAAATGATCCGTATCTTATTGCACCTATGCAATCCTTTATTGTAGAAAAGATAGGACAGATATCTGAGCTTCAATTCAATTTCATGATGTCGACAACAACGTCTGACATCACCCTGCGTTCCTCCCGCAGAATGGAAGAGGCAACGCTGAAGATGGACGTGTTGAGGAATCAGGTAGCCCAGAGTCATATTCGTCTGAAATATGTTCCGCTTGAAGAAAACCGGTATAATGCACGCAAAGATATGTGGACTCTCTTTTCGGAAGAGAATACAGAACCGGCTGTTTTATATACGTTACTGGATGGAAAGGCGGCTTCTATCCGTACATTGGGCGATTTATCGAAACCCATTGAACTGGGTATCCGTACCGATGTCAAAGGTGAGTTGACCCTTCGCTTATCCGGAATGGAAACTTTTGATACGGCTCAGGATATTTATCTGCAGGATACTTTTACGGGAACATTGCAGAATATGAGGGAGAATCCTGAATATACATTTGATAATCAGACAGGTTTTGTAGAAGGACGGTTGTTCCTGCGGATAGGTGAAATAGAGGAGAATGACATTCCGGATTCGGATATACGTATTGCTGTCAGCAACGGCCGGGTCGTAGTAAGCAGTTCTGTTGATGATCCGATTGAATCTGTAAAAATACATGCTTTAAACGGTAGACTGATATATAATAAGCAAGCTATTCGTCAAAGTACTGTTTCTCTCGATGTGTTTATTCCTGAACAAGTTACTCTGGTTACTGTAACCACCCGCAACCGGCAAAAAACCGAAAAGGTGATTATACGTTAAAATTGAATGTTAACCGCTCCCTCCCTCCTGACTTTTTGATTTATAAAGTAGAGTCAGGAGGGATTCTCTATAAAATAATTGGCTAAAGTGATATCTGAAACTGTAGTAACTATTATATTTGCATGTAAAAACATAAAGATATGATAGTCAGAATACTTTGCTTGCTGGCATTTGCGTTGATTTTTAACTCATGTCACGGCCAGCAGACAGCAAAAACAGAGAAAGAGGATACAACGCCGAGAACCTTTGAAATGGTTGCCGTTCCCAGTATGATTACCGATCCGGGCGAACGAGCCAAATATCTGGTCCAGCATTATTGGGATAAATTTGATTTTACCGATACGGCGTATATCCATCTGCCGGATATTACGGAACAGGCACTTACCAACTATATCGACCTGATGAAATATGTGACTCCGGAAGTTGCGACCTCTTCCATCAAAGGTATGATGCACAAGGCTGCGGCTGACAGCAGCTTCTTTGCTCATATGGCCGGTCTGTATGAAAAGTATCTTTACGATCCTAACTCTCCGATGCGCGATGAATCTTTGTATATCCCTGTACTCGAATCCGTCCTGGCCGCACCGGTCCTCGATGAAGTAAATAAAATCCGTCCTGCCCATTTACTGGAACTGGCATTAAAGAACAGGGTAGGTGAGCCGGCAATCGACTTTACTTATACCTTGGCTGATGGGAAAACCGGTACATTATATAATGTAAAGGCTGATTATCTTTTGTTATTCTTCTACAATCCGGATTGTCATGCCTGTAAAGAAATTACGGAACAGTTGTCGGGTGATCCGTTGATCGGCCGGATGATGTCTGATAAGAAACTAAAGATTCTGGCTGTCTATCCCGATGAGGATCTGGAAGCCTGGCGGAAACATATCCCTGATGTACCGGCAGCCTGGATAAACTCCTATGATAATACGGTAAGCCTTAAAAATGATGAGATATATGATCTGAAAGCAATTCCAACCCTTTACCTGTTGGATAAGACGAAAAAAGTTATACTAAAAGATGTCACATTTAACCAGTTGATGGAATTTATGCAAATGCAAACAAACTAATGTATGTAAATAACAAATTGAGTATGAGAACAACGTTATTATCAGTAATCTTGCTGGCTGGTGTCAGCCTGACTGCTTCTGCGCAGTTTAAAATCGGAGGGAAAACAATTAACACCAAGAAAGTGGTTAGCGCCGCTACCGATGTTGCTAAGGCTATCACACTTAGTGATGCCGATATAGTGACCATGAGTCGTGAATATATCGAATGGATGGATACCCATAATGAAGTGGCCGGCCCCGATACGGAGATGGGACAGCGTCTGGAACGTCTGACAAAGGATATCAAAGTTGACGGACTGGATCTGAATTTTAAGGTATACAATGTTATCGACGTAAATGCTTTTGCCTGTGGCGACGGTAGTGTCCGTGTTTGCGGCGGATTGATGAAAGTGATGGACGACAATGAAGTAATGGCTGTTATCGGACATGAAATCGGTCATGTGCTCCATTCCGATTCGAAAGATGCCATGAAGAACGCTTATCTGACTTCGGCTGCAAAAAATGCCGCAGGAGCAACCAGTGATGTCGTAGCTAAATTATCGGATTCCCAGTTAGGCGACCTGGCAACAGCATTGGCCGGTGCACAATATTCTCAAAAACAGGAAAATGAAGCAGACGATTACGGCTTTGAGTTTAGTGTAGCCAATGGCCTTGATCCGTACAGCATGCATAATTCATTGAATAAACTGATGAGTTTGAGTGAAGATGCACCGAAATCATCCAAATTTCGCCAGATGTTTTCAAGCCATCCTGAAACAGCTAAACGTGTTGAACGGATGAAGGAGAAAGCGGATGAATATATGAAAGATAAGAATTGATTGTTAATATACCTTGTCAAATAAGGTGTTCTACTAAATTATTGCTAAAATAAGTATGAATTGTGCTATAAAACTATGCTGAATAACATAAAGTGCTTATATTTGCACTGTGTTTTTCATGGTATTAGATTTAAGGTTAGCAATGAAGATTGGTTGTCGGGATGACAACCTTTTCTTTTTTATAGACTTTACCGATCATCATTTGTCCACTTTCCCTCTTTTAATTCCGAAATAATATTACTTTTGTATCAGTACTATAAAATTTATGTGGTGTGGATACAAAAATAAAATTACGGGTTCAAGGGCTGACTAATAGCCAGATTCAGTCGGGAGCATATGCCCTGATACTGGCGGAAGAAAACGGAGCTCGTCGCGTACCTATTATAGTAGGGACATCGGAAGCACAATCCATTGCTATTGCATTAGAACATATTACGCCTCCCAGGCCTCTTACTCATGATTTATTTATGACTTTTGCCCAGGCTTTCGGCATTCAGCTACGGGAGGTTTTCATTTATAAGTTCGAAGACGGTGTTTTCTATTCCGAGCTGTTGTTTGATGATGGCATAACTCAGGTACGCCTCGATTCACGGACATCGGATGCCATTGCAATTGCTCTTCGGGTGAAATGCGACATCTATACGACAGAACATATCGTTTCAGAATGCGGAGTCGTGCTGGAAGAATCCTCGATGCCGGATGAAATGGATGACAACGATTATGCTTTGCTGGACAAAGAACCGGAAGATATAGAAGATGAGGCGGAATTGAAGAAATGGCTTTCTCTTCTGGATGAAGAAGAATTGAGCGAACGGATGGAAGAAGCTGTAGCTGATGAGAACTATGAGTATGCAAAGATGTACAAAGACGAGATTCGCCGTCGTGAAGAAGAGGAGGGAAGTGCCAAATGATAGATCAACAGAGCGGGATTAGTCTGGAATCCCTTTTACGTGGAATACTGGGGATCGTGACAGTTCTGGCTGTGGCATATGCCTTGAGTTATGACCGGAAACGTATCGACTGGAAGTTGATAGGAGGTGGATTGATTATGCAGGTCATATTTGCCCTGGCAGTTCTTTATATACCGTTCGTGGGAACAGCTTTGGAATGGATGGGGAAGGCGTTCATTAAACTGATGGACTTTACCCAGGCGGGAGTTGGCTTTTTATTAGGACCGTACGCAACCAAAAGTAATGGGTTTATATTCCTGATCCATTCATTACCGGTTGTCATTTTCTTTTCAGCATTGGTTTCCCTCTTTTATTACTGGGGAATTATCCAGCGTGTTGTGGGAGCTTTTTCCTGGTTGCTACGAAAGTTTATGAATATATCGGGTGCGGAAGGATTAGTTACCTCCGGAAATATATTTATGGGTATGACTGAATCTCCCGTGCTTATTAAGAATTACTTGCCGGCGATGAATAAGTCGGAGATCTTTCTGGTTATGGTGTCCGGAATGGGGACTATCGCCGGAACGGTTATGGCAACTTATATTGGTATGTTATCGGGGGGTGACCTTGTAGCCAGGGTGTTGTTTGCCAAGCATCTGATTTCGGCGTCGTTGATGGCTGCACCCGGCTCGATCGTTTTGGCAAAGATGCTTTGTCCGCAGACGGAAGTTGCCGTTGATCAGGCAGCCACTTTGGAAAAAGGAAGTTCCCATCCGACGGCTTTGGATGCCTTGGCTGCCGGAACATCTACCGGTATTCGCCTGATGGTCAATATAGCTGCAATGCTTTTGGTATTCATTGCGCTGGTCGCTTTGGCGAATTATCTTCTGGAAGGATTGCTGGGGCGTTATACCGGTTTGAATGAATGGATCGTTTCGGTGACTGACGGTAAAGCGCAGGGATTGACGTTCCAGTTTATTCTCGGAGTTATTCTGGCTCCTTTTATGTGGCTGATCGGTATTCCGTCACCGGATATTATGCTTGTCGGTTCTTTGCTGGGACAGAAAACGATCCTGAATGAATTTGTGGCTTATTTCCAGTTGCAGGAGTGGAAAGATGCCGGGATGTTCATGTATCAAAAGTCGATTTTAATGTCTACCTATATATTATGTGGTTTTGCTAATATTTCGTCTATCGGGATTCTGTTAGGCGGAATGGGAGTGCTGGCTCCGGAGAAGAAGGAAATGATAACCCGTTTCGGTTTTCCGGCCATGATTGCCGGTGCTTTGGTTTCTGTGTTGTCAGCCACGATTATAGGGATGATACTCGGGTAATTGAAAATTATAAATTGAAAATTAAAGAGACGTGCAGATATTTTATACGCCGGATATTGCAGTGAATCCGGAACTGCCGGAAGAGGAGGCAGGTCACTGTATTCGTGTACTTCGTCTGACCGAAGGCGATGAAATTTTACTGACTGATGGTAAAGGAACTTTTTATAAGGCGGCTATCAGTCGTGCCCATCATAAACATTGCGAAGTGTCCATTCTGGAGAGTTGGCAGCAACCGGCTTTATGGAACTTCCACCTTCATATCGCAGTTGCTCCGACAAAAAATATGGATCGGATGGAATGGTTTGCAGAGAAAGCGACCGAGATCGGTATTGATGCCATTACCTGCCTGAATTGTCGTTTCTCAGAACGCCGGGAGATAAAACCAGCCCGTCTGGAAAAGATCCTGGTCAGTGCCATGAAGCAGTCGCAAAAGGCGACACTACCCCAGCTGGAAGGAATGACTGATTTCAAATCATTTGTCAGCCAACCTTTTGACGGTCGTAAGTTTATTGCTCATTGTGAGGATGGAGATAAAATATTATTAAAACAAACGTATCGTCCGGGTGAAAACGCTTTAGTACTGATCGGCCCCGAAGGAGACTTCAGCCCGGAAGAGATAGAACTGGCTTTACAGCAGGGTTTTGAACCTATTTCATTAGGAGAGAGCCGTCTTCGTACGGAGACAGCTGCGTTGGTGGCTTGTCATACGATACATGTACTGAATTAGTGACCGACAGGAAATAAGGATTCGGTTATAACAAATAAAATAAACAAGATGACAGAGAAAGAAAAATGCCGTCAGGGTTTGTTGTATGATGCCAACTACGATGCTGAATTGTTGTCGGATCGTGAGAAAGCGAAAGAACAGCTTTACGATTATAACCGTCTGCGCCCTTCTCAGCAGGAAGAAAAGATGCAATTGCTGAAATCCTTTTTGGGTAAAACAGGAAACAACCTGATCATCGAACCGCCTTTTGCTTGTGATTACGGATATAATATTGAAGTAGGAGAGAACTTCTATGCCAATGTAAACCTGGTTATTCTGGATGGAGCTAAGGTCTGTATCGGTGACAATGCTTTTATCGCCCCGAACGTTGGTATCTATACCGCTGGTCATCCGTTGGATGCAGAGCAGCGAAACCGTGGTCTTGAATATGCCCGTCCCGTAACTATCGGACATAATGTATGGATCGGTGCCGGTGTAAATATCCTGCCGGGAGTAACCATCGGTGATAATACCGTGATCGGTGCCGGCAGTGTGGTAACAAAAGATATTCCATCGAATGTACTGGCGGTAGGGAATCCTTGCCGGGTGGTCAAAGAGATAAAGTGATTTCAAAAAAACATCGTTCCGGTGATACTTGATGATCAGCGGAACGATGTTTTTTCAGATGGAGATATAAAAACTTACAGTTAGCGTACCAGCGGTTGCCATTTCATATAGGTTCCCGTTCTCCACAGCCATTCCATTGGGCCATATCGGAAACCTTTCAGCCAATAATGACTAATTGCGATTTGTATGCCTGTATAAGCAAGGCAAACCAATACGCTCTGGAAAACTCCCAAATGACTCCAATCCAATCCGAAACCGGAAAAGATGAAGACACCGGCCACAGACTGTACGATATAGTTTGTCAACCCCATACGGCCGTAACTGACCAACGGTTCTACGGCCCGTTGTACTTTTTGTGAACGATAAACTTCTATTACAATGATTACCCACAGATAAGCGGTCAGCAGATTGATCAGATTGGTGGTAGTCGATCCCATCCATGAATAGAAAGAAACTTCTCCCCAGGCAACCGCCGGAATATAAGGTCTCACTACGTAAGTGACTTAATCAAGAAAGAAACCGGAACGTCCGCCCAGGAATATATTTTGGTAAAAACGATGGCTGTTGCCAAAGAACTATTAGCCGATCCGTCCAAGTCGATCAGTGACGTTGCTTATGCGTTGGGTTATCAATATCCCCAATATTTCAGCAGAGCCTTCAAACGGGTTATCGGATGTTCACCGAATGAGTATAGGACATCGGCTAAGACAAGGTCTTGAGTTATTGCTTTTGTCATCCTGAAACGTATTTTTCTATTCTTCTATTCCAAGGATTTCTTTCATTTGAGGTCGAAAATTATCTCCCCACTTTTCTATTTGCTCAATAATAGGGATGAGGGTTTATCAGTACTTGTGTGATCTGTATATACACAGTAACTTTGCATTAAAAATGAAACACAAGTTCTTATTATTTGTTGTGCTTAGCCTTATTATAGGCACAACCTATGCAAAATCGAATGAGATGAAAACAAATTCTAAAACACTTCGCTTAATCTATCCTCAATGGCAGGGAGGAGTGGTTGCAAGCTGGATGCCCGACATTCCCGCCAATGATGTTTCACGTGGTTATTTTCTTGGGGCGCAGTTACTGCAAGTGCTTGCACCCGAAAGTAAGCAACAAACTGTTGAAGTCCCCATTTCTCTCGATATGGAAAGTCACAAAGAGGAAAAGGGTATTAGCGGTTATCGTGCTATTATTAAACAAAGTAAAGATGCTTTGGATTTGATTAGAAGAGAAAATCCCGACCGTATTGTGACACTTGGAGGAGAGTGCTCGGTTAGTGTGGTGCCGTTTACCTACCTGGCAGAAAAATATCCTGATGATGTTGCGGTTGTGTGGATAGACGCTCACCCCGACTTAAATTTACCCGGTGATAGTTATACAGGTTATCATGCAATGGCATTGACCGCTTGTTTTGGTATGGGTGACAAGGAGATTGTAGATCTGTTTCCCGCTAAACTCAATCCGTCAAAATCGATTATTGTTGGTTTGCGTGCCTGGAATGATACAAACGCTTCAAAAGAGCGTCAGGAGGAAATCGGTGTAGAGAGCCTTTCGCCTGCCCATGTTGCTCAAAATAGTACGGCTGTTCTTGATTGGCTTAAAACTACCGGTGCTTCGAAAGTGGTTATTCATTTTGATCTGGATGCTTTAGATCCGGCTGAGATTATTGCAGCCATTGGCACTGATCCTGATGGACTAAAGATTGAAACCGTCGTAAGGGTGATAAACGATATAGCAAAAGAATATGACGTAGTTGGTTTAACAATTGCTGAACCAATGCCCCGTGTGGCAATAAAAATAAAAAATATGCTTAATCAAATGCCACTTTTAAAAGAATAAGCATGTCTGGTATTCAATAGATCATACCCTTTTGCCCTTAACCTCAAAAGCTATAGTATCTAACCCTAAAAGCTTAATACTTTAACGGCAAAGCCTATTACTTTTGCAAACTGTCACCTCGGTGACGTCCCGACATCATCCCGATGATATTCCATTGTCACCGGGGTGATAATCCGGCTGGCTGCCTTTTTTCATAACTAATCATCGGGAACCGCCTTTTTCTCGATTATATGTCCTATCTTTGGAAGAATAACCTTAAGCAATACAAAACAATGGCTGTAAAATATAGACTACGCAAACGCCCGACCAATCTCTCCAAAGATATCGAAGACGGCTTCTATCCGCAGGTGATCCGTTCGGACAATGTCGATTCAAAAGGACTGGCTTCTTATGTGACCGGCGATCATGGATTCCGCAGCGCCGCTATGCTCGGAGCAATCGAACAAATCAAAGAAGGGATCATCAGCCTGCTGGAAGATGGCAACAGCGTGTCGATCAGTGGGCTGGGAACATTTACTTTGACGGCACAGTCGAGGCTGGTCAAAGATCCCAAAGAGATACGCGCCGGATCTATCTCCGTGAAAGATGTCGTGTTTAAAGTTTCACCCGAACTCATGCAACGCCTGAGGTCCGTACAATTTGAAAGGGAATAATGTGATGATACGTACCGTTAAACTGGATATTCGGAAAGGGGAGTATCTGTCGGATGCCCTTCGTCGCCACGGAAAAGAAAATATACCGACACGGGTGATACTGAACAAGGTATTGCCCGGATTGGGAGCTACCTATTGCGAGATCATGTCTCCCCGTTCTTCTATTATCATCGAACCGAACGTGCCGGTGATCGTCGGGAAGATGGAGAAACATAAGAACCTGCTGGGTATTTACCGCGGTGTCAAGACTGATGAGGTGGCGCGCCATATCCGCAAATATCCCGGCTGCTGCAAGATCATGGTGACACCCGAAAGTTTCTGGAAGGTAAAGCAGGCGATGGAGGATGAAGGTGTCGATATGTATAAGGACTTTTTCATGTTGTTCGACGAATGCGAGAAGATTATCCAGGATAACGATTTCCGCGAGACGATAGAGGCGCCGCTCGACGACTTTTTTCTTTTCCGGCAGATGGCATTTGTCAGTGCCACGCCGATCCTGCCCCGCGATCCGAGGTTTGAGGAACATGGTTTCACCGAACTACGTATCGAGCCGGCTTATCCGTATCGCAAGCCGCTCCGTCTGATTACGACCAATAATGTGGTGGAAGCGTTGGCGGAAGTGCTGCCCGAATGTAAGAGTAAAGTTTGTATTTTCGTCAATTCCATCGATACGATCGAATCGCTTTATAAGGATATGGCGGAGTTGCAAAACTCTGCTACTTTTTGTAGTACCCAGGGCATTGCGAAGCTGAGGCATGTGAAAGACCGGAGCATGCACGACCGGATCGAAGAGTTGAAACGGTATAACTTTTTCACCAGCCGTTTCTTTTCGGCAGTCGATATCGATGTGCGATGTAAGCCGGATATCATCCTGCTTTCCGACCTTTACGGAGCGGAGCAGTCGGTGATCGATCCGCGGACGGAAGCGATACAGATAGCCGGCCGTTTCCGTAACGGTTTTCGCAGCCTGACGCATATAACCAGTATCAAGCCGTCGCTGGAGGCAATGAATGCGTCGGAGGTAGACGAGTGGCTGGAGAGTGCCCGGCTGGCCATGACGGAGATCAGGGAAAAGAGTAAAAAGGATAAGCGGCGCGGATACCGGGAGACGTATATGGAGGCAGCCGTCAATCTTACCTATCAGCAGTATGTCTATCAGAATGGAAAGGATAATTATTTCCGGCAGGATAATTTCCGTGAGCAGGAACGGGTAAAGAGCTTGTACCGCTCGGCGGACAGTTTGTTCAATGCCTACCGGGATGTCCCGTTTTTTGAGGTGACGCATGAAGACAAACAGTATCCGTTGACCGACAACGACCGTTTGGCACGTCATCGGCAGACCAGCCGTAAACAGCGTCGTATATTTCTCCTCGAGCAGTTCGAACGGATCGCTTACCTGCGTTTTTCTCCCGACGAGAAAGACCAGGACCGTTACAGCCGTTACCTGGCGCGTATCCTTTCTTCCGAATACGATTGCATGTTCCATGAATGTTACCTCCGCAAAGGTGCCGATTATATCCGGAGTGTCGACTTCAAAGACAGCGAAATCAAACGGGCAGTAGAGGAAGCCGGCACCACTGTCTTCCGTAAAAAGCAGCAACTGAAGGAGATCGTGGAGAAGCAGTTCCGGGTAGGAGAGACCTATTCGCGTTCAGATTTGTCTGTAATCCTGACGGCTGCTTACCGCAAAGTCGGTCTGCCTGTTAATAAACGGGTGAGTGCTACGCAGTTAAAAGATTATTTCGAAATAAAAGAAGTGAATATTACTTCCGGACGTTTTCTGAAGATTGTCGGGAAAAAATAGGAGGGAGAAGCTGGGTTAAAAATTGTCAGACGTGTGAATAATAAACGAATATCTCTATCTTTGTAAAGAAATAAATAGATTATAGCATGAAGAAAGCTAAACCATATTCACAGCCAGATCCAACAGTGGAAAATGTATCAGAGCCTGTTGCCGTTTATGTAAATGCTCGTGAGGCTATACTAAAAATGGAAGCAGTGGAAGCAATTATGGGCCTTCAGGGTGAGGAACTATTGGACAAAGCCTTGCGTTATTTGCGTGCTCTTAGTAATTCGGTTTCAGTATGTGTTGAATTGGAAGAAGAGGAGACTTATATGGTACATGAGTCTGTTATTGACGGTTTGAGAGAATTAGGAGAACGAAAAGCCGGGCATATCCAGGGCAAACAGAAAACTCTTCAGGATTTAATCGATGAACTTTAAAATCATACCGACGGCGGTTTTTGCCGAAAAAGCAAAACTTCTTGCTAAACGATATCCTTCGATGAAGGATGATTTATCAGTTTTGCAGAATGAGTTGCTGGAAAATCCTGAATTAGGTATTTCTTTGGGTAATAATATCCGGAAGATACGTATGCGCATTTGTTCTAAGAATAAGGGAAAAAGTGGAGGTGCCAGGGTTATTACTTATTTAATAAAAACATCTTTAGATGAAGGTGTAATCAATTTGGTTACTATTTATGATAAAAGTGACCGGGAGTCTATATCCATAAAGGAGATAAACTCATTATTAGTGAAATGCAACCTGCTTTGATCTTTATTGGAGTGATATAAAAATGATAAATGTTAATTATGACAAACTCGAGAGCGAAAGTAGGTACTTTTTACCCCTGGTTGTAAGCTGCTTTCTTTGTAATCTGCTGAAAATGAGTTATGACAAACTTTTTGCTGCCCCCTATAAAACAAAGAAAATATATTTGTCATTCCTGGGTTATGAATGATTGTCTATATCGGATAATATTTGTTCGATTGTTTTTTGTAAAGGAGGAAGGTTGCTATAGATAATATAAAAAAGGAGTTGCATCCTTCGACACAACTCCTTTTCATATTATTAAATCCTATATCTTATTCCCACTCAATAGTCGCATTGGGTTTCGGGGACATGTCGTAGCAAACGCGGTTTACGTTCTTTACTTCTTTCAGGATACGGTCGGTGATTTTCATCAGGATAGGCCAGTCTATCGGTTCGATGGTGGCTGTCATGGCATCTACGGTGTTGACAGCGCGGATGATAACAGGCCAGTCGAAAGAACGGGCATTATCCCGTACGCCAACTGATTTGAAATCAGGAACAACAGTGAAATATTGCCATACCTTTTTGTCCAGTCCGGCAAGCTGGAACTCTTCACGTAAGATGGCATCAGCTTCACGAACAGCTTCCAGTCTGTCACGGGTGATAGCTCCCAGACAACGTACACCCAGTCCGGGACCAGGGAACGGCTGACGGTAAACCATTTCATAAGGCAAGCCCAGTTCCAGACCGCAGGCACGAACCTCGTCTTTGAATAACTGACGCAGCGGTTCAACCAGTTCGAACTTCAGGTCTTCGGGCAGACCGCCTACGTTGTGATGAGATTTTACCATCTTGGCAGTCTTTGTACCGCTTTCCACGATATCCGGATAGATCGTACCTTGTGCTAAGAAATCGATGCCATCCAGCTGACGAGCTTCCTCTTCGAATACACGGATAAATTCGCCACCGATAATCTTGCGTTTTTCTTCCGGATCGGCAACTCCTGCCAGTTTATCCAGGAAACGGTCGGTAACATCTTTATATATCAGGTTCGCATTCAACTGATTTTTGAATACTTCCACTACATCTTCCGATTCACCTTTACGCATCAGACCATGGTTTACATGTACGCAAACTAGTTTATCGCCGATCGCTTTCAGAAGCAAGGCAGCCACAACCGAACTGTCAACTCCGCCTGACAGGGCCAACAGGACTTTTCTATCGCCTACCTGACGTCTGACAAGTTCGATCTGGTCGTTGACAAAGTTTGTCATATTCCAGTTCGCTTCCGCTTTGCAGCTATCGAAAACGAAAGACTTCACAGCTTCTTTGATAGCTTCTATATCGTCGGTGAATTCACCCAGTTTTACTTCACATAATGCTTTGTCGTGGCCGGCAGCCATTACGGGGATACCCAGCGAGTAAATACCCGGATTTACATCTATGGCAACGCCGTCGATCACATTGTTAGGACCACCGTTGATGATAATACCTTTTACGTTCGGCAGTGCTTTCAGTTCCTCTACTGTGATGTCGTGAGGATAAATTTCACTGTAAACACCCAATGCACGGATTGCTCTTGCCAATACCGTATTTTCATGACTTCCCAGGTCTAAAATAACGATCATATCTTGTTTCATCGTATTCCTCCTAAAATTATTAAGTTAATTAGATTATCCTTCTTGTGATTTTTTATTCCCACTCTATAGTTGCTGGTGGTTTGGAACTGATGTCGTACACAACGCGGTTCACACCTTTTACCTTATTGATGATCTCGTTGGATACTTTTGCCAGAAACTCGTAAGGCAGTTGTGCCCAGTCGGCTGTCATGGCATCGGTAGAAGTTACGGCACGCAAGGCAACGGTATTTTCATAGGTACGTTCGTCACCCATAACACCGACCGACTGGATAGGAAGCAGGATGACTCCGGCTTGCCAGATCTTGTCGTATAAACCCCATTCACGCATCAGCGACATATAAATATCATCGGCATCCTGTAAGATACGTACTTTCTCTGGTGTGATATCGCCTAAGATACGGATACCCAGACCAGGACCGGGAAACGGATGACGTTTGATCAGATGCGGCTGCATGCCCAGTTCGATACCGACACGGCGAACTTCATCCTTGAAAAGAAGGCGAAGCGGCTCAACCAGTTGCAACTTCATCGTATCAGGCAGTCCGCCTACATTATGATGACTCTTGATGACTGTTCCGGTGATGGATAAAGACTCGATAACGTCCGGATAGATCGTACCTTGTCCCAGCCATTTGATATCTTTCAGCTTATGAGCTTCTTCGTCGAATACGTCGATGAAACCTTTGCCGATGATCTTACGTTTTTGTTCCGGCTCGGTAACCCCCGCCAGTTCTTTATAGAATTTATCTTTTGCGTTTACTCCGATCACGTTCAACCCCAGGTGTTCGTAATCTTTCATTACGTTTTCGAACTCATTCTTACGCAGCAAACCGTGGTCTACGAAGATACAGGTCAGGTTTTTGCCGATCGCCTTGTTCAGCAATACCGCTGTAACGGAAGAGTCTACGCCGCCCGATAAGGCCAGGATCACTTTGTCGTCACCTAGTCGCTCTTTCAGTTCGGCAACCGTCGACTCGATGAAAGAAGCCGGTGTCCAGTCTTTGGCGCATCCGCAGATATTCAGGAAATTGTCTAATAACTTTGTACCGTCTGTAGAGTGGAATACTTCCGGATGGAACTGTACGCCCCAGGTCTGTTCGCCTTCTACATGATAAGCTGCCGCTTTCACATCGTCGGTGCTGGCGATCACTTTGAAGTTATCCGGCAATACAGTGATTGTATCTCCATGAGACATCCAGATCTGAGAACCGGTGTCGATGCCTTTCAATAGAGGATCTTCATTATTAATGTAGGATAGATTGGCACGTCCGTATTCACGTGAGTTGGCCGGTTCCACATTGCCTCCGGATGTATAAGCCAGAAACTGAGCCCCGTAACAAATACCTAAAATCGGATACTTTCCACGAATCTCGCTCAGGTCTGCCTTGAAAGCATTTTCGTCGTAAACGGAGTAAGGACTTCCTGAAAGGATAACCCCTTTCACATCGGTTGCATCATGCGGAAATTTGTTGTAGGGAAGGATCTCGCAATACATGTTTAACTCTCTGACCCTGCGGCCAATCAATTGAGTTGTTTGCGAGCCGAAATCAAGAATAATAAGTTTCTCGTGCATGCAGTGTTATTATTTAATTGAGTGGCGCAAAGGTAGTAATTTTATTTAGAAAATCTGTAAAGCTCATCCTATATATAAAGGTATTGATGAGGAGATTTCAATATATTTTTTATGATTTCACAAAAGTTTCATTCGAAAGAAACTGTGTTTTCTCCCGAAAGAAACTGTATTTTCATCCGAATGAAACTAAAAAGGTGTCGGTATATGTTGAAAGGATGGTTAAGTTCTTAAAAAATGTATAAACGGACAGGATATGTTTTAATACATCTGATTAAACATTACCTTTGTACGTTCATTTTTAGAAGGAACCGTATGGATACAGAAAAGAAAGAAACGAAGGAAATAAATAAACTCTCATTATTAATCATGGCGGTAGTCGTGTTGATACTGATTATCGCTGGTGCAGGTTATTATATTTATCAGCAGAAACAGCAGATGAATGATTTGGTTGAGGCTTATGACCTGGATAAGCAAACGCTTGAAGATGAGTTTAATGAACTCTCTATGCAATATGAGGGATACCAGTTCAAGGTAGGCAATGATTCCCTGATGAATTTGTTATCCACAGAGCAGGCAAAGGTTCAGCGCCTGATGGAAGAACTCCGTACGGTGAAGGCGACAAATACCAAAGAAATTGCCCGTCTGAAGAAAGAACTGGAAACGCTTCGTAAGATCATGCGTAATTATGTTGTTCAGATCGACTCTTTGAACCGAGCGAACGAACAGTTGCAGGTAGAAAAGAAAGAAGCTGTTCAGAAATACCAGCGTGCCACATCGCAAGCTGCTACCCTGAAGAAAGAAAAAGAAAAGTTGGCAGAACGCGTTACTATTGCAAGCCGCCTGGATGCTACCGGCATCACGGTTACTCCGGTCAATTCGCGTGGAAAGCTGGCAAAGAAGATCAAACGTATGGAACGTTTCGTAGTCGATTTCCGTATCGCCAAGAATATTACCGCTCCCGTTGGTGAGAAGACTGTATATGTGCGTATTATGAAACCGGACGATGATGTGCTGGTAAAGAGCCGTGCCGATGTTTTCCCCTTCGAAGGAAAGGATATCAACTACTCGATGAAGAAACTGATCGAATATGACGGGGAAGAATATCCCGTTACCATGTATTGGGATATCGAAGAATTTCTTTCTCCGGGAACTTACCGTGTAGATATCTTTATTGACGGAAACCTGATCGGGAAGAGAAACTTCACGTTGGAAGATTAACGAATGGAAACAGACGGCCACTTAGCGAAGTTTTTAGCGGATCTCCCGGAATCTCTGGCCCGCGACGAAGTCTTTGTGAGTGAACTGAAGAATATCACTACAGTGGTTGCTGTCGATAAAGGGGATTACCTGCTTCGTACCGGTGAGATTTGTCAGGATGCCTACTTCATCAATAAAGGACTGTTCATTAATTTATATGTAAGCGAAAAAGGCAATGAATGCGTAACCGGTTTTTCATCCGACTATCAATATCCTTTCCTTTCCGCTATCGGTTATTTTACCCAGGCGCCTTCCGAGTTCGAGATTAAGGCGCTCGAAGCCGGTGAACTGCTAAGGCTATCACGTACCCATATCGAGGACCTTTCCCTGCGTTATCCGCTATTTGCATCGTATTACCAGAATGCGATGCTGACTATCATATCAAAACTTTATTCTATGTTTGCCATCCGTCAGTCGTGTACGGCAGAAGAATTTATCAAATACCTTTATAATCATTACATGTGGATCATGCAGCGTGTTCCCGACAAATATATTGCCCAATATATGGGAATCAGCAATGCCTGGTACTGCAAGCTGAAAAAACGCATCTTTAATTGAATTAATTCAATTTTATATTTAAACTAAACCAGTACTTTTGCACCGATAAATCGTACTTTTGTTTGTGTACGAAGAATATAGGTTTATCGAATATAAACAATAGGAGATAACCGGTTGTTTTTTATTTAGATAAAGGTGATAAGTTGTTTTAGTGGTAAAATAAAGTCTCCGGATGAAAAAACAATAAAAAGATGAAACGGATTATTGTATTAGTAGGATTGTTGGTCTGTTCTGGTTATGCAAGTTCCCAACAGACTTTGACATTGGAAGAATGTCGAAACTTAGCTATTCAGAATAATAAGGAATTACAGATGTCCGGCGAAAAGGTAAAGGCGGCCAATGAAGAACGCAAAGCGGCTTTTACTAAATATTTTCCGCAGCTTTCCGCTATGGGAGGATATATGTGGAATCAGAAAGATATCAATCTGCTGGATATGGACGCTTTGAGTGCCAAACTCGGTTCCGCCCTGGGACCGCTAGCCCAACTTCCTGTTTTCGGACAATTAATGGGAGGAATTGACGATGTGCAACATCTGGATGTGCAGAATATTTGGGTGGGAGGCGTTTCGTTGGTTCAACCGGTCTTTATGGGAGGAAAGATTGTCTCCTATAATCAGATTACCAAATATGCCCGTGAATTGGCCGAGTCGATGAACGACCTCCAATTGCAGGAAGTCATTTATAAAACCGACGAAACTTATTGGCAGGTGATTTCGCTGGTCAATAAGAAAAAGCTGGCCGATGCGTATGTCGGGTTACTCAGGAAGATGGACAGTGACGTGACAGCCATGATCGCCGAAGGAGTTGCCACCCAGGCAGATGGACTGTCGGTAAAGGTAAAACTGAATGAGGCGGAAATGGCGCAGACGAAAGTGGATAACGGTCTGGCTTTGTCGCGTATGCTGCTCTCCCAGATTTGCGGTTTGCCATTAGATGAACCTTTGGCGCTGGCAGATGAAAATATAGAGAACTTCCCCGTCCATTCCAGTGATGCTACCGCAAATGTGAATGAAGCGTTTGCCAATCGCGATGAGTTGAAAAGCCTGGAACTGGCAGCTAAGATTTATCAGAAGAAAGAACGGATAGTCCTGGCGGACATGTTACCCAATGTGGCTTTGTCGGCCAACTATCTGGTAACGAACCCGAATGCTTTCAACGGTTTTAAGAATGAATTTGCCGGAATGTTTAATGTCGGTGTGATGATGAAAGTGCCTTTGTCCGGTTGGTGGGAGGGTACTTATAAAAGAAACTCCGCCCGTGCTGAGACACGTATCCAGATGTTGCAACTGATGGAAGCCCGCGAAAAGGTTGAGTTGCAGGTAAACCAATCCGTTTATAAGGTGAATGAAGCCAATAAGAAACTGACCGCTTCTTCGCGGAATATGGAGAATGCGGAGGAGAACCTTCGCCATGCCAATCTGGGTTTTGAGGAAGGTGTTATTCCGGCCTTAAACCTGATGGAAGCTCAGACGGCTTGGGTATCGGCACGTTCCAGCCTGATTGATGCTCAGATAGAAGTGAAATTAACGGAAGTTTACCTGTCGAAGGCAATGGGTAAACTGTCGGTAGATAAACAGAAGTAATAACAATAAAAATATACAAAGATGAACGAGAATAAAAAGTTTTCGATCAGCAACATGATGTTGGCATTTATCACGGTATTGGTCGTGATTGGATTAGTCGCATTGACCGGTTTCTTTTTGCTTACTCCTCCCGACGATATTATTATGGGGCAGGCTGAAGCCAATCAGGTTCGTATTTCCGGAAAAGTACCCGGACGAATCGAAATGTATCGTTTTGATGAAGGAGATAAAGTAAAAGCCGGTGATACGTTGGTGTATCTGAATACTCCGGAAGTCCTGGCAAAACTGCAACAGGCAGAAGCCGTTCAAAAAGCTGCCGAAGCACAGAATGCCAAAGCTCTTAAAGGAGCCCGTGCACAGGAAATAGCCGGTGCTTACGAGATGTGGCAGAAGGCACAAGCAGGTTTGGAGATTGCCAAAAAATCATATACCCGTGTTCAGAACTTATATGACAAGGGAGTCATGTCTGCTCAGAAAAGAGATGAGGCTGAGGCAAACTATAAAGCGATGGTCGCTACCGAAAAAGCGGCTAAGTCACAGTATGATATGGCTCGGGACGGTGCCCGTTCGGAAGATAAGGCTGCTGCGGCTGCCCTGGTTCAACAGGCCGGCGGCGCTGTTGCCGAAGTGGAATCTTATTTGAAAGAGTCGGCTTTGGTTTCACCTATCGACGGAGAGGTATCCGAACGTTTCCCACAAGTGGGAGAGTTGGTCGGTACCGGTGCGCCAATTATGAATATTACGGATTTGAACGATATGTGGGTATCATTCAGTGTTCGTGAAGACCTGTTGAAGGATATCAAGATCGGTTCCGAACTGAATGCTTTTATTCCGGCACTCGACAATAAGCCGGTAAAGCTGAAAGTATATTATATGAAGGACATGGGTTCGTATGCTGCCTGGAAAGCTACAAAGACAACCGGACAATTCGATTCGAAGACCTTTGAAGTCCGTGCCCGTCCGCAGGAAAAAATAGCAGACTTACGTCCCGGAATGTCTGTCGTAATGAAGAAAAAAGGAAACGAAATATTATGACATTGAAGCAGAGTTTACATAGTATCTGGAATGTGGCGAAGCGGGAGATACAGCGGCTTACATCGAAGCCGATCTATTTCTTCTGTATGCTGATCGCTCCGGCTCTCTGTGTCGTCTTCTTCCTGTCACTGATGCAAGATGGCTTGCCAACCAATCTGCCGATTGCCGTGGTCGATATGGATGGTTCAGCCACTTCCCGTAACCTGATCCGGCAGTTGGATGCTTTTGAACAGACGGAGGTTGTTTATAAGACCGCTACGTTCGATGATGCTCGCCGGGAGATGCAAAAAGGAAACATATACGGTATTTTCTATATACCGAAGAACTTTGCAGTGGAGGCAACAACGGGAAAACAACCTACATTGTCTTTCTATACGAACGGTACTTATCTAATCGCAGCTTCCCTGCTTTTCAGGGATATGAAGACCATGTCTGTCCTGGCTGGTGCTTCGGTCGGCTTGCAGACCGGACTGGCGAAAGGATATACGACCGACCAGATTATGGGACAGCTTCAGCCGGTAGTAGTGGATACTCATGCGATCGGTAATCCCTGGCTGAACTATTCCGTCTATCTGAATAACACGATTTTGCCGGGCGTGCTTCAGTTGATGATCTTCCTGGTGACGGTGTTCAGTATCGGTACAGAAATAAAATATTCGACCGCCCGCCAGTGGCTGCAGACGGGAGGGAACTCCTTGACGACTAGTCTGTTGGGGAAGTTACTCCCGCAAACTGTTATTTTTACTCTTGTGGCGTTGATGTGTTGTGCCGCTTTGTACGGTTTCAATGCTTTCCCGCTGAATAGTGGTTGGATGCCGATGATATCGGCAATAATCCTGTTGGTGCTGGCTTCGCAGGCTGTCGGTGTGTTTATGATCGGTGTGTTGCCAACTTTGCGTCTGGGATTGAGTTTTGCCAGTTTGTTCGGTATGATTGCTTTCTCTATTGTCGGATTTTCTTTTCCCGTGTTAGGGATGGATCCGACTTTGCAGGCATTGAGCGACCTGTTCCCGCTTCGTCACTATTTTCTGATTTATGTGGATCAGGCGTTGAACGGTAGGGATTTGTTCTATTCATGGAGTGAATATGTCTGGTTGGCTGGCTTCCTTATCTTACCGTTCTTGATAGGAAAGAACCTGAAGAATGCGTTGCTGTACTTTAAGTATATTCCGTAAAACTGAAAGTAATGAAAAGAGAACATCGTTTACGATATATAATTAAAGAAGGTATACTGGATACCTTTTTTATCTGGAAGGATGAATTGAAGAACGTCTTCAAGGATTCGGGAGTCATGATCTTTTTCTTCCTGGTCCCCTTCATCTATCCGCTTTTGTATGCGTTTATCTATAATAATGAGGTGGTTCACAATGCCAAGATGGTGGTGGTGGACCAGTCGGATTCTTATCTGAGTCGCGAATATATTCGGAAGGTCGATGCAACGGCAGATGTAAAGGTTGTTGCCGTCTGTTCGGATATGGAAGAGGCAAAACGGATGATGGATGCGAAAGAAGCATACGGAATCCTGTATTTCCCCAGTGAGTTCAGCAAAAATATACATAAAGGAAAGCAGGCGACGGTTTCGCTTTATTGTGATATGAGTGCTTTGTTGTTTTATAAAGCCTTCCTGTTGGCAACGACTGAAGTTTCGCTCGAGATAGGAAAAGAACTACGGGCGCAGAATAATCCGTCGTCGACGATAGAACAGGAAAAGATAACGATCAATCCTATTCCGTATGAATCGGTAGCCCTGTTCAATTCGCAGAACGGGTTTGCCAGCTTCCTTGTGCCGGCTATCCTTATTCTGGTTATCCAGCAGACGCTGATTCTGGGTATCGGTATGTTGGGAGGAACGGCACGCGAAAAGAACCGTTTCCACAGCCTGGTTCCGATAAGCCGTCATTTTAATGGGACGTTGCGTATCGTGTTCGGCAAGTCGCTTACTTATATATTGTTATATATAGTCGTTTGTATCTGGGCATTAGGGGTGGTTCCGAAATTATTTTCATTGCCGCAGGTGGGAGAGCCGTGGACTGTTATGTTGTTTGTTCTGCCTTATCTGTTCGCGTCCATCTTTTTGTCGATGACCTTGTCCGGTTTTATGACAAGCCGTGAGGCGCCGATGCTGGTCTTTGTCTTTACTTCGGTTATTCTGTTGTTTATCTCCGGCGTGTCCTGGCCCAAAGAAGCGATACCTCCCTTCTGGAAAGCGGTTGGCTATCTGTTTCCTTCCACACCTGGAATACAGGGATTTATCCGTATCAATACGGCAGGAGCCTCTTTAAATGAAGTGGCTCACGAATACCGTACGCTTTGGATACAGGCCGGTATCTATTTTATTACAGCTTGCATTATTTACAGGTATCAGATTATGCGTAGCCGGAAATTGATCATAAAACAATATCGATACATGAAGATGCAACGAATGTTAAGGCAAAAGTAATTTATCTTTTTATTGATTTTAACGAAATAATGTTAGAATCCATCGAATATAGTCTTACTTTTGTACAAATTCTCAATCAAACTTAATTTTTAGTACTATGCAGAACAGACGTGACTTTTTAAAGCAAGCCTCAATGTTGCTTGCGGGAGGTTTAGTTGCACCTCAGTTGTTATCTTCTTGTGCCGAAAAGAAACATATCGGTTTACAGTTATATTCTTTGAGAGACCTTGTAAAAGACGAAGGCATTCAAAAAGTGTTGGAAACAGCATCTAAAATGGGGTATACCAATTTAGAAACAGCCGGTTATGACAATGGTAAAATTTATGGTTTAGCTCCTGCTGAATTTAAGAAAATGTGTAACGACTTGGGTATGAAGTGTACAAGTGCCCATTTGGGACAGGCTTTTACCAAAGAAAAGGAAGCAGAAGTAATGAACTGGTGGGACCAGGCAATTGCTGCTCACAACGAATTGGGGGTTAAATATATGGTTCAGCCCTGGATGCCGGTGAATGATGAAACAACCTTGGATGACCTGAAGATGTATTGCGATTATTTCAATACGGTAGGTTACAAAACGGCTGCAGCCAGTATTGCTTTCGGTTATCATAACCATGCATTTGAATTCCGTAAGATAGAAGATAAGTTGATCTACGACTTCTTGCTGGACAATGTAAGTCCTAATCATGTATTCTTCCAGATGGATGTTTATTGGGTGACACAAGGTGGTGGTGATCCCGTGGCTTATCTGAAATCCCGTCCGAGCCAGTTCAAGACGATCCATATTAAGGATGACATGGAAATCGGTGCCAGCGGTAAGATTGACTTCAAACCGATCTTTGACCAGATGTATGCAAACAATGTAAGAGACTGGTACGTTGAAGTAGAACAATATACAAACAATGATCCTGTAGCCAGCTGTAAAGAAAGTTTCAACTTCCTGAACAAGGCGAATTATGTAAAGTGATTATTTATGAATTTGTCACAAAAAAGGTTGCTTTCATACAAGTAACCTTTTTTTGTGACAAATGTTTCCTCATTGTATCATACTTTATACATTATTATTATATAATAATTGAGTATAGACTGAAATATATTCATTATAGATGTATTAATCTCTTTTTTTATATTTATCTTTATATGCGTTATTCTGGTAATAATATAATTGTAATACAGGAAATATAAGTGATAGGAATTTTTTGTTTTTTAGTCCAACATTAATAGTATTGATATTATGAAGAAACATGTGAAAAATAGTATTTTTATATTCTTTTTATTGATGATTCGATTAAATGTAGTTGGACAGGGTTCAATTATTTCCTCACAGAGTAAAAATGAGTATGGGATATTTCCGCAAGTTGCACTAACCAATATGATCTCTACAACGAATGATCTTGGCGTTGACATGTATACTGGAGATTTGCATATAGATATTCCTTTATATGAACTAAAGATTAAAAATATTAGAATTCCGATAGGTCTTCAATATAATTTGAATAAAGTTAAACCTAATATTCATCCAGGTATAGTTGGTTTAGGATGGACTCTTCAGGCTGGAGGGGCTATACATAGGACTGTAAAGGGGCATCCTGATGAATTTGCATTTCTTCCGATTGATGGATATACTATAAGTAATCCACCTATAAAGCTAGGTTTCATATGGCAAAACTATAAGTTTTATAATGAAAGGGAATCTAAAAATATGCAGGAACTTTATGGGTTTGACGAATGGGGTAAAGGAGAATGGAACCAAGAGAATTTTGTATGGGAGTTAGCCGCATCAAAAATCAATACCAAAAACCTTCTTGGCCGCGGAAGTGAAGATTATTATCCGGATATATTTAGTTTTGATTTTCTAGGATATAATGGGAGCTTTTATTTAAATGAAAATGGTCAGTGGCAAATATTGTCGGATGATGATTTTAAAATTGAGTATACAATTAAAACATTGTCAAATGCGAGATCTCCGATAAATCAACCAAAATCGTATCAGGGAATCAGTTCTTTTTTTGAATTCAAGTTGACTGCTAAAGATGGAACAGTGTTTATCTTTGGTGATAATCCTTCTGCAATTGATTATACATACGCCTATTTTGAACCTTTAGTTCGGATTGATGGTGACAGACCCGTCGCAACTAGTTGGCATCTGTCAAAAATTATTCTTTATACAGGAGAAACTATCAGTTTTAATTATGTAGTATCCAAACCTAAAATGGATATAACTTATAACCTTTTATATCAATCTAATTTTATGGAAACATATGCTAGTCAGTATGTTTCTTCGGATCTGATTATGTCTTGCCTTTTAAAATCAATCAAATACAATTCTTTTGATATAGATTTTACATATGAAAATAGCATACAAAAGAAATACAGTAATACTATTATTCCGGGGATAAGAGAAAAAAATGTATTTATAGATAAATTTGGTAGTAATCCATTTATTAAAGCATTCTCCGAGATACAGTGGGAACAATTGTCTAAAGTAAACATTAATAACAGCTTTGAATATATTTTTCAGTATACTAATACAGAAAATGACAGATTGAAACTATTGAGTATGAAAAAAAGAGACTTAAGTAACAATTCTGTCGCTAAATATGAGTTTAAATATAACACTGGGAGATTTCCTGACTATTGGGCTTCTTTGGGTGATCATCAGGGTTTTTATAATGGGAAAGATCATCAATTCGTATTAAAAGATGGTTTTTTTAAATATTATACAGTAAATTCGAATGATTTTTTAGATGCTAGTGTTGAAGAAAGCTTTAGAGCGTCAAGAGAACCTGATAAATCAGGCGCTTATTTTAAATCAGAAATTTTGGAGAGAATAAGTTACCCAGTAGGAGGGTATGTTATATTTGATTATGAAACACATCAAGTTAATCGGTATATGTCTTTGACGAGTCAGAAGACTATGATCGAAAACTATCAACCTCAAAATTTGATATATCCGGGAGGAATTAGAGTAAAAAGAATTTCAAATTATTTAGAAGATGGAACATTTCATAATGCAAAAAATTATTATTATGTAAACTCTTTTAATCCTAGAACTAAATCGGGTTCAAACTCAGGTATTATTTCGTCTTTACCAAAGTATGTCCAACGGATAAAGGCTTATAGATCAATTGTTCCATTAGGAGATAATAATTATGTAAGAGAGTTTGACCTGTTTTCAACAAATGGTTTTAATAATTATATTTATTGTAAACCTGGGTATAATGTTGGATATTCGACAATTGTTGAATCGCAGGAAGATAATAATGGAAATATAAATGGATATACAGAGTATAAGTTTACGAATTTTAATTCAGATATTTGGGGAGAATCTCATCTAGATGAAATGCCCCTGTCTAGACTTAATGAAACGTTTCACCCAATCTCTTCTGTCAAAGGATTAGGGCTTGCAAATATTCTTAACAATTATATTCCGGTTTCTTCAAAACATTTGGAAAGAGGAAAATTGATTAGTGTAAAGATATATAATAGGGAAGGTTCATTATTAAATGAGAGACTTTTGAAATATAAGAAATTATCTAATCAGTCAATAAAATATATTGATTTTTTTATTTCTCGCCTGTTGAGTCCCTTAGAGACTGTGTCTAGTCAAGTAGCTCTTGGAGGTGCATATAAAATATTTACTTATAAGTATCTTCTTGGTGAGGAACAGATGAAAAAATATTTTGAAAATAATAATCCTGTAACTGTTACAAACGTATATGAGTACGATTCTAATAATCAGTTGATGAAAGTAGAAAATAGATTGAATGGAGCGGACGTGTATACCTACCAATATACTTATCCTTATAATTATACAACCTCACCTTTTCCTGAAATGATACTTCAAAATAGACTATCCTCTGTTATAGAATCAATAACTACTTATAATAACAAGGAAATAGATCGGAAAAAAAATAATTATTTTAGAGATATATCAAAGACAAATAATCTTATTTTGCCGGAGAAGATTCAGTCATCTACCTCCGGGATAAATAATTTGCATACAGATATAACATACAATCTTTATGATACTAAAGGTAATATACGTCAGTTTACAACTGCTGATGGAATGAAAACGGTTTATCTTTGGTCATATAATAATCAATATCAAATAGCTGAAATTAAAAATGCGACTTTCAATGAAGTTGAATCAGCCATAAAGACTGTTTTTTCTATAACTAGCGCTGATGCACTTTCTGTATTATCTATACCGAATGAGACGAAATTGAGGGATGGTAGTTTGCAGAAAGCACTTCCTAAAGCTATAGTTGTGACTTATACTTACAAGCCTTTTGTGGGGATGGCTTCTCAAACTGATCCGTCAGGTCTTACAACTTACTACGCTTACGATGATTTTGGTCAATTGAAAGAAACATATATTTTGGATAATAATATCAAGAGAATTGTTAAAACGTATAATTATAATTATCAAAAAAAGTAATATGTCAGCTTTTTTGTTTGATATGTGGCAAATGATAAAATATATATGATGTTTGTAATCAGCCCTATAGGGCTCTACTTTAATCTACATAAACTCCTGGGTCAATTTAGATTGGAACGAGTAGATGGAACTGTTGTTAAGCTGATTACTAAAATATCCAACGTAGAGGTCATTTCAAGGAATATAATTTGCAGTTAATAAACTCATCATTGCTAAAGCTTTATTTTAACGTAATTATCTATATGTTTGTTCTTGTTGAATATCCTATTTTAATTTAATTCAATTATTTTATTTTCTTCATTTGTTTGTATAAACAATAAATTATCTTTTACGCTGAAATCCTCTATAAGGTCTGTCAATTCGGCTCTTACAACTTCTCCTTTGTTGTTTATTACTCTTACAAAAGCCTCTTCCAATACAAGTAATCTTTCGTCGTTTATTACATATAACCCAACCAAAGGTGTTGTGATTTCAATTGACGATCTTATTTCTAAAAAATCGTCAATTAAATAAATTATTTTTCCTATATCTAGGACTATCAGATCATTCCAATACATAATATTTAAATTATCTTCACTTTCATCACTGCTAAAAGATAAAGAAAATAATATCTCTTGTGTCAATGAATGATAGCATATATAACAGTAGTAATTTTCTCCAAATGTTTCCTCAAGAGATAAACTTTTATTCACTCCTTGGTTGTCTAAAAAGGTTAGAGCCTCTCTTAGAGATAAAAAGCTAAACCCTTTTAAATATTTATTTCGAATGACTTGTCTCATATTTTATGAAAGAAGACAACAAATTAATTATCTTCAGAGCACTTATCATTAAATTTTTTAAGTTCATCTAACACCTCATCTCCTAATTTCCAATACTCCTTAAAGATTATGTATTCCTGACGTTTTCGACAAATAGCAACTAACCAATCAACTTCTTTTGTATGTAAATATTTAGATTTATATAAATATTGTGGCACTTCTTTTTTTCTATAGAAGGTTTGTTCTTATCATATAATAAGACCGGATAGCCATCTATATAATATAAACTTGCAGGAAGAGAACAATTATCACACTCAATACATCCCATACTATAATAAAATAAATATAGATCCAATGCTGGAAAAATATATTTAGTTGGTTCTTTTCCTAATGGAGGGGGAGGTGGTGTGTCTTTAGAAATTAAATATTCTTCTTTATATATTACAATATTCATAAGATTTATACTGTCATTCATCATCCATTTGATCATTTCAACCCCGTTCTCTTCAATGAATTTTGAAGATATTTTTTTTAGTGTGTCTTCATTCTTAACTTTTATTTGCGAATCACAAGACAATACAAAAGATAAAATAGTCAATATATTCAAGCTATATAATATTACTTTTTTCATATTTTATAATCATTTCCAGACCATCGATTTTTTGTCTGTTTATTTAGTTCTGATAAGGTCAAAACACAGATTTGTCAACTAATCAAAAGTTATCTCATGGCTAAAAGCAAATTTGAGAGAACCATCTTTATTAAAGATGAACAGGTAGATTTGTCCAACATTCTGGATAGTCATTTTCTTATAATCAAACTTATTAAATTGTTGTTTATAAGGGAGGAGATCCGCCCTAAACACATTATCTTCTATTTTTGAAAAAAACAATAAATTTTTCGGCATCGTTGTTTTTCTACAAACCCAATATTTCCTTTTCAGTAGGATAATCTGCGATATCCTGCGAAAACCAAAATCTATCTAAATCTACAATTGAGTCTGATACTTCTATTGTTTTTTCTTGATTTGCAGATTCTTGAATAATATAATTATATGCATCTAAATACCTTGTAGAGTCCTGAGAGCAATTTGTCTGTGCCATACTTATAGCATAAAACAGAGTAAATAAAACTGTTATCATAATATTTTTTATGGCTGAAATTTTATATATTGTTGTCCTATACGTACTAAACTGGGAGGTAAACCTAATGTGATAGCTGCCTTGGATCCATTGCCGTAAAACGACAGGTTGCAGGATCATAATACTTTGCCCCATAATCATACAAATTCAGACCTTGTTTCATGTCTAGTTCCTTATCCTGTATATTTTATGACTGCAAGTCGGCTGCACGCTAATCGCTATTCCGAACGGTAGTAGTTTACTGCCTGGGAACTCATCGGCTCAGAAACAACCAAACAGTTATTATCCAGATGATCCTTTACATAAAAATGATAGACTTCGCCTTCAATATAACCATATTCGGTACGGATTCGTTTCAACGTATTGTTGACATATTCGTAATATCTAGTGTCGCTCATTTTCAAGTAAAGAAGACAATAAATTAATTACTTTCACAGTACTTGCTATCAAATTTTTTTAATTCATCTAATACCTCATCTCTTGATTTTCAATACTCTCTAAATATTATATATTTTTGATTTTATTCGATAAATAGCAACCAACCAATCATCTTCTTTTGTATAGATGTTTTTTTATTATCATATAACAATACAGGATAACCATCTATATAAAATAAGCCTGAAGGAAGATCATTATCACATTCAACACAACTCATAGTGTAATTAAATATATATAAGTCCAATGTATTAGAAATAAATTTAGTTAGCTCTTCTCCTACTCGGGGAGGTGGTGTATCTCTTGGTGTTAAATACTCCTTTTTGTCTATTTGAATATTCATTCAATTTCTGCTATTTGTCATCATCCCATGCTCCAATATCCAATTTCTCTGTATTATTATCTTTGTAAGCCTTCACATTTGTCTCTTTATAAGAGTCATATTTAACGAGAAATTGGTTATCCCCCACTCAGTATCTTTTTTGCTTTTTTTAGAGTGTCTATAAAGTTGTTAAATTCTAATTTTATTTTACCAGTTTTGTTAATATAAATTTCCAATTCAAGTGTTTCTTTTTCTTGATTTATTTCTGCAATCATTTGATCATCTTGCCAAATTTCTGCAACCAGGTTTTCTTTATCTGGTGGACTAACTATTTCTATCGTTAATGTTTTCATTCTCTTATTATTTACTCTATTTAATGGGACGATATCTTCCCCTCCTCTACCATTTAATATATTAATCTCTATGTCTGAAAATTCAATATCCATTTGTCGTAAAAATCCCAGAGGTGTTGTAATCATAATCTACTGTAAATCCCGGAAAAATACCTTTTACAGAAGTGTAAAACCAGTTCTTATTTGCTCCTTGGTTGCTTAAAAAAGATTGTAGTCTCTTTTGAATATAGAAAACCAAACACTTTTAAATATCTATTTTTAACGACTTGTTTTATGTTTTATAAAAGATTGCAATAAATTAGCTGACATCAAAACACTTGTCATTAAATTTTTTAAGTTTATCTAGTGCTTCATCTCCTAATTTCCAGTACTCCCTAAATATTATGTATTTTTGACTTTTTCGACAAATGGCAACCAACCAATAATCATCATTAACCCATATTTTTTTATATCTATATAAATATTGTGGTATATTTTTTTTATCCATAAAAGGTTTTTTATCATCATATAAAAAAATAGGGTAACCATCTACATAAAACATATTAGAAGGCAGATTGTCATCACCTTCAACAACTCCCATGCTATAATAAAATGTATATAAATTCAAATTAGGGTAAAAAAATTTTATTGGTTCTTCTCCAACAGGAGGTGGTTGTGTCTCATTTGAGGTTAAATATTCCTCTTTCTTTATTGCAACCTTCATAACATTTATACTATCCATCATCATCCATTTGATCATTTCAACTCCATTTTCTTCTATAAATATCGAAGATATTTCTTTTAATGTCTTTTCATTTTCAATTTTTGATTGTGAATCACAAGAGAACAGAAAATATAATATTAATAATATTTTTAAATTATACAATAGGATGTTTTTCATTTTTTTTTTATTTTAAGCGGAATTTTGCTAAATGTTTAGGGGTGTTTTTTTTCAGTGGAGTAAAATATCCCTTGACTCCATTTATTATTCCGTAAATAATTAAACCATGTTTTTGTGTTAAAATGTAATATGTGTTATAAGGATGTTTACTGTACGCTTCCCAATCAGAAGTAGAGGGTCTAGACTCTCCTCCATACCCATCTCTTGTACCTGGATGTGTATGAATATTAAAGATTGGATTTCGAGGATAAGAAGGTTGAAAGGATTTTTTTTCTGTATTTTTATCCCATGCTCCAATGTCCAATTTCTCTGAGTTATTTTCTTTGTAAGCCCACGCATTTGTCTCTTTATAAGAATTCCATGAAACAAATTTCATAAAATCTACTCCTTCTTCAATATTATTAAAGGTTATTTTTTTATTTGATATATCTTGATGAAGTGATCCTATTAGCTGTCCTTTTGATATTTTTAGAGGGTCTACTGAATTATTTTCTAGAAAATTATCCTTTTGATCAAAAGTTCCTGACTTTATCAAATCAAAATCATCGGTTGTTTCTTTTATTTTTTTCAATACTCCTGTAAACTCATCTAAACCATACCAGTCAATAGCCATCCCTGAAGGATCTACCGCATTCAGCGGATTATTTGCACAATAAGCATACGGACTGATCGAATAATACATTTCTGCCATTGGATCCATTGTTGTAAAACGACAGCTTGCAGGATCATAATACCTCGCCCCATAATCATACAAATTCAGACCTTGTTTCATGTCCAGCTCCTTACCAGTATATTTATATGACTGCAAGTCGGCTGCACGTTGGTCGCCATTCGCCATTCCGAATGGGTAGTAGTTTACGGCCTGGGAACTCATCGGTTCAGAAACAACTAAACGGTTACTACCCAGATGATCCTTTACATAAAAATGATAGACTCCGCCTTCGATATAACCATATTCGGTACGGATTCGTTTCAACGTATTGTTGACATATTCGTAATCACCTATATAATCTGTAGTTTCGATTGAGCTCAAAGAAGAGACCGTCACTCCCGACCCGATGATCGGACTTGACGAATAATTAGGATTCCAGCTGTGCTTCACACGCAACTTTTGACCATCACTACTATAGAGGTATTCATTGCGAGCTTCACCTACTGGACTTTTGATATCTATACGACTTGGTAAATTTAATGAATTATATTGAATCTCCGAAATTCCACGGTTTAAATCTTTTGTCATGCAGCCATTTGCATTATAGATATATTCCACGGATTGATTACTGTAATTTTTAAAATCGTGCGAAAAATTATAGGCTATATTTCCTGCAGCATCATTAATGCTTACAATATGATTTCCATCATAACTGAAAGTCAGGTTATCCACGATTCCGAACACTCCTGTTGAGATTAGTCCGTTACGCTTTACCGTCAAAGGATTTCCGTTTTTATCATAACTATAAGATGATGTATAATCACCGGGGCCGGAGGTGTAAGCTCCACTGGTCACACGGGATAAACCATCATAGGCATATTCATATATACGGGTACCGGTTCCCAGGGCAATAGATTGTGTTTGGACATTACTACCGTATGTATAGGTCAGTACTTCCCCCATTTGAGCACACCAATTTCTTATCAGACGATTACGGACATCATAGTTATAGGCTGCTTTCAACATATCGAAACCTCCTAGTTTCTCACTTTGAAGGCGTCCCAAATCATCATAAATTTTTTCCGATAACATTCGCGAACTACCTCCATTTAATGTATGAGAAGTGTTTTTTAGACGCCGGGCCTGATCGTAGGTATAAGCATATTCCTCCGTTTGGGTCTTTCCTGAGACAGTTTGTATGTGGCACCGTTTTTCAACGTTATTATCGAAAGCGTATGATAGAAATTCTTTATCGATTCCAGCCAGATGGTTGGTCGATCTGTTCAGTATCAGGCGGCTTCGGGAGTCATAATAATTGACTGAATAATACAAAGTACTGTTATTTCCCAGTTCCGATGTAATTTGTCCGGTTAGAAGTCCTTTCGGTGTTGATAAATATGTGGTGGCATATCCGCTACGGGATTCAAATGTCAATGAGGAAGGTACATTGTTTTTTCCAATAAATTCATAAGAGTCATAATAGTTGATATTTTGAATGATTGCATTCGTTAGGCTAATGCCTCCTTCCAGATTATAACCTTTGTAAGTTCCTGTTCCATTAGTAGCCCAGACTGCATTGATCACTTTCCCATTTAGAGGATTACTACTATAACTGAACGAGTTTTTGCAAATGCCATTGATGGCGATACGTCCGAATCTATCCGGAATGTTAAAACTCCATTCGCTGCGTAAACGTTGTTCCCCGTCTTGACTAAAGATTAGTCGGTCTGCATTATCATACACATGATACGTCCAATCTGCACCTGGCAATTTTTTGGCGATACACCGATTGCGGTTGTCGTATTTGTATAGATAAGCATATTTTTGTAAAGTTGCATTGGATTCGTTCCATGTAGTATTGCTGGTAAAAACATCGGAAGCTAAAGGTGATAAAACTACTCTCAGATTACCATAATCATCGTATATATAATATGTATCGAAATTAGTCGAACCATTGACCTGTCTTGTTAATAAGATGCGGTCTTGTTTGTCTTTGAATTCGTAACTGATATTATTATCTTCATCCTGATATTTAGTAACAAATAAAGTGTTATTGGCATAAGTCCCTGAACGTGTAATACTGATTGTTGTGCCGTTGCTCGAGGAAGAAAACAAAGCACACGGATAGCTACTGTTATTGGTCAGGTATGTAGTATGGATCGCCCTGTTGTTGGCGTACCAGTTGTTTCCAGGTCCGAACTCTTTCATTGTCCGGTTTAACGGTGATGCTTCATAAATAATTTGTGAGTAAGGTTTGCTGTCGTTGGCATTAAAACCTGGCGCGTTACTGCGAAGTGTAGAGGGAGCAACGTAATTGCTGTTATTGGTGTTTACAGCTACCGGAAGCCAAATTTTATCTTTACGGCCATAACTGTCGTAATCAGTCAATACGATCAAATCTTGAGAATTACCTCCGGCTTTCGCTTGCACAGTCTCTAGAAGTCGTCCTAATCCATCATAATAATCAACTTGTTCCACGAATGATGTTCCGCTTTCATTCGTCATGGTACGTGTCCTGATATAATTTTGGCTGCTGGTTTGAGCTTGTGAGTATTGCATAAAAACGGTGGATAACAAGCTAAACAGGATTATTATTCGACTTTTCATAGCTGTTTTATTTTTTAGTGATAATACGACTCATTTCTTCTTCTCCGACCATAATCCTCAACACGTAGTTGCCGGTTGTCAGACTACGGCAATCGATTAAGTCCGTATAATAACCGGATTGCTGATGTCGGGTGGGGGATAAATAGAGTAATTTACCTCCCATATCGTAGAGTGAAATTTTTACCTTAGCCTCTTTCTCTGTTTTGTATTCCAGATTCAGATTTGTTTCGATGGGAGTAGGATAGACATTGCAACCCCATCCGTCTCCTTTGATTGAGTAATCGGCAAAGCCGGGGGCAATGGAGGATGGGGGGACTGTTCCTTTTTCAGAGGAACGATTCAATACTTGCTGGTTGTTTATATCATCTTCTAAATATTGATGTTGTTCGGGAGGATAGAAGAAAGAGGTTCTAAATACTTCCTGCGTACCGTCGCTTGTGTTATTTTCCGTGTGGAGTGTTTCCAACACGGGATAACGATAACCTTCAGCGAACCAATTATAGGATGTTTGAGTCATATTCATTGATGAGGTATCGCGAATGTTCTGGATGGTTTTCATGCGTAATACGTTATATAGTGTATCCCCTGAAGGCAAAATGATTTGTCCTTTGGCATCCGATTCTATGCGGATGTCTCCGAGTGATTTTAAAGGCAATTCCTTTGAATAAAGTCCTGTCGTTTCAAATGTCATACTATCACAATCGTTTAAATTGAACGGGTAATTGATTTGTAACAAAGGGTTTTGATAATGTATTTCTGTTACCGGATTTTCAAATCCTAGTAAAGTAATTCCTTCATTGCGGACGCGATAATAGTAAACGGTGTAATTTTCGATGCCAATGACCAGTTCTTCCGGCAATACATCTTCTTTTAAAAAGGTATCCGTCCCCATTATATAAATACTGTCTGCAATTAGTTTTGGAGAGGTATAATTTTGGATGAATTTTGTATCGGTATCTTCCAATCGACTTAAGTCCCATGTTACATTTTCACCTGATTCTCCAGGTTCAATGTAATTAATTTGTTTTTTTATTACTTTATCTCCACTACGGGGGCGGTTTGTAGACCAGTCTATTTGCCCAGATAGATAAATGGGGGGGAGATATAAAGTCAACAATAGAATTAATACTTTAAAAGAGAGATCGTTTTTTTTCATAAGATTCAAAATATTAGATAAATGATAAATATGAATTTGTCTCTTGTATCTTAAAAGTTTGTTTGCTATGATATCCTGAATATGATAACAAATATCTTTGTTTACAAAATTAATCAAAATATTAAAATGAATCATCATAAAATCTGAATTTAATATATGGAAAAATATTTTATTGAGTTATATATCTGTTGAAAGATAGATTTAGTCGCTATTGGGTATAAAAAAGTATATAAAGATGTGTTCTAAAACAAATATGTTTTAATGATATTTTTTACTAAAAATATTTTTATATTTGTCATTTTAGTATTGTTGAGGATTCTACTTGCTGTTATAGTAGGTTGAAGATGTGATTTTACGTTTGATTATGTGTTTTCCTTAATAATAAAATGAAACGAACCATGAAGACAAAATTTATTTATCTACTGATTATGATCTTCTGCAATTTCAATATAATGAGATCAGAAGATTTGTCTCTTCCATCCGTACCTCCTTCTCCGGATGCTGCAGCTCTTGGAAAATATGGACAATATCCAGTGTCTTTGTATAACGGATTAGTTCAAATTGATATTCCGATTTATACAATTCAGCTGCCTTTGACCAGTGTGCCGATAACAATTTCTTATCATGCTTCTGGTATAAAAGTGAATGATATTTCTACAACGGTCGGTTTGGGATGGGTCCTGAATGCCGGAGGGGTTATAACGCGTTCAGTAAAAGGTGCTCCAGATAAAAATTTTGGTGCTTCTGGAACAATTCATAACAAACAATGGGCTGTAAATCTTTCTGAGGATGTCAGGCTTAATCATTTAGATAATATTTATAGTCAGGGTCTTACCGGAACTTATGACTCTGAATCTGATATTTATTATTATAATGTAGCAGGCATGTCCGGAAGTTTTAGATTTGATATAAATAACAATCTGATCCAGATACCTTTAACTAATAATAATATTAGGTACGATTCGGGCAGAGATGTGTTTCAAATAACAGGAAGTGATGGAACAATTTATGGATTTGAGAGTAAGGAATTTAGTAGTATTCAAGCAACAGAAAATAAGTATACATCCAGTTGGTATTTGACTTGGATAAAAACAACAGATAATCGGGAGATTGATTTTGAATATATGACGGATAATACTCTTTATATCGATCGTTATGTGAACTATGTATTAGAGGTTCCGCAGAATACCCCGAACTTAAGTAATTTAAAATGTGCTACCCAAAATTCACTAGTCGATAATACGTTATTGGTTAAATCAATTAAATTTCCAGATGGAACTATTATCTTTAACTACAGTGGAGACAGAGCTGACCGCAGAAAATACAGATTGACTGGCATTGATATTAAAAATAATAGTCAATTGGTAAAGGCTTATTCATTGGAACATGGGTATTTTTCTCCTTCAACTGTTTTAAGTTTCAGTCAGGTACAACCTGCTACAAACTATAATGCAAGTTATAATTACAGATTGAAATTGAATAAAGTTAAACTTCTGAATAATCAACGTAGTGTAGTGGGAATATATGATCTAGATTATAATTCAAGTGTATTATTACCCGCATATTTAGATGCATTATCAATAACACCTTATGCCACAGGTGATAAACAAAGGTATTTCGGACAGGATTATTGGGGATATTATAATGGTGTTACTACCAATAAGAATTATTTTACATATGCAAGAAAGCAATCCTATAATTTGAAGGAAGTACAGGCTGACAGATCAGTGAATCCAACTTATACTCAGGCATGTATTCTAAAGAAAATAACATATCCGACAGGAGGATATACTGAATTTAAGTATGAAGGTAATAAATATTCTTCGGGAAATGCAGCAGGAGGACTTCGGATACAGAGTCTTACTTCTTATTCTCTATCGGATGCATCTCCAGAAGTGCATAGTTATCAATATGAACAAGGAATGAATAATATGACAGGATGGTCACAAATTCAAGGAGCATTATATACACAAGGTAAAAGCGTATCAAGTACTATTTATGGTACGGAAATGTTGTTATACGATTATTATATGTCTGAGCCGAATGTACCATTGTCACATAGTGGTGGAGCTTCTGTATATTATGGGAAGGTAATAGAGTTTGAAGGAACGCCGCAAGTAAGTAATGGTAAAACAGAGTATTATTATCTTTATTCATCAAATGATGTTGAATACATCAGTCAATCTCCGTGCATAATTCCTAGTGTTTATTCGGGTGGATATCAGTTTATCCCTAAATTTGACTATATGTTTATTGATAGGGGATGGACAAGAGGAAGAATGTCACGTAAGGACATTTATACCAAAATAGGGAGTTCATTCTCTTTAGCAAAACGAATAAATTATACCTATACGACATATAAAAAACAAAGTGGTGTAGTTGGTTTTAAATCATATCCAAACTTTCTTCCTGCTAATCATAATTTACCATCTCCTTATAATAATTCAAAAGTATCTACAAATGAATTGTTTCAGTATTCTGATATTACAGCAGAAACCGGATTGGTTAAACTGACCAAAGTAGAAGATATAAGTTATTTTGGTGGGCAATCTGTAATTCAGACTACAACTTATGCCTATGACCGGTTGGATAACCAGTATGAAATAACCTCTCTTCAACAAACCAGGAGTGATGGTTCTGTGTTGAAAAAGAATTTTAAATACCCTAAAGATATAAATACAACTATTTATAAGAGTATGGTGGAAAAGAACATGCTTTCTCCTGTCATTGTTACAACAACTTATATAAATAACGAGTTTCTACAGGAAACTCAAACGGCTTATTCTTCTTGGGCAAATTCGTTTATTGCGCCTTCAGATGTTATAGAACAGCAGGGGACTGGTCCCAAAGAAACGAGAATTACTTATCATAATTATGATTCAAAAGGAAATGTATTATATGTATCTAAAGATAACTCTAAGAAGGTTGTATATTTGTGGGGATATAATTATCAGTATATCGTGGGAAAAATAGAAAATGCAACTTATGATCAGGTGGTGCAAACGATTTCTGGTGGGGTAAACACAATCAATTCTATAGCTTCATCGGCCAGTCCAAATATATCACCGATTGATGCTTTAAGAAGTTCCTTACCAGGTGTGATGGTAACTACGTATGTCTATAAGCCGTTGGTAGGTGTTATTTCGATGATAGATCCTCAGGGAATAAAAATAAATTATGAATACGATAATTATGGACGATTAGTGAATCGCAAGGATTATGGAGGTCATATAATTCAAATGTATGATTATAATTATATGAATAAATAAACTGGTAGATTGTGTCAGACATCTAATGATCCTTTTGCCAGAGGTACGTCAAAATCTAATTAGACGTACCTCTGTACAAAAAGTTTTAGGATATTATTATACGGAAATAAAAATGAATTCTTTTATTCATCCAACAGGATAAATTGGTGTATAGTTACGATGATTAAATCGGGGCAATAACTGATATTAAAAGCTCTATCCTATACACCTCATTATATTATCCCAGTCTTTTGCCAGGCTTGCCATATCCGGATACAGTAAATCGGCGCCTGCATCCAATAACACTTTGTCGGGGAGGGGACCGGTATTGACTGCAATCGTGAAGATGCCCGCAGCAACACCGGCTTCGACACCCATCGGGGCGTTTTCTACGACAAATGCTTCGTTGGCATGGACTCCGGCTTTTTGCAATCCCATCAGATAAGGTTCGGGATGAGGTTTGCCATATTTTACGTCAAAAGCCGTAACCATCTTTTCGCGGGTAAAACAGCCGGGATAGGTATGTTCCAGTTTGTTAATCAGGCTGTGCTGGCCGGAACCGGTCACGACTAATGTTTGTAGTCCGTTCGCTTTAACGGCTGCCAGTACTTCTGCGGCGCCTGTCATTGCTTTACCATCATTATATTTATTGAAAAGTGTTGCTTTCTCTTCATATAGTTCCCGTTTTTCCTCATCGGTCGCATCACGCTGAAAGGTACGCTGGTACAATTCGTTGATCGTACTGTCACCGGTACGGCCTTCAAACATGTAAAAGTCTTCCTCTTTAGCCTGGAGCTGATGATGTATCGCTGTTTCGTTCCAGGCACGGGCATGAAAACGCATGGAGTCGTATAAGACACCATCCATATCGAAAAGTACAGCTTTGGGAGAAAGAGAATTCTGCTTAGTCCTAAGCAGATAACGGTTGATAGCTTCTTGTATCATTTTATTTATATCCTTAATAATCTTTGCAAAGTTACGAAATTTCTTATACTTATTTCCTATCTTTGATGTGAACAACCCGTAAAACCGGGTATGGTAATAACAATAAAAACTGATGAGCATGAAGAAGATTTTACTAGTATTAGCGATGATGCTGTTCGTTGTCTGCTTTCAGAGCAAGGCCCAGGACTGGACCGACTTGCAGCATGAAGTTTCTTTGAGTTATGGTGGTCTTCCGGCAGCTGACCTGTTGCATCATTATGAAAATTACTTTGACCCTTCTACCGAATCGGTCAATTTATATGATGATAAAGGTAAGTTCGGTGCGTTGAATATCAGTTATATCTTTTATCCGGATGAAGAATGGGGAATCGGGTTGGTTTATTCTTATACAAACAGCGATAAGCGTATTATTGCCAATGAGAAGATTGTCGGCGATTTCGTAAGTTCTTTTCATTCCATCTGTCCTTCATTTAAGTATAACTGGTATAATTATAATTTTATTACATTATATTCCCGTTTGAATGCAGGTGTAGCCATTGCAACAGCAAAAGCCTCTTTTATAAACGACGAGAACAAACCGGATGAAGAAACAAAGGTTAAGGCATTCTTTATGTATCAGGTTTCCCCTATCGGTATCGAAGTAGGACGCCAGATTGCAGGTTTTGTAGAAGTCGGCTTCGGCCACATGGGAACGGCAATGGCGGGGATACGGTATAGAATGTAAAATCAGTTGACAGTTGACAAGTGACAGTTAGGCTTCGCGAAACCACTCGGCTGAAAGCCGAAATAACTGTCATCTGTCAACTGTTTCTGTCAACTATTATAGTTTCTTGCGGATTGCTTCGCTTTCCTTTTCATACCCTGGCTTGTTCAGCAGCGCGAACATGTTCTTTTTGTATGCTTCGACACCCGGTTGGTCGAACGGATTAACGCCCAGCATATAACCACTGATTCCACAGGCTTTCTCGAAAAAGTAGAACAACTGGCCGATGTAATAAGCATTTACTTCCGGCATCGTGATTTTGATGTTTGGAACACCACCGTCTACGTGTGCCAGCTGAGTACCCAGTTCTGCCATCTTATTTACTTCGTCTACACGTTTTCCGGCAAGGAAGTTCAAGCCGTCCAGATTGGCTTCGTCAGTTGGGACTTCAACTTTGTGTGAAGGAGTTTCAACAGAGATAACTGTTTCGAAGATGATGCGTTCGCCTTCCTGAATCCATTGGCCCATTGAGTGAAGGTCGGTTGTCAGGTCGACAGAAGCCGGGAAAATACCTTTTCCGTCTTTACCTTCGCTTTCGCCGTACAACTGTTTCCACCATTCGCCGATGTAATGAAGTTTCGGATGGAAGTTAGCAAGGATTTCAATCTTCTTGCCGCTTTTATATAATTCATTGCGGGTTGCAGCATAGATAGCCGACAGGTTTTCATTGAAAGGAATTTCAATACCTGTAGCCTTTTCCATAGATACGGCACCGGCAACCAGGTCGCGGATACTGATACCAGCTACTGCGATAGGCAGCAAACCGACCGGAGTCAGTACGGAGAAACGTCCGCCTACATTATCAGGAATGATAAATGTCTTGTAACCTTCCTGGTCTGCCAATGTGCGAAGGGCACCTCTTTTGGCATCAGTAATGGCAACAATACGATGTTTTGCTTCTTCCTTGCCGACTGCGTCTTCCAGTTGCTTCTTCAGCATACGGAATGCCAGGGCAGGCTCTGTTGTTGTTCCCGATTTGGATATGTTAATCAGACCGAATTGTTTACCTTTCAGTATTTCACACAGCTCATACAGATAATCTTCGCCGATATTCTGTCCGGCATAGAGAACAACCGGGTTCTTACGGTCAGACTGCAACCAGTCGAAACTGTTGTTCAATGCTTCGACAACGGCTTTTGTGCCGAGATAGCTTCCGCCGATACCGATGGCAACGATAACTTCACATTTAGAACGAAGCACGTTGGCCGTGTTCTCGATGTCTGTTAATTCAGCATCCGTGATAGAAGAGGGGAGATGTAACCAACCCAGAAAATCGTTACCAGCTCCGTTTCCGTTATGTAAAGTGGCAATACATTCGTTTGCCTTGGCTTCCTGTGCGTAAACCTGTTCTTTTGTAACAGCGCCCAGTGCTTTGTCAATGTTAATACTGATGTTTTTCATACCTACTTAAATGTTTCTGTCAACTGCCGTATAACGGTAGTCGGCGATTTTCTTTCATATAATATATCGTATAAGGCGTCCAGAATCGGCATGTTTACCTTATACTTTTCATTTATCTCGTGGATACATTTGGTCCCGTAGTATCCTTCGGCAATCATTTCCATTTCCAGCTGGGCAATCTTGACGGAATATCCTTTTCCAATCATCGTCCCGAACGTACGGTTACGGCTGAAACGGGAATACGCTGTCACCAGCAAGTCTCCCAGATAAACCGAGTCGGTTACGTCGCGTTCCAGGCTGTGTACGGAATTGAGGAAATTACGCATTTCTTCGATTGCGTTACAGATGAATACTGCCAGAAAGTTGTCTCCATATTTCATCCCGTGACAGATACCGGCAACAATCGCATATACATTCTTTAAAACAGAAGCATATTCTATTCCTCTAACATCTTTACAACAATAGTTGTTCAGATATTGATTCTGGAATACATGGGCGACGGCACGTGCATTGTCGATATTGGAACAGGCTAATGTAATATAGGAAAGACGTTCGAGCGCAATCTCTTCCGCATGACACGGACCGCCGATTACTGCGATGTTTTCCATAGGTACATTATAATATTCCGTGAAATAGTCGGCAATCAGCATGTTCTCGTCCGGTACAATCCCCTTGATGGCCGAGATGATGAATTTATCATTCAGCGGGGTTGTCACCTTCATTAAATGTTGTTTCAGGAACGGAGATGGAGTCGCGAAGATTAGCGTATCGGAATCGTTAATCGCATCGTTAATATCCGTGTAGAATTTTATTTTGTCCGTGTCGAACTTTACGGCAGACAGATAACTGGGGTTATGTCCTGTCTTTAAAAAGTCGTCAACCTGGTCCTGCCGGCGCATATACCAGTTAATACTATCCTGTGTAGAAAGTACAATCTTGGCTAAGGCGGTAGCCCAGCTACCACCTCCCATTATTGCAATTTTACCGGGTAATTTCATAGCATTCCCTTTTATTTGGCTGCGTTGGCAATCCATGCTTCCACTTCTTCGGCCGCAGGATTTTGCAGTTCCAGCTTATACTTCTTGTTCATCTCACAAAGTTCCTGGCGCAGCTTGTTAGGGTTCACCTCTTTCAGCGTGTCGACAGTCAGATAACCGGCTTTCTGTAATGCCGGCACCCAGGCTTCATCGATACCTAATGCTACGTATTTATCGACAGCATCTTTCTTTACTGTTTTTTCCGGACGCATTTGCGGGAAGAACAATACTTCCTGAATAGTAGTCTGGCCGGTCATCAACATGACCAAACGGTCGATACCGATACCGATACCGGATGTAGGAGGCATACCGAATTGCAGTGCGCGCAAGAAATCCTGGTCGATGAACATCGCTTCGTCGTCCCCTTTTTCGCTCAACTTCAACTGATCCTTGAAACGTTCTTCCTGGTCGATTGGGTCGTTCAGCTCGCTGTAAGCGTTTGCCAACTCTTTTCCGTTCACCATCAATTCGAAACGTTCGGTCAGTCCCGGTTTGCTGCGGTGCATTTTAGTCAGCGGACTCATTTCAACCGGATAGTCGATAATGAATGTCGGCTGGATGAATGTACCTTCACAGAACTCTCCGAAGATTTCATCGATCAACTTGCCTTTACCCATTGTTTCGTCGATCTCCATCTTCAATTCTTTACAAATTGAACGGATTTCATCTTCGTTCTTGCCTTCCAGGTCGTAGCCGGTCTTTTCCTTAATGGCTTCCAGGATAGGTAAGCGACGGAAAGGAGCTTTGAAGCTGATAGTCTTGCCGTCGACTACGGTTTCGCATGTACCGTTGACAGCCAAACATATTTTTTCCAGCAGCTGCTCCGTGAAGCTCATCATCCAGTTGTAATCCTTATATTGGACATACAATTCCATGCAGGTAAATTCCGGGTTGTGCGTCCGGTCCATACCTTCGTTACGGAAGTTTTTCCCGATTTCGTAAACCCCTTCGAAACCGCCGACGATCAGTCTTTTCAGATACAGTTCGGTAGCGATACGCAGATAAAGGTCAATATCTAATGAATTATGATGCGTGATAAACGGACGTGCACTTGCACCACCGGCGATAGACTGAAGGATCGGAGTTTCTACTTCCGTATATCCGGCTTCGTCGAGTACGGCGCGCATTGTTTTGATCACTTTTGCACGTTTCATGAAAATATCCTTTACGCCATCGTTTACGATCAGGTCGATATAACGCTGACGGTAACGTAGTTCGGGATCGTTAAATCCGTCATAAGCTACACCGTCTTTGTATTTAACGATAGGCAGCGGTCTGAGTGATTTGGATAATACCGTCAATTCCTGTGCATGGACGGAGATTTCACCCATTTGCGTACGGAATACAAAACCTTTGATTCCTACAATGTCTCCGATATCGAGCAACTTCTTGAAAACGACGTTATATAAATCTTTGTCTTCACCCGGGCAGATATCATCACGGGAAATATATACCTGTATTCTGCCTTCCGAATCCTGCAACTCCATGAATGAAGCCTTACCCATAATACGGCGGCTCATGATACGGCCTGCAATAGTTACAGGACGGGGTTCTGCATCGTCTTTAAAAGATGCCTTTATTTCTTTGGAATATGCGTTTGTTACGTACTCAGCAGCGGGATACGGTTCTATCCCCATTTGGCGCAATTGCTCCATGCTATTGCGTCTTATGATTTCCTGTTCACTCAGTTCTAATAGATTCATTACGCTATTATTTTGTATAATACGGCGCAAAAGTACAAAATTTTTCTCACTTATAGGATAAAAGTGAGTAGTAGTTTACTTAATTATATATTAGAAAAGCACTTATGGTTACGTATTGCTTCCGGTAAGAAGAAACGTATATCCTTGCCGGCTGCCAGTGATTCGCGTATAAAAGTGGAGGATATTTCCATCAGCGGAGCATCGACTTTACGGATGTCGGGAAGGTTGTCGGGGATGTTGATTTCGTATCCTTTACGCGGATAAATCAGGATAGGGTAGCTGGTAATTAACGTTTCCGATTCTTTCCAGCGATTGATTGACGACCAGTTGTCGGCTCCCATTATAAAATGAAATTCGCGGTCGGGATATGTACGGTCGAGGGTACGTAAAGTGTCTATCGTGTAAGTCGGTTGGGGAAGCGTAAACTCGATATCGCTGGTACGGAATTTAGCATATCCGGCAATGGCAGCTTCGACCAGTTCGAGCCGGAGCCGGTCATCCATCAGGTCGTCGCGTTTCTTCAGCGGGTTATGAGGCGTGATAACAAACCAGAGTTCATCCAGCCCCGCAAACTCACACAGCCAGTTGGCCAGGGCCAAATGACCGATGTGAACCGGGTTGAAAGAACCGGAAAAGATTCCGGTTTTCAGTTTGTTGTTTTCCTTTACCGTTGTTTCTTCCACATTATAAAGTTGAATGCCTGTACGCCGAATACGAGTCCGGTTGCAAATGCAATGAGATATTCTTTATAAATGAGGCCTGCAATGCAGGTTCCCAATGCCGCGATTCCGGTCAGTGCGAAAATATATCCCCATTTACGTGATAATTGTCTGTTGTTATTCATTCTTTAGACAGAAAATCTTTTATAACTTCCACTGCTTCGGCCTGTGCTGTCGCAAGGTCGTCGTTTACGATGCAGACATCGAAATGAGGAATAAATCCCAGTTCGAATTCCGCTTTTGCGATACGGCTGTCGATCACTTCGGGAGCATCCGTGCCACGACCTTCCAGACGTTCACGCAGATGGGCGATGCTGGGCGGCTGGATAAATACTGAAAGAGCACGGTCACCATAAAACTTTTTGATGTTGCATCCGCCGACAACGTCCACATCGAATATAACATTGTTGCCTTCGTTCAGTTGGCGTTCCACTTCACTTTTCAATGTGCCGTAGTATTTATCGGTATATACTTCCTCATATTCCAAAAAATCACCGGCAGCGATACGGGCCCGGAATTCGTCGGGAGTCAGGAAATAATATTCCACACCGTTCTGTTCTGTTCCGCGCGGTGCACGGCTTGTTGCCGAGATAGAGAAATGCAGGTTCAGGTTCTGTTTTAGCAGATGGTTGATGATGGTTGATTTACCTGAGCCTGACGGGGCGGAGAATATAATTAATTTACCAGCCATATTATAATACGTTTAGTACCTGTTCCTTGATTTGTTCCAGTTCGTCTTTCATCTGAACGACAATTTTCTGCATTTCCGCATGGTTGCTTTTCGAACCGAGCGTGTTGATTTCGCGGCCCATTTCCTGAGCGATGAAACCGAGCTTTTTGCCTTGTCCGTGTCCGTCTTTCATCGTGCTGATGAAATATTTCAGATGGTTGTCGAGGCGGTTCTTTTCTTCGTTCACATCCAGTTTTTCGATGTAATAGATCATTTCCTGCTCGAAGCGGTTCTTGTCGTAATCCTGGTTGGCTACCTTTTCGAGGTTATCCATGATACGGGCTTTGATCTTTTCGATGCGTTCGCCTTCATATTCTTCCACTTCGGTCAGCAGGCGGGCGATATTACCGATTTTGTCTTCAAATAACTTTTGCAGCATGGCGCCTTCCTGGATGCGGAAGTCACAAAGATGTTTGATGGCTCCCTTTACCGCATTGAAAACAACTTCCCATTCGCTTTCGTCTACTTCTACAATTTCAGATTTGATAACGTCCGGCATTTTTAGTAATGTCTGGAACCAGTCAGCCGGAAGTGCAATATTCAGTTTTTCTGCAATATCCTTAACCTGGCTGTAATAACTTTCAAAAGCGGTAAGGTTGATCTGGGTAGGAGTATCTTTTCCTATATATTCGATATAAATGCTGAAATCGACCTTACCCCGTTCAAGCGACTGAAGCAGCTGGCTACGGATTTGCATTTCCTTATCTTTGTAGATAGAAGGGATGCGGGTTGATAAATCCAGTTGTTTGCTGTTGAGTGCTTTTATTTCTACGGTTACCTTTTTTGAAGGAAGTTCGGCTGTAACCTTACCGAATCCAGTCATTGATTGTATCATTGTTCTAAAAATTTGTGCAAAGATAGCTTATTCAGTTGATAGTTGACAGTTGACAGTTGATAATTCTTCGTCCTGATAGAGAAAAAGTTCGTTATTTTCTCATTCGTATAAAGACGTTTTTGTACTTTTGCGACCAATTAATCCGGTTGATGAACAGCGGAGTTCTATTGAAAAATATCTGTCACTTGTCAACCGTCAACTGTCAACTATTATGTCTTGTATTTTAAATATTGAAACATCAACCTCGGTGTGTTCCGTCGCTTTATCGGCTGATGGTGAGGTGCTTTTTGAAAAGAGTTCATTTGAAGGTCCGTCGCATGCCGCTTTGTTGGGTGTTTATGTGGAAGAGGCTATTGCGGTGACCAAAGAAAAAGGATTGAAGCTGGATGCAGTAGCTGTCAGCAGCGGTCCGGGATCTTATACCGGATTGCGTATCGGCGTATCGGTAGCCAAAGGTTTGTGTTTCGGTTACGGCATACCTCTGATCAGTATTCCTACGCTGGAAGTGTTGGCTGTTGCCGCATTGGAACAGCAAAATAATGCGTCCGACTGTTTGTATTGCGCCATGCTCGATGCCCGTCGGATGGAGGTGTATGCAGCTATCTATGATGTTAATTTGAAGACGGTTCGCGAAACGTCTGCTGATATTGTAGATGCAGAAACTTATGCTTCCTGGCTGGAAAAAGGGAAAGTTTGTTTCTTTGGGAACGGTGCAGCCAAATGTCGGGAGGTGATTACTTCTCCGAATGCGCTCTTTATTGATAATATCCACCCGTTGGCTGTTAATATGGTAACCTTGTCTGAAAAAGCATTTGCCGAAAGTCGATTTGAGGATGTCGCCTACTTTGAGCCGTTCTACCTGAAAGAATTTCAGGCAACAATCGCTAAGAATAAGGTGTTGGGATGATAGCGTTTTGAAAGCTATCATCCGGTGAAGATTGTTAGCAGGAAGCTATTTCTTCACACTTAACCAAATCCCAACCCCGGAATTGAAGCAGTATCAAGTGGAGCGTTGTATCTTTGGCCAACTGTAAAGCGATTTTGTCTTTACTGTATTGTAATAGTTGGCGGCGTCCTTCTTCTGCTTGCGTTTCGAGTTCCGTGTCGGTGGTGGTACGTCCAGCGTACTTTAACTCCAATATGTAGCTGTGTCCGATATCGGGATACCGCTTTTTGTCAGGTAATAAAAAGAAATCGCAGTAACCGTAATTCATTTCCAGTTCCGGTTCTACCAGATAATAAGAAGCGAGTGCCAGATATGCCTTCAGAAAGCCTTGCAGATTTCTTTCTCCTTCCATAGCATCACGTACGGAAGAGTTTTCACGATAGGCAAGGGCGATGGATTCGAAAAACGGTTTCCATTGGCCGTCGTAAGCGAAGTCGTCTATTAAATCTTTCAGATGAGAAAGGTTTATTGTATGAAACTGTTGATAATAATCGCGCAGGAAACCAAAGTATTGTTCACGTACGCAATTATTGGGGATACACATTTTTAATAGTTTTCCGTGTGTACCGCACATAGTAAGCAGTCCGTAGTAATAAAGTAGACTTCGGAAATTATCGATATCCATTACTTTTTCAGCCGGGAAAGAGGTGTGCAGGTCGACTAGCACTTCTCCTTTTGCGACAATATCTTTGATAGTATTCATACAGCTATCTTCGTGTAAACTTTTATGGTTGATACCGGTTAGCTTTTTTAGTTTGCTGTAATTTATGCAAATATTTTTGTCTACCATCTCTTCCGGGGCACGGTGGAAATTTACCTGATTGTGTAAATAATACAAAATCATGTCACAATTGAACCCCCGGTCACTATCCAATGCCATTCGTGCGAAACAATAATTATTATACCACGGTTTCATTTCTGCGATCATTGTATCTATGTCTCCTGTCAGCATATCGTTTTGCCGGTAATAATGAAACATTTCACGAACATCTGTTTCATCGAATCCCATCATTGCGTTAAAAGTTTCGTCAGTCGAGATATTCCAGTTGATGTTATAACCGCTCGATAAATCATCCAAAGTGATAGGACTGACCCCCATCAGGAAAATCCGGTCGAACATCCCTTTGAACTAAAGTATTCCCTGTAGAAACCGCTGGCATGTGTTAGGTCGTGAAACATTTTCTGTCCGTGTTCACTCAGTATGACGTTTGTGAAGTTGTCATATTCGTCTACGATAAGATAAAGCGGATACCCTTTTTCTTTTGCTTTTATCTCGATGTACGACAGTTTTGCTTTGGCACTTGCTATATTTTCGATCGTAGCTTTATAATCGGCATCGTAATAGGATGCATATTCATGTGCGAACTGATTGATGATCAGACCGCAATAGTCGTTGAAGCTGGTCATCATATCGGTTCCCGGTTGCGAACAACCGGCTTTTGAGAAATCGAAGTAAAGCACCTGAAAGCGGTTGCGCTGGTCGGTCGGGTGGCTGCCAATCCATAAATCGCCGAAATACTTTTCGAAATTATCCTTTTGCAATATATCATAATATGTACGCATCAAGCTAAGGAACAGACTTTTTCCGAATCGTCTGGGACGGATAAGAAACAAGTAGCTGGGCATCTTTTCGATCAGCGGCAGATACATCGTCTTGTCTACGTAATAAAAGTTTTCGTTTCTCAACCGTTTGAAATCAGATATTCCGTATGGTATTCCTTTTACTTGGCTCATGTTGGATACTTTTTAAGATATAGAGACAAAGTTAGTTTATTCCGGCAAATAAAACAATGTTTGAGAAAGTATTCCAGCTTTGTGTTTTACAGTCTATTATTATATGAATTGCGTATGAGAGTATGGTGCTAAATCATTTGTAATCGGATGAATATTTGTCAACTATGATAGTATGGCAGTAGGTTTCGTATTTTACTCATAGATCTTTTTAAACCAAAGACTTGTTTCTGTTGTTTTATGCTCATATAAAACAAAATCAGAATTACGAAGGTATGAAAAAGAAAAATCTATGGTTGATCATCGGGGTTATTATTGCGATTGTCCTTTTGATGGTATGGTTGTTTGTGGGGACGACATTGGAAGAAGTAACTAATCCGGAAACAAATCCGATGGAGGTCGAACAAAATGTATAAAAAGTTGACAGTTGATAAGTGACAGTTGACAGATTTAGAAAAGATTCTATTTATCTGTCACTTGCCATCTATCAACTGTCACTTGTTTTATTATCCTAAGAATCCTAACAGGATACCGGCTGCTACAGCAGAACCGATTACACCTGCTACGTTCGGACCCATGGCGTGCATCAACAGATAGTTGGTCGGGTCATATTCCAGACCTACAACCTGAGAGATACGTGCTGAGTCGGGAACGGCAGATACACCGGCATTACCGATAAGCGGATTGATCTTGTTGCCTTGTTTCAGGAACAGGTTGAAGAACTTAACGAACAATACACCGGCACAGGTTGCAATCACGAATGACAACGCACCTAAACCGAAGATCTTGATAGAGTTCAGTGTCAGGAACTGAGTTGCCTGTGTAGAAGCACCTACTGTGATACCTAACAGGATGGTGATTGTATCGATCAGCGGACCGCGGGCTGTTTCAGCCAGACGACGGGTTACGCCACTTTCTTTCAACAGGTTTCCGAAGAACAGCATACCCAGCAAGGGCAGACCTGAAGGTACAAGGAAGCAAGTCAGCAACAGACCTACGATCGGGAAGATGATCTTTTCTGTAGAAGAAACGGCTCTCGGCGGTTTCATACGGATCAGACGTTCTTTCTTTGTTGTAAGCAGTCTCATGAACGGCGGCTGGATAATAGGTACCAATGCCATATATGAGTAGGCCGACACCGCAATAGCACCCATCAGGTTAGGGGCCAGCTTGGAAGACAGGAAGATAGCCGTAGGACCGTCAGCACCACCGATAATACCGATAGCACCGGCCTGGTTCGGTTCGAATCCCATCTGAAGAGCGATAATATAAGCACCGAAGATACCGAACTGGGCGGCAGCACCGATCAACATCAGCTTTGGATTGGAAATCAAAGCGGAGAAGTCGGTCATCGCCCCGATACCGAGGAAGATCAACGGCGGATACCATCCGGAGGTTACCCCTTGATAGAGGATGTTAAGTACAGACCCTTGTTCGTAGATACCTACCTGAAGCCCTGCATCTTTAAAAGGAATGTTACCGATCAGGATACCGAATCCGATAGGGATCAGCAACATGGGTTCAAATTCATATTTAATCGCAAGGAATATAAAGAGCAAACCAACCAATATCATAATGATATGGCCCGGAGTTGCATTATATACTCCTGTATAGGTGAGGAACAACTGTAGGTTGTCACCCAGGAATGATAAAAAACTCTCTTGCATACTCTTATCCGATTACGACGAGATCAGCACCTTCCAGTACGGAGTCTCCCTTATGTACTTTAATTTCAATAATCTTACCGTCGCGGTCAGCGTTGATGTTGTTTTCCATCTTCATAGCCTCGAGGATAAGTAAAGTTTGTCCTCTCTTCACAGTGTCGCCTACATTGCATTTGATTTGCAGGATAACACCTGGAAGCGGAGTTTTAACGGCGCCCTGGGTTGTAGATGCTGCCGGACGAGTAACAACCGGTTCGCCGCTGGCTGTAGTAGGAGCCTGTGCCGGGCGTTTGAGTGTAACCATTTGTTTTTTCGCCGGTTTCTCCATTTTTACATTATAAGGAGTACCGTTTACTTCTACTTCAGCGATATCGTCGACCACTGAATTGATGTGTACTTTATATACGTTACCGTTGATGGTATATTTAAAACTTTTCATTCTTGTTTGTTTTTAGAGATAATCACTTTCTGGGAGTTTCACGTAAACTATAGATCTTAGAACTCCATGGAGAATATGCACGGCGAACTTTGCGGATTGTAAGCACTGTATGTTCGATATCGTGATTGTCATCACTCATTTCATACAAAGCTGTAGCGATTGCTGCAAAAACTTCGCCCGAAACTTCGTCCGGTGTATTTACATTAACAGGTGCCCCTGCTTTCTGAGCATTACGTTTGCTGGCTGCGATAGCTGCTTTTCCGACTTGTTTGAAGATCAGGAAAAGAAGGAGCAAGCCTAGAAAAACAACAGCCATAGCTGTAATAGTCATACCGATACCCAAAGAGTCATTTGTCTTAAAGTTTTCGATCTTTTCGTTAGAATCTAACGTCAGGTTGTTTGTGCTGGGAGTCACTTTTGTGAGTTGTGCCCATTCTTCTTTTCCGTCAATAATTCTACCATAGCTAACATCCGGTTTTTGTGCAGCCGGAATTGTTATTTCGTCGATCAAGGATTTACCATCGGCGTCATAAAGTGCTATATAATTTTCTTTTGACGGGTCTAACGTGAAATTGACATGAAAAGTACCACGGTTAGGTTCACCATCCGCCCAGAACAGAGTGTGTTGATGGGGGGGGATCTGAGTTAGTACGTCACCCTTGGGGATCGGATATTTTTTAGGATTGTTCTTGTCGTCTGTCAAGAAACAACCTGCAATATTAACCGTTCCGGCAGAAGTATTGAATAATTCTATCCAGCCGTGACGTTTGCCATAGTCGTCAACGAAATTATCTTCGTTGATGACCAGCACTTCATTTATTCGCATGGAGGTTGCACGCTGTGCCTGTGCCCCGAATGATACGAGCAGGATGAACAGCAGCAATACTCCAAATCTTTTGTTAGTCATATTCATTTTCCTGTTTTAAGAATTATAGAGGCAGATTGTCATGTTTCTTAGCAGGATTGCTTAACTTTTTCGTCTGCAATTGTTGTAAAGCACGAATGATACGGAAACGGGTATTACGCGGTTCGATTACATCGTCGATATAACCGTATTGAGCTGCGTTGTACGGGTTAGCGAATGCCTTCTTGTATTCTGCTTCTTTTTCGGCTGTTGCTTTTGCAGGATCTTCGGATGCGGCAACTTCTTTTGCGAAGATAACTTCTACAGCACCGCTCGGACCCATAACTGCGATTTCAGCTGTCGGCCATGCGTAGTTCATATCGCCACGCAGGTGTTTAGAACTCATCACGCAGTAAGCACCACCGTAAGATTTACGCAATGTAACAGTGATTTTAGGCACAGTTGCTTCGCCGTAAGCGTAAAGCAATTTGGCTCCGTGAAGGATTACACCATTGTATTCCTGGCCTGTTCCCGGAAGGAATCCCGGTACGTCTACCAATGTCACCAAAGGAATGTTGAAAGCGTCGCAGAAGCGAACGAAGCGGCCTGCCTTACGGGAAGCGTTGCTGTCCAGACAGCCAGCCATTACTTTCGGCTGGTTAGCTACGATACCAACAGACTGGCCGTTGAAACGTGCGAAACCAACAATAATATTTTTAGCATAATCAGCATGTACTTCCAGGAATTCGTTGTTGTCAACGATTGTGCCGATTACTTCATACATGTCATATGACTGGTTAGCGTTGTCAGGAATGATGTCGTTCAATACATCGTCCAGACGGTCGATCGGGTCTTTACATTCGATCAGCGGAGTTTCTTCCAGGTTGTTCTGCGGAAGGAAGCTGAGCAATTTGCGGATCAGTTGCAGACCTTCTTCTTCTGTGTCGACAGCGAAATGGGCAACACCCGATTTGGTTGTGTGTACGCTTGCGCCACCCAGTTGTTCCTGAGTTACGTCTTCACCGGTAACTGTTTTTACTACTTTCGGACCTGTCAGGAACATGTAGCTGGTACCACGTGTCATGATGTTAAAGTCAGTCAGCGCCGGAGAATAAACTGCGCCACCTGCACACGGACCGAAGATACCTGAAATCTGAGGTACAACACCGGATGCAAGGATATTACGCTGGAAGATTTCAGCATATCCTGCCAGGGCGTTAACGCCTTCCTGGATACGTGCTCCACCTGAGTCGTTCAAGCCGATGACAGGGGCACCCATCTTCATGGCCTGATCCATTACCTTACAAATCTTCATGGCCAGTGATTCTGACAAAGCTCCTCCGAATACGGTGAAGTCCTGTGCGAAGATGTAGACCAGACGGCCGTCGATCGTACCATATCCGGTTACGATACCATCACCCAGGAATTTTGTTTTTTCAATACCGAAGTTAGTACAACGGTGCTGAACGAACATATCAAACTCCTCGAAACTACCTTCGTCAAGCAACATGGCGATACGTTCGCGTGCTGTGTACTTGCCTTTCTTGTGCTGAGATTCGATTCTTTTTTCTCCACCACCTAAACGGGCTTGTTCGCGAAGAGCGATAAGCTCTTTTACTTTTTCAAGTTGGTTACTCATTGTATTTCTGATTTGTTGTTAGAAATGAACTGATTAATTATTTTTTACCCGGCATGCAAAGTTCAGTCAATACGCTGCAAGTTGATTTCGGGTGAAGGAATGCAATGTTCAGACCTTCTGCACCACCGCGGGGAGCTTTGTCGATCAGTTTGACACCTTTTGATTCAGCTTCGTCCAATGCAGCCTGTACATCAGGTACAGCAAATGCGATATGGTGAATACCTTCGCCTTTCTTTTCGATGAATTTGGCGATAGTGCTGTCTTCGCTGGTCGGTTCAAGTAATTCGATTTTTGTTTGGCCTACTTTAAAGAACGCAGTCTTTACTTTTTGGTCAGCAACTTCTTCGATGTTGTAGCATTTCATGCCTAAAATTTCTTCATAATACGGCAGACAAGCTTCGATGCTTTTTACTGCAATTCCCAGATGTTCAATATGTGTAATTTCCATGTCAATAAGAATTTAATAATTGATAAATGCTTTTTGTTTTGATGGCAAAGGTACATTCTTTTTGAAGAATCAAGAAATATTTCATTAATAATAATTTGGCAATTTGCTAATATGCAAAATTGCCAATGAAAGCCTTGACTTCTCATTGGCAAATCCTGTTTTTTATCGGCATATTGGCAAATTATCTTATTGGCATATTCTTAGAAATCGACAATCAGTCGTGCATTGAGTTGTCGGCCTGTCAGGTAATTCGGTACAGCATATTGCTGGTTGTCGATGTTGGTGATCCAGTAATAGGAACTGACATTTTTTATATCGAACAGGTTAAATACGTCCACTCCGATCCAGATATTTTTCAGGTGACGAAAGACGCCGCGGTCCATGATCGCATCGGTTCCTCCGGCCAGCTGGTAAGAGAAACCGAGGTCGACACGTTTGTAGGCCGGCGTGCGGAAAGTACTCTTCACATCTTCGTATTTCGTGCGTGGTGCAATAAAAGGAAGTCCGCCGGAGAGGACGCCTTTCAGATTCAGTTTTACACGTTTGTATCCGGGAAAATAATCCTGAAAGAATAACGATACGTTATATCCCTGGCTGTTGGGCATGGGAACGGTTACCATGTCACGGATTGTTTGCTCTGCTTTCATAAGCGAGAAACTGATCCATGAATCGGTTCCGGGTACAAATTCACCGAAGAATTTAACATCGATACCCATTGCATGGCCTTTGGCACAGTTCTCTCCGTAGTACCGGATCTTTACGTTGTCGACGGTGTAAGGAATCAGGTCGTCCAGTTTCTTGTAATAGAGGTCGGCACTGACTTTAAAGTTACGGTCGGCTGCCCGGAACGTATAATCGCCACCGAGAATGAAATGGATGGAACGTTGCGATTTGATATCTTTGTTCAGTTCGATAATATCATTGCCTGCGGCATCCTGCACGGTGGTTCGTAATTCTTTATAGAACGGTGACTGGTAGTAGATACCTGTCGCTGCACGAAAGGTCAGATTCTGATCGAAATTAGGGATAAAACCTAAAGAAACGCGCGGACTGAAAATGAATTCTTTGTTATAGCTCCAGTAGCTCCCGCGGATACCGCCGATGAGTGTGAACATACCTTGCTTGGTACGGAACTTGAAAACATCCTGCAAATATCCCGATACCCGGGTAGTCGACAAATCATTGTCTGAATAAAGATTGGAGATCACGTTTACCCCGTTCCCCGTTTGAGGAAGTGAATAACCTGCCGAGTCGCGTTTTTCCCATTCGCTGATGCGGTCGTTTATCTTTTCCATCTGTACGGTAGCTCCCCATTTCAGTGTGTTGTTTTTGATCTTGCTGCTGCCGTAATGTCCTACATTCATGATGGTTGAACTTAAACGGTTGCGGGCATGCTCATGGTAGCGGGCTATTTCAAGGGCATTCTGGTTATTGTCGTTTTCTGTTGTTGCATCGCCCAGCCAGTATTCACCGGTGATGTCGTAGGTTTCTATTTCCTTGCTGGAGAAAGCGGATGCCTGAAGGCCCAGTTCTGTTTTCTCGTTCGGATTGTGTTTCAAGGTCAGTGCGCCGAAGATTGTCTGGAACTTATCCCGCTCACGGCTGTTGGGGAAATACACTTCAAACCGTTGGGCGTTTTCTACCGTACCGAAGTTTGTCTCCCGTTTATGCGGGGTGAATTTGAACGTGTTGGACGCCAGGTTCCCCAGAAAGTTTACTTCCCATTTCGGAGCTAACTGATAAGTCATGTATGATTGCAGATCGACGAAATCCGGCTGGTATTCGGCGTCCGTATCCATTGTTTTTAGTAGCGAACGTCCTGTTTTATAACGAACACCGGTTATTTGTGTGAACTTGCCGATGGAACTGCCCACATAGGCGTTTGCTCCCAGTAAGCTGGCGGAGGCCGATCCTTCAAATAACTTGGGTTTTTTATAGGTGATGTCAAGAACAGAACTCATTTTATCTCCGTACCGTGCTTCAAATCCTCCGGCTGCGAAATTGACCGCTTCGGTCAGGTCGGGATTGATAAAGCTCAGACCTTCCTGCTGGCCGGAACGGATCAGTAACGGGCGGAATACTTCCAGGCCGTTTACATATACTATGTTCTCATCGTAACTACCGCCGCGAACCGAATATTGGGAACTTAATTCGTTGCTGGATGAAACTCCGGCAAAAGTGACCACGAGGCTTTCAATGCTTCCGCCGGCAGGGTCGGGGAGGAGCTTGACACGGTCTGCATTCATGGTTTGAAGGGTACTGGTTTGGTAACGGGTACCTACAGCAACAACTTCCCCCAGATCGATACTCGTGTAGTTCATCTGTACATTCAGCCGCATGTCCTGTTGCAAGCTGGGTAGAATACGTTCTGCCTTATTATATCCCAGGCAAGAAAAAATAACCGCTACGGAATCGCCCGGCGACGTGGTGATCGAATAGTAACCCTTTTCATTGGTCATTGCCCCGTTCAGCGTATTCTTTATCTGAACAAGCACAAGTTCAAGCGGACTACCGTCGGCATCCCGAACATATCCCGTGATTTTAACATGCTTTTGTCCAAAAGCGCTGATTGAGACTAATATAAATAGCAGTGCAGCTATCGCACGAATCTTCATAATTAATAATGTTATAGCTTTACTAACGCGAAAAATGAAGGAAGCGTATATTCAGCGTGTAAAAAATATTTATCTTTGTCCTGTTCAGAAATATCTTCCTTACAGAATGAAGATGATTAATTAACAGCTACAAAATAAGATAAAAATGGAGAGTTTTGCAACACTGATAAAGAATAGAAGAAGCACGCGTAAGTTTACCGACCAGTTGCTTTCACCTGAACAAGTCGAAATGATTTTAAAGGCAGCATTGATGGCACCCGCTTCCAAGCGTAAAAATCCCTGGCAGTTCGTTGTGGTGGAAGATAAGGAAATGTTGAAAAAACTGGCTGGTTGTAAGCCGGCCGGAGCTTCGTTTCTTGAAGGTTGTGCACTGGCTGTTGTGGTGATGGCGAATGTAATGGATAGTGATGTCTGGGTGGAAGACGCCTCGATCGCTTCTATCTATATGCAGCTTCAGGCGGAAGATCTGGGTCTGGGCAGCTGTTGGTGCCAGATACGTAACCGGCAAACGGAAGATGATGCGGATGCCAATGTGTATGTCCGTAGCCTGCTGGATATTCCTTATCAGCTGGAGGTGCTCTCGATTATCGGTTTCGGTTATAAGGACCAGGAACGCAAACCGTTTGACGAAGCTCATTTGCAATGGGAAAAGATTCACCTGGGCACTTATAAAATGCCGGAAGAAAACAAGGAAGCATGAAAATAGTTTTTATCGGTGCCGGAAATCTGGCGACACGTTTGTCGCTCGCCATGCAACGGGTTGGTATGCAGATTGGTCAGGTGTACAGCCATACAGAGGCGAGTGCCCGTCAGTTGGCAACACGACTGGGGTGTCCGTGGACGAATGATTTATCCGCTTTGCAGGAAGATGGCGATCTGTATGTCTTTTCACTGAAGGATACTGTCTTGTCGGATGTAATATCGAAGGTCAAACCGAATAACGGTATGTGGGTCCATACGGCGGGAAGTATGCCGATGAGCGTATTTGAAGGATATGCCCAACGTTTCGGAGTCCTTTATCCTTTGCAGACATTCAGTAAGGGGAGGAATGTGAATTTTGATGTGATTCCCATTTTTCTGGAAGCAAACACGGATAAGAATGCGGATTATCTAAAGAATATAGCCAGCGCTCTTTCTGAGAATGTTCGTTTCATGTCTTCGGAAAAACGCCGGAGTTTGCATCTGGCGGCTGTCTTTGCCTGTAATTTTACCAATCATATTTATACATTATCTTATAAGTTACTGGAAAACGAATCCATTCCGGCAGATGTCCTTTTGCCGCTTATCGATGAGACAGTATCGAAAATACATTCCATGCCGCCTGCTGCGGCTCAGACCGGGCCCGCAATCCGGTATGATGAAAATGTGATCAATAAACACCTGGCTATGCTGGACGATCCGGATATGCAAGCGATCTACCGGCTTCTTAGCCAAAGTATACATAAGGAGGCCCAAAATGAGTAGTATCAATTATGACCTGACAAAGATAAAAGCGTTTGTGTTTGATGTAGACGGTGTGCTGTCGTGCGATGTGGTATCACTTCATCCCAACGGCGATCCGATGCGCACAGTCAACATCAAAGACGGTTATGCCCTGCAACTGGCTGTAAAGAAAGGTTACCAGGTCGGGATTATTACCGGTGGCTATACGGAGGCTGTGCAAATCCGTTTTTCCCGCTTGGGTATCGAACATATATATATGCGGAGTGCCGTAAAGATACACGATTTCAATGATTTCCTGCAAAAGACGGGATTGACGCCTGAAGAAGTCATGTATGCCGGAGACGATATCCCCGACTATGATGTGATGAAGCGGGTAGGCTTGCCGGTTGCTCCGGCGGATGCAGCCCCGGAAATCAAGCAAATAGCGAAATATATCTCCTTATGCAAAGGGGGTGAGGGTGTTGCCCGCGATGTGATAGAACAAACAATGAAAGCACAAGGCCATTGGATGAGCGCAGAAGCGTTCGGATGGTAATAACAATGAAAAATAATTATGCTGACTAACCTACAACATTACCGAATCGTGCTGGGATCTAACTCACCCCGGCGAAAAGAATTATTGGCCGGACTTGACCTCAAATTCGAGGTCGAAGTAATTCCCGGCATTGACGAATCATATCCTGATGACTTGACGGCAGACGAGATACCTGCTTATATCGCCCGTAAAAAGGCAGAAGCGTATCTGGAAAAAATGACTGATAACGAATTGCTCATTACGGCTGACACGATTGTCGTCACTTATGGACAACCGGGTCGTATCCTGGGTAAACCGGCCGACCGTGAGGAAGCAATCGAGATGCTTTGCCACCTGTCGGGCCATGTACATGAAGTCATCACCGGCGTTTGCCTGACGACTAAACAGAAAACGGTTTCTTTTTCCGTCTCTTCGGCAGTCGCCTTTTCCAAACTTGAAAAGGATGACATTATCTATTATGTAGATAAATACCGTCCGTACGATAAAGCCGGTAGTTACGGGATACAGGAATGGATCGGTTATGTCGGGGTAGAGGCTATCAACGGCTCATTCTATAATGTAATGGGGTTGCCGGTGCAACGGTTGTATCAGGAATTGAAAAAGTTTTAGATAAAAAAATTACGACAATTCTTGCATAATATATTCGGAAACAGTACTTTTGCAGTCTGAAATTCCGCAGAGGGTAAACAAGTGATATGGAATATGTATCCACCCCCGGGACATAACCTGTTTAAATATAAAAAGACAGATGTACGTAATCGTAGAAATTAACGGACAACAGTTCAAAGCTGAAGAAGGTAAGAAATTGTTCGTTCAGCACATTCAGAACGCAGAAAGCGGTGCTGTTGTTGAGTTTGACAAAGTGTTGTTGGTTGACAACAATGGTGATGTAAAAGTAGGTGTTCCTACAGTAGAAGGCGCAAAGGTAGTATGTGAAGTACTGTCTCCGCTGGTAAAAGGTGATAAAGTGCTGATCTTCCACAAGAAGAGAAGAAAAGGTTATCGTAAACTGAACGGTCACCGTCAGCAGTTCACTGAAGTGAGTATTAAAGAAATTGTTGCTTAACGTTTAAAGGAGAAAAGAAGAAATGGCACATAAGAAAGGTGTGGGTAGTTCAAAGAACGGCCGTGAATCACAAAGTAAAAGATTAGGTGTTAAGCTTTTTGGTGGTGAAGTTGCTAAAGCTGGTAACATTTTGGTTCGCCAGAGAGGTACAGTTCATCATCCGGGCGTAAACGTTGGTATCGGTAAAGATCATACGTTGTATGCATTGAAAGATGGTGTTGTTACTTTCCGTAGAGGTAAAGAAAACAGATCATTCGTTTCTATCCAGGAAGTTGTAGCAGAAGCATAAGATAGCTTTACTCGAAGAAAATAAGAAAAGCGGAATTCCGAAAGGAGGTTTCGCTTTTTTTATGTGGTTTCGCTTCCTGTTTCATGCAGGGGAAACAACTGTTTCATGCGGTAGAAACACTTGTTTCTTCCTAATGAAACAAATGCTGGCTTAGGGACTGAATAAAATAGTGAAGGCACTTCCTTCTTTCTCCTGGCTTTGCACGTGCAGCTTTCCGTTATGCAGTTTGACGATTTCCCGGGAAATGCTCAGGCCGATGCCGTTGCCGTTTTTCTTGGTACTGAAAAATGGAATGAAAATCTTGTCGCGGATTGAGTCGGGGATGCCCTTGCCATTGTCGGCAACGGTGATGTAAGGATGTCCTTCTGAGTCATACCCGGAGAAAAGATGTATTTGCGGATTCTCTTTTTCACTTGTGGCATAGGTGGCATTGGTTATAAAATTGATGATAACCTGTTCTATCAAATCCCTGTCCATAAAGGCGGTAACTTCCGGAGCGTTTGTTTTTAGCGTGAAAGCGATCCCTTTTTGTTGAAGGGAAGGATTCATCAGGGAATGAACAGAACTCAGCAAATTATAGAGATTATATGATTTCATATCAGGTACTATCTTTTGGCTTAGATTGCGATAGGTTTCGGCAAAGCGCAGTAGGCCTTCACTTCGCCGGTGAATTGTGTCCATCGCCAGTTCCATATCTTCTAGATCCGTAGTAGACGGTTCGGATACATTTTCTTTCAATGTATGTATTTTTCTTCTGAGCGTATCCGAGAGGGATGAGACGGGGACGATAGAATTCATAATCTCATGAGTCATTACATTGAGTAATCCTTTCCAGGCACCCGATTCGACTTCTTCCATCGTTGCGCTTACATTATGGAATGCGATCAGTTTGTAGGTTTTTCCTCCGGTTTGAAAGACGGAAGCGTTTGTCATTGTTTTGATGGTTTGTTTTCGGGCATGGATCGTTATCAGGGTACTTTTGTTTACCGGGATATCGAGCAGTTCATTGAAAAGGTTTTCGTTTTGCTTTTTCAGCCAGTTGATATTCTTGATATGAGGAATGTTGAGCAGGGTCGTAAAAGAGTCATTCATCCATAGTGATTCATGGGTTTCCATATCATAGGCGAGGATACCAGTATCGACCAGTTCCAGCATCTCTTTCAGGTAATGCTGCTGCGCTTCTTTCTCGGCTGCCAGATTCACGAAGGTATCCGCGATAGACTGGAACCGGGGATATTTCCTTGAAAAATCTCTGTTAATGATGGACTCGGCAAATTCGTCGATATCCTGTTTTGTTTTCCTGCGTACATATATTATATATAGCAGAAGTATAACGATTAGGATGGATAGGGCGATCGTCATAGTCCGTGTTTTTCTAGCCGGCGGTATAAGGCTCCCCGGGTTAATCCCAGTTCTTTCGCCGCTTGCGATATGTTTCCGTTATGTTTTTGAATGACCTGTTCAATGGCTGTCTTCTCCAGATCATCCAGATTATGTGTCGGTATCGGTTGGGCATTTTCTTCCTGTTGCTCTAAGGGAGAGAAGGTAATGTCTTCCGCTTTCAGCACATCGCTGTCGGCCATGATAACGCCTCTTTCTATGGTGTATTGCAGTTCGCGTACATTGCCGGGGTAATGATACAACATCAGTTTCTTTTTGGCTGAGTCGGCTAAACGGAACTTTTGTTTGAAATACTTTTTCTCATACATTTTCAGGAAATGTTCTGCCAGCAGGATGATATCTTCGCCTCGTTCACGTAGAGGCGGTACGGTTATCTCTACTGTATTGATCCGGTAAATCAAGTCTTTACGAAACTTTGCTTCGTTGGCTAACTCCCGTAATGGCAGGTTGGTTGCTGACAGCAGACGGATATCTACCGGCATCGGTGTATTGGCTCCGAGGCGGGTCACTTCACGGTTTTGCAGCACGGTCAGCAGTTTGGCCTGCTGTTGCAAAGTTATATTTCCGATTTCATCCAGGAAAAGTGTTCCTTTGTCTGCCGCCTCGATTAGACCGGTACGATCTTCACGCGCATCTGTAAATGCTCCCTTTTTATGTCCGAAAAGTTCGCTCTCGAAAAGGGTTTCCGTCAGGGAACCTACGTCTACTTTTACAAATGGCTGATTCCGGCGAAGGGATGACTGATAGATGTAGCGGGCAACAAGATCTTTTCCTGTTCCGTTTTCTCCCAGGATCAATATATTAGCATCGGTAGGTGCTATCTTTTGCAATTTATGGAACAAAAGCTGCATGCTTTCCGAGTTTCCGATAATCTCTATATCAGTATTTCTTTTATTTGTTTTCTCTTTACTGTCTGGAGTTGCCTGTTTCCGAAGTGTCTCCGACAGGATATTCAGCAGATGCTCGTTATGCCAGGGTTTGACGATAAAGTCTGCGGCCCCTTCTTTTAGGCTTTTGATGGCTAGGTCTATATCTGCATAGGCTGTAATCATAATGACTGACAGGGAAGGTTTCCGTTTCTTTATTTCTTTCAGCCAGAACAGACCTTCGTTGCCGGTGTTGATGGAGCTTCTGAAGTTCATATCCAACAAAATAATGTCTATGTCATTCTCTGTGACCAGCTTATGAATGTTGTCCGGGTTTGTTTCTGTCAGTATTGTTTTCACTTCCATCTTCAGCAAAAAACGTACGGCGGTCAGAACGTCTTTATCATCATCAACAATCAGTATATTTGCCTGGTGTAAGTTCATAATTACTCTTGTTAGTAGGTTGCAAATATATCAAGAATGAAGTGAATGCCCAAGCTGTTCCTGTTTTTTGTCTGTAGGCAGACATAAGGTGTCCGTTTATGGACACTATTCAAGGGCGGTCGTTTTGTTAATGGGTTAATATATTGGGGATTGCTGTTTTGGCATATCAATTGTTCCGGATTTATATGTAACATGCTAAATTATTCATAAGACTATGATTAGAATAAATGATTTGAGGAAAGTCTATAGGACGGAAGAGGTGGAGACAATTGCTTTGGATAATATGTCGCTTCATGTAAAGGAACATGAGTTTGTTGCCATTATGGGACCGTCGGGATGTGGAAAGTCTACTTTACTGAATATACTGGGATTGCTTGACGATCCTGATTCGGGTTCCTATCTTTTTAATGGGGTTGAGGTTACCGGATTAAATGAAGACAAACGTTGCGATTTGCGAAGGGAGAATATCGGTTTTGTTTTCCAGAATTTCAATCTGATAGAAGAGTTAACTGTATTTGAGAATATCGAATTGCCGTTGGAAAATTGTGGAATGAAAGCCTCCCTCCGCAAAATGAAAGTAGAGAAAGCCTTGAAAAGCGTCCTTCTCAATCATCGCCGTAACTATTTCCCGTCGCAGCTTTCGGGCGGACAACAGCAGCGTGTGGCGATTGCCCGGGCAATTGTCAATGATCCGAAACTGATCCTTGCAGATGAACCAACCGGAAACCTGGATAGTCGCAACGGCTTGGAAATAATGGATCTGCTGACTATGCTCAATGATGCCGGAACCACGATCGTTATGGTAACACACAGTGAACACGATGCCCGTTACAGCCACCGGATTATTCATATGCTGGATGGGAAACCTGTTTCGGAAAATTTCCTGAAAGAATTAGCTTATACCGCAAACTAAAAAACTTACACAATGAATATAAGAAGATCTCTCCGGATTATTTTCCGGAATAAAATATATAGTTTTCTGAATATCCTGGGGCTGGCAATCGGAATTACTTCGGCTGCACTTATCTTTCTCTGGGTGGAAAGTAAAGTGAATTTCAACAAGGCAATCCCTAATTCCCGAAATATATATGTCAGTGCATCTCATTATTTTCCTGTCTCGAATGAATGTATAACAAGCTTCGAATCAAATTCTATGCTGTCAAAAGTTTTGGAGGACGAATTTCCGGAAGTGAAGAGTTGTAGCAGATATAGTGCTCAGCCAGTCGTTTTTGTCCCTGAAAATACAACAGACTCTTTTGAAGAAAAGGGAGCTTATGCCGATTCCACTCTCTTTAATCTGATCGGTATGAAGTTCATAAGTGGTGATGCCTCTTCCGTTTTCGAACCGCAATATTCCATTGTCCTCAGCCGGTCGATGGCTCGAAAGATATATAACAAAGAAGATCCGATAGGAAAGGGGTTGATTCATGAAGGAGTTATATATCAAGTAACGGGTGTGTTTGAGGATATGCCCGATAATACTTCGTTCCAATTTGAATGGCTGATACCTTTTCGTGTCTTCGTAGAGGAAATGAAAAAAGTATTTAATGTAAACGAATGGGGGGCTTCCTGGCTGCAAACTTATGTCGAGTTGGAACCGGGAGTGGATCTGGAGCAGTTGAATGAGAAGCTGAAAGGACTCGCTTTTCGTAAAGCCGGGCCGGCTTGTGAGAGTATTCAGATATTCCTTTATCCTCTTAATAAAATGCTTTTGTATGGTCAGTTTAAAGATGGGATAGAAACTGGTGGCGGCTACATAAAGACTGTCTCCCTTTTCTTTCTGATCGGAGTGTTGATACTCTTGATTGCCTGTATCAATTTTATGAATCTATCGACTGCACGTTCCCAAAAACGGGCGTTGGAAGTCGGAGTGCGGAAAACCTTCGGAACCAAACGAAAACACCTGATCCGGCAATTTCTGGTAGAATCGGGGTTGATAACATCGATAGCTCTTTTGCTGTCGGTCGGATTGATCTGGCTGAGTCTTCCCTGGTTTAATGAATTTATAGGCGTTCAATTATCCTTTAGTCTGCTCGATCCGACGATTGTGACCGGACTGGTGGCGATCGGATTGTTTTGTACTTTTCTGGCCGGTAGTTATCCGGCGTTGTATCTGTCTTCTTTCAATCCGTTGACTACGCTGAAAATGCAGAAAGTGAGTAAAGGGGGAAGTGCCGCATGGATACGTCAGGGGTTGGTTATCTTTCAATTTACGATGGCATTTATCCTGATTTGTAGTACTTTCGTTATTTATCTTCAGATACAGCTGGTACAAAAACGGGATATCGGAATAAAAAAAGAAAATCTGGTAAGTTTTCCGGCTACCGAAGAATTGTGTAATGCGTCTTCGGCTGTGCGGAATGAGCTGATCAATACCGGTGTAGTAGAAAATTGTGGGTTTTCAGCCAGTCCGATTCTGAAATCGAGTATGCGTACCAATCCCTGGTATTGGAATGGAAAAGATCCGGAAGATGATGCCTATATTTCTTTTAATTTTGTGTCGGAAGGTTTGATAGATGCTGCCGGGATAAAACTGCTTGACGGAACGGATATCGATCCGGCTAAGAAAAATAATAAGGGAGGGGCAGGAATCCTTATCAATGAGACTCTGGCAAAAAGAATGGGAAGGGAAGGCCGTGTAGGAGGACAAATCGGCCAGTCGCCTGATCACAAATGGGAGATAGTTGGTATTATGAAAGATTTCGTGTTCGATGATTTTTATACACTTGAGCCGGCGTCTGCTTTGTTTTTCTATGATCCTCAAAGAACGTATATATTGTTTGTTCGTCTGAAACCGGATATCGATACGTATGAAGCGATAGGGCGGGTACAGACGGTATTGCGTTCTTTTACACCCTATCATGCGTTTGAGCCGACCTTTATGACCGACCGTTTCGATGATTTGTTTGAGGATGAACATCTGGTAGAAAAGTTGTCTGCCTTATTTGCCATGCTGGCAATTTTTATCTCCTGTTTGGGGTTACTGGGATTAAGTGCCTTTTCTGCCGAACAGCGAACAAAGGAAATTGGTGTCCGCAAAGTATTGGGGGCTAAAATAATAGATATACTATTTTTGTTGGGAAAAGCGTATATGGTACTTTTACTTATTTCTTTTGTAATAGGTATTCCTGTCTCTTTATATGCCGCTAACCACTACCTGAAGGATTATGCCTACCGGATTACACTCGGTTGGGATATTTTTGCAGGAGTGGCCTTGCTGATAACCCTGATTGCTTTGCTGACGGTTAGTTTCCAATCGTTAAGAGCGGCTCTCAACAATCCGGTGAAGTCTATAAAGACGGAGTAATTCGTATCCAAGAGAAAGTATGTACAGACTTTGGATATAGTCTTTATTGTTCACTTGCCTATGTTTTTGAAGTAAAGTCCTGTCATAACGCCCATTTACGTTCGCTCCAGTCTTTTATGGATTTATCATCAGGTGATATTTCCATAAGAGTCAGGAGTGGATCGTATTCTATCGATCAGGTTTCTACTGTTAAATCTTTTCATTCTTTTGTATCATTGTTATCGTTTTGGCAATGCGGTTGGCTTTGGTTTGTTCTGTTTTTGCAGAATTAATCCAATCTATAAATGCTTTTTTTTGACCATGCTTATATTTTTCAAATTTATCTAAGAGGCCTTCCTCATTTTCCATGCACAACAATAATTCTTCGGGTATTATTAATGGCGTATTATCTTCATACAGTGTAATATGTACGATATCAGGAGCTTGCTTTTTTATTTTTTTTCTTATTTCCGATTTTACAGCCAGACCTATATGTCCGTTTCCGATAGGCATCAGGTGTACATTGGAAAATTCATAGTTATCTATCTTTCCTTTTACTTTTAGCATTCCAAAAGGAGTCTTAGGCATTGGGATTTCCGGTATTTCGACAAATGTCCAACTTTCAATTTTATCTAATACGTAATCTTTGTCTACTAATGGCTTTTCTGTTTTCATTTTGCAATATTGATAGTAAGGTTACAAATATAGACTATTGTGGTGACAACAGTATGTCAGTAGGTGAAATAATCTTCTTTCAACTCTAAGAAAACAAATATTCAAAATGTTCTCTATTTCATAGACTTAAGTATTTGAATACAAATACAATTGTATTTAGAAACAAAAACAGTTGTATTTGCAATTAAAAACAATTGTATTTTGAGAAGGAATAAGTCAGTTGATAGATACGTTTAAACGATTGGTTGACCGTCTGGATAGCGACCGGGTTATCTGGCGCTTTGACCCGATGGTGCTGACTGACCGGATTTCTAAAGATGATTTACTGGAAAAGGTTGAGCGTATCGGAAATCAGTTAAAAGGGTATACGAAGAAGCTGGTATTCAGTTTTGCTGATATTCTGGAATATAAGAAGGTAAAAGCGAATCTGGAAAAGAATCATATTAATTACCGGCTTTTTGAGAAGGATGATATGGAGTATCTGGCGAGAGGGTTGATGGGGTTGAACAAATATACCTGTCCGCATAAATGTGAGTATTGTTATGCAAACTCTTCAAAAATGATAGCGGAAGCTAATTATAACCAGCACAAACTGAATCCTTACTTTGAATCGATCGTTGGAATGTGATGGTGTTTTCTAAAAACTTTTCGAATGGTGTTGAAAAATATGTATATTTGCATTATAAGAATCAATCCTAATAAGTATGAGATGGGGTAGATGTTGTAAAGCAAGTAAAAGAAACGGTTCATCGTATTGCTCCAACTACAGAAAGAGAATAAATAAATCATGATATATAAAAATCCTATATTCAGCCTTTGGCTGTTTTTGTTTGTACTGGTCCTGACATCCTGCGGCAGTAAGAAACGTGTGGCGCTTCCGGCTGATTTTAAAGGGCCGAAGGAATTGTCACGTTTATATGGTGTGCGTATTACGCCGGATGATAATATCTTTCTTTATAATGAAGGGGCGAAATGGCTGGGGACACCTCACCGGATGGGAGGAAGTACCAAGCGGGGCGTGGATTGTTCCGGGTTTGTGGCGATTGTGTTTCGCGAGGTTTATGGAAAACAGTTGGCACGTTCGTCGGCGGATATGCTGAAATATAATTGTAAGAAGGTCAGTCGTGGCAAATTGCAGGAAGGCGATTTGGTGTTTTTTAAAACAGGAGGAGGCAAGAAAAAGACGCCTAACCATGTAGGAATTTATCTGAAGAACGGGAAGTTTATCCATACCAGTACTTCCAGGGGAGTAATGGTCAGTAGCCTGAGCGAACCCTATTATACCCGGAGCTGGATAACGGGAGGACGGGTGAAGTGAGATATTTTTGTAAACATCTGAGCGGAAGTTGCTTTTTTATGTATCTTTGCATTTCAAAATAAATAAACATAGAGCAAGTATGTTGACGCTTAAAATGATTACGGAAGAAACAGACCGCGTGATTCGTGGTCTGGAGAAGAAACACTTTAAGGGTGCAAAAGAAAGCATCGCTAAGGTGATTGAACTGAACGATAAAAGACGTAGTACACAGAATCAATTAGATACAAACCTGGCAGAGGTTAACTCGCTGTCGAAAACAATCGGTGGCCTGATGAAAGAAGGCAAAAAAGAAGAAGCCGAAGCTGCTAAAAAGCGTGTTGCCGAAATCAAGGAACTGAGCAAGGGCATTCAGGCAGAAATGGACCAGGCTGCGGAAGAGATGCAGAACCTGCTTTATACAATTCCGAATGTGCCTTACGATGAAGTGCCCGAAGGCGTTGCTGCTGAGGACAATGTGGTAGAAAAAATGGGTGGTATGGAAACAGAACTGCCGAAGGACGCACTGCCTCATTGGGAATTGGCTAAAAAATATGATTTGATTGACTTCGACCTGGGTGTGAAGATTACAGGTGCCGGTTTTCCGGTTTATAAAGGACAGGGCGCTCAGTTGCAGCGTGCTTTGATAAACTTCTTCCTGGATGAGGCACGCAAATCCGGTTATATGGAAATCATGCCGCCGACCGTGGTAAATGCCGCTTCCGGCTTCGGTACCGGTCAGCTTCCGGATAAGGAAGGACAGATGTACCATTGTGAAGTGGACGACCTTTATCTGATACCGACTGCCGAAGTGCCGGTAACCAATATCTACCGTGATGTGATTATCGATGAAAAACAGTTGCCTATCAAGAACTGTGCCTATACACAATGTTTCCGTCGCGAAGCCGGTTCTTATGGTAAAGATGTACGCGGTTTGAACCGTCTGCACGAGTTCTCTAAAGTGGAACTGGTTCGTATCGACAAACCGGAACATTCTAAGCAGTCTCATCAGGAAATGCTGGACCATGTGGAAGGCCTGCTCCAGAAGCTGGAACTTCCGTACCGTATCCTGCGTCTGTGTGGTGGCGACATGAGTTTCACTGCCGCTCTTTGCTTCGACTTCGAAGTATATTCGGAAGCTCAGAAACGTTGGTTGGAAGTAAGTTCCGTATCCAATTTCGATAATTATCAGGCTAACCGTCTGAAATGCCGTTATCGTGATGAGAACAAAAAGACACAACTGTGCCATACACTGAATGGCAGTGCTTTGGCTTTGCCGCGTATCGTTGCTGCATTGCTTGAAAACAATCAGACACCTGAAGGTATCCGCATTCCGAAAGCGTTGATTCCTTATACAGGTTTCGATATGATTAAATAATTACCTTAGTTTATCTACGGACAATAAATAGAAAAACGGGACAGAAAGTAGCGAGGTTTACTTCTGTCCCGTTTTTGCTTTAAATCTAAAATAAGAATGAATAAGATTAAACAAATTATCCTGTTCGGCATAGCTGTCCTGATGTGCAGCTGCCAGAGTAAGCAGATGGAACCTTCGGCTGAGGCGGTATCGGTTCCGTTAGGCGGAAACACTTATGTGACTGCCGGAAAAGAGAGTGCGAAGGTTTCGACCGATGGTATCAAATCGTGGACGGGGACGGATGCCGTCTTGTCGGCGTGGTTTAAAACCAGCCAGCCCGGTGATTTGAATCTTTTCCTGAAAGGGAAAGCGGCAGACGGACCGTCGACTGTAAAGGTAACTTTCGGTGGTAAAAGTTTTACCGTAAAAGTGACGGAAGCAGAGGAAACGGTTATTCCGGTAGGGAAGGTATCCGTTACGGAACCGGGGTATATCCGTGTGGATTTGCAGGGAGAAGAGAAAGAAGGCGCTCAGTTTGCCAATATCTCCGAACTGCTGATAGACGGGCCGGCTGCGCAGGAACCTCTTTATTTTGTGCGTAACTTTGAACCTTACTGGGGAATGCGCGGACCTTCCGTACATATGAAATATACATTACCGGAAGAATCGATCGAATATTTCTACAATGAAATAACGGTTCCGGAGGGAGAAGATAAGATTGGCAGTTATTTTATGACGAATGGTTTCGGTGAAGGTTATTGCGGTATCCAGGCGAATAGCGATGCGGAACGCCGTGTCTTGTTTTCCGTATGGAGCCCGTTTGAAACGGACGACCCGAAAGCGATACCGGAAGACCACCGCATCAAGCTGCTGGCGCAGGGAAAAGATGTACATATCGGAGAGTTCGGTAACGAAGGGTCGGGGGGACAGAGTTATCTGAAATATCCCTGGAAAGCCGGACAAACTTATCGTGTCATTACCCGTGTTCATCCGGACGGTAAAGGGAATACGGCCTATTATGCCTGGTTCTTTGCTCCTGAAGAAGGCGAGTGGCGATTGATAGCCGGTTTTCTGCGGCCGCAGACAAACGCATGGTACACCGGAGCACATTCTTTCCTTGAAAACTTTATGCCCGGGCAAGGTTATCTGGAACGTAGTGTCCATTTTGGAAACCAATGGGCCCGTACGGCTAAAGGAGAGTGGAAAGAACTTACCGAAGGCATGTTCACTTATGATGCCACCGCCCGTGCCGGTGTCCGTCAGGATTATGCCGGTGGGGTGGAAGATAATATGTTCTTCCTCCGTAACGGCGGTTTCTTCAATGATAATACAGAGTTCAAATCTGTTTTTACACGTCAGCCGAATGGAACAGCTCCGGATGTCGACGTAACGACATTGCCCCTGAAATAGAGGTCTTTATTTGTCAAGAAAAAAGCATAGGACTTTTGAAATCAAAATAAGGGACTTTTGTAAGCAAAGCATATATGTTTTAAACGCAAAACATATATGCTTTTTTTATGGGATATATACCCTTTGGAAAATAACCGAAATGTTTAGATGAACAGGTTTACATTTGCATCTTCCGCCCGTTCAAGATAAGTGGCTACTCCGCCAAGTGTGACATTGTCCATCAGTTCCTCCTTTTTGACACCCATCACATCCATACTCATGGTGCAGGCTATCATTTCGACACCATTCTCAGCGGCTTGAGCGATGAGGCTTTCCAGGCTGTCGATATGCTTTTTCTTCATGATGAGGCGCATCATCCAACTTCCGGCACCACCCATGTTCATTTTCGATAGTTTCAGTTTACCGCTGTGGGCGGGAAGCATCCAACCGAACATTTTGCCGAATATATCTTTTGAAACAGACGGTTTCTGCCGTTTCTTGATGACATTCAGTCCCCAGAAAGTGAAGAACATGGTTACTTTCTTGCCGGTCGAGGCGGCTCCGTTGGCAATAACGAAGGAGGCAAGGGCCTTATCCAGGTCGTCACTGAATACAATCAACGTCTTGTTGTCCGTACCGTTCACCATCTTACAGGAACTTTTAGGTTCGCCTTTTTCGATTGTGGCATGGATGACTCCCGATTTATTCTCAACTCCGACCAGCTGTGCTCCGGTCATATTGCACCAGGCGGCTACATCTTTCCCGAATCCCTGGTCGGTGGCGGTTATCAGAAGACGGTCACCTGTATTTATCTCAGCATAATGTTTTTTCAGCTGCATGACTGGACCGGGGCATTGAAGACCGCAGGCATCAATCCGGATAGTCTGTTGTGAGGGAGAAGAAGATGCGGCGGCGGTAGACGTTTTTGGTGTCATTGCTGTTTGGGAATTGCCTTCTGTTTGTTTGGAAGCTATTCCGGCTGTCGCTACACTCCATGTTTTGAATCCTCCCGACAGGTTCTTTACATTTTTATAACCATGCTGAACCAAAATGCGGTAAGCCAGATATCCGCGTAATCCGATGGCACAAGTCACTACGATTGGTCTGTCGGTTGGCAGTTCCGGCAGGCGGTTGCGCAGTTCGTCGACCGGGATATTGATAGCTCCCGGTATGGAACCCAGGTTATATTCGTCGGCAGTGCGTACATCGACCAACAGGGTATTGCTGCCCAGCTGTGTTATGTCGCGCCAGTTAATGGTTTCGACCTTTTTGGTAAGGATATTTTCTGCAACATAACCAGCCATGTTGACGGGGTCTTTGGCTGACGAATAAGGAGGTGCGTAGGCCTGTTCCAGTTCGGTCAGGTCGTAGACTGTTCCTTTGCGTTGTATTACCTGGGCAAGCATTTCGATTCGTTTGTCTACTCCGTCGAATCCGACAATCTGGGCACCGTATAACTGTCCGTTGTCCGGTGAGAATACTATTTTTATAGACATCGGAACGGCTCCCGGATAATAACCGGCGTGCGAAGCCGAGTGGGTGTATGATGACTGATAGGGGATGCCTTCCCGTTTCAGTAACTTGGCATTGGCACCGGCGGCAGCGACCGTAATATCAAACACTTTGGCAATAGAAGTGCCTATCGTACCTTTATAAGTTTCGCGATTGCCGAATACGATATTATCGGCTACGATACGTCCCTGTTTGTTCGCCGGACCAGCCAGCGGGATTAAAGCCGGTTTGCCTGTTACCGGATTGAGCACTTCGACAGCATCTCCCAGGGCATAAATGTCCGGGTCGGAGGTCTGCATATAATCGTTTACGGCAATCCCTCCCAGGGTTCCGATGGCCAGTCCGGCTTCTTTGCCCAGCTTTGTTTCAGGGCGTACACCGATACTGAGGATAACCAGGTCTGTCGGAATCTGTTTGCCGCTCTTCAGGTGGACGATGATACCTCCGTCCGTCTCTTCAAAACGTAATACGCCGTCTTCCAGACGCAGGTCTACCTTTTTTTCAATCAGTTGCTGATGTACGATAGCGGCCATTGAATAATCGAGCGGAGCCATTACCTGGTTAGCCATCTCGACAACGGCGATGTCAAGACCCTGGTCGTGCAGGTTTTCGGCCATTTCGAGTCCGATGAATCCGCCGCCTACAACTACTGCATGGCGGGGATGCTCCCGGTCTATATACTTTTTGATCGTATCGGTATCGGGTACGTTGCGTAGGGTGAATATCTTTTTGCTGTCGATACCTTCGATGCCGGGACGCAAAGGTTCGGCTCCCGGAGAGAGCACCAGTTTGTCATAGCTTTCGGTATAAGACTGTCCGGTGCGGAGATTCTTCACTTCTACGTTTTTTTCTTTGGGATGGATAACGGTAACTTCCTGCTCGGTCCGTATATCAATATTGAAACGGGCGGTAAAACCTTCGGCGGTTTGTACGAACAGTTTATCACGCTCTGCAATGACGCCACCGATATAATAAGGTAGCCCGCAATTGGCGTATGATACATATTTGCCCCGTTCAAACAGGATAATGTCTGCATTTTCGTCCATTCTTCTCAGACGTGCGGCGGCTGTTGCTCCGCCGGCTACTCCTCCGATTACTAAATATTTCATCTTACTTTCTTTATTATTGTTATTATACATATTTTCTAATGGAAAATAAATAAGTAAAAAAAGGGATTATCCCTTTTCCATACATTGTTGCAGTTTTCCGAACAGGCCGTCGAAACGTAATTCGGCATTCATCATTTTCTGTACTTTTTCTTTTCCTTTCGGGGTAAGAGAAAAGAACATCTGCCGTTTATCTTCCTTACTCATCGTACGGTCGATAAAGCCTTTGTTCTCAACGGAAGTGATTACTTTGGATACACGTGAGTTCGATAATCCGATATATTCACAGATGGTGCCTGCTGATTTGGGCTGATTGTCTTTCAGGCAGCAAAGTAGCATTGCTTCGTTGATTGTAATTTCATGAACGTCTGAAAAAGTCTTTTCAAACTGATATAATGTTTTGTATATGTCTTTGATTACGCAGATTGCTTCCATGTCGTATTCTTTATTAATGATGCAAAGATAGATAATATTTTTAATATTGATATTGTTTAGTGGAAAATATTTTATCCGGCTTGTTGAAGGGTAGTTGAGAACAAATGTTTTTCATCTGTTGTTTTAAGAAAAACAGAATGGATTATTATAAACCAGTAAATAGAAAAGATATGGAAAAATTATTTCAAAAAGGAGTTGTAGTCGATTTAAGCAATTTGGTTGATTATTCAGCGGGTGGGGTTGTCAGCAAACAAATCGTGAAAAGTGCAGCAGGTAACATTACTCTGTTTTCTTTTGATAAAGGGGAAGGACTGAGTGAACATACCGCACCTTTTGATGCTCTGGTACAAATACTGGAAGGTGAAATGGAAATCGTTGTCGATGGAAATCATTCCCGGATGAAAGCAGGGGAGTCGTTGGTGCTTCCTGCCAATGTACCGCATGCTTTAACAGCGGTGCAACGTTTTAAAATGCTTCTGACAATGATTAAGGAATAAATAAAAAAGAGACAAGGCTGGAACCCTGTCTCTTTTCTGTTTTATCAGATTTGTTTCTTAGTCTCTGTTTGAGAAGTATTTCATGAACTGTGAACGTTCATACATGGCCGGATCGGGGATATTGGCATAATTCAGTTTACCCTGGAATTGTGCCAGATTCTGATAATGTGTCTGGTGCATCCATTCTTCAATACAAGTAAGTACCTGTGATATGATTTCGCCGCCATGAGTATATAATGCGCTGCACATCTGTACGGCAGAAGCTCCTGCCAACAGGCATTTGATAACGTCTTCCCAATCGTGGATACCGGTTGACGAAGCGATGCTTATTCCGGGAACCTTACCTGAAATGATTGCCGTCCAGCGGATTGTGTCGCTCAGGTCGGAATGGTTGCTGAATACGTTGCCCGATACTATCTGCATATTGTTGATGTCGATGTCCGGCTGGTAAAAGCGGTTGAACATCACTACGCCATCTGCCCCGTTAACCTTTAATGTATTAACCAGTGCCGGAATGTTTCCGACGTTCTTCCCGATTTTCATGATAACGGGTATTGAAACCGTTTCCTTTACTTTCCGGATGATGTTGACGTAAAGGTCACGAATCTCGTCGGGATTGTATTCCAGACTAGTTTCAAGAAAATAGACATTCAGTTCCAGTGCGTCGGCTCCTGCCAGCTCTATCTGGCGGGCAAAATCGATCCACACATCAGACTTGTAACAGTTGATGCTGGCAATGATAGGAATAGTACACTGTTCTTTTGTCTTTTTTATCAGTTCCAGATAGTTGTTTACCTGGTTTGCTTTTACATAACCGCGGATATAATCGGCAGCTTCCGGATAGTCTGAATCCTGCATAAGCGAATCGCTCTGCATTTCAATTTGTTCTTCAAAAAGAGATTTGAGAACAATCGCTCCGGCACCTGCCTTTTCGAATTCCTTGTTTCGCTCAGGGTTGTTTGTCAGACCTGAACTTCCTACAATTAACGGATTACGAAGTGTTAGTCCCGCATATTGGGTTTTAATGTCAATCATGTCAGATTCAATTTAATGTGTTAGTACTCGCGTTCGCCGAAAATACTGGTTCCAACCCGTATCATGGTGCTACCCTGGCGAATGGCAACCGGATAATCGTGGCTCATTCCCATAGATAGTACTGCAAAATTATCATTTCCTATGAAATATATAGCTTTTAATTCGCTGAAAAGTTCATGTAAGATGTGAAATTCCTGTTCGATGAGCGCAATGTCATCGGTATAGGTTGCCATTCCCATCAATCCGCATATCTGAATATTGCCTAGTTCGGCAAGTTGTTCGTTTTGCAGAAGCTCACGGCACTCGTCAGGACTTAGTCCGTGTTTGGTCTCTTCCTGAGCAACATGTATCTCCAGCAATACACGGATTATACGGTTGTTTTTTGCGGCTTGTTTATTTACTTCCTGTAATAATTTCAGCGAGTCGATGCTATGGATTGTATGGATAAATGGCGCAATATCTTTTACTTTATTGCTTTGCAGCGGACCGATAAAATGCCATTCGATATCACCCGGTAGTACTTTTTGTTTAGCCGTCAGCTCCTGTGCCCTGCTTTCGCCAAAGACACGCTGGCCAGCATTGTAGGCCTCCATCAATGCTTCTGCCGGATGAAACTTGGACACGGCTACCAATGTGACGTTTGCCGGTAGCGATGCCTTTAACTGTACTATGTTCTGGGAGATACTCATGCTTCCTGTGCTTTGTCCTCAGCCTGTTTTTTCTGTTCGGCAATCAGTTCTTCTCCTGATTTGGGCGTTTTGTCATCATTGACGGAGAAAGGGAATACGTCCATCAGCATGGTTTCTGTAACTGAAGCGATTGTGTAATCGGCCATGGTGCCTTTCATGCCTTCTTCCAGTACGGCGATGGCTTCTTTCAGTGTGCAAGCCTGTGCAAGCATCTGTGCAGCCGTTTTCTTTTCAGCGCCGCTTTTTTCATCGAGTGTGATGAAATATACTTTAATTTTGTAGAAACGGTCGCCGTTTTCGTTGAAGAACAATTCTGAAAGACGGGCACGTTTGATGTCAGTAACAGTAAATTCGCCGGATATGAACGGGCGTATTTCTTCGATGATACGGGCTTCCGCTTCTGTGAAAGAGAGGGCGTCGACCAGATAAGGTTCTGTTACTTTCTTTTGCATTCCGTTCTCCAATACTTTTTCAAAGGAGACTTTACATTCAAACCAACTGTGCATATTGTTTTCTTTTAATTTTTTGTCTGTACTCGTGTTTAAAATACAGTACAAATATAGGTCCAATTCGGGAATAATACAACTGCAAGTAATTTCTTTATTTTTTCGGAACATTTCATGGAATGGGCTTGTTTATATAATGTAGTGTGTTTTTCATGGTATTAGATTTTTAGATTAGTAATGAGGTTGTTCATCCGGTTCGGGAGGATAGGATGATATCGTAGAAATAAAAAAGCCGGAAAAGAGTCTATGATTTCTCTTTTCCGGCTTTTTGTTTACTTTATCTCTCAGAATTCATCGTTTGCATAAAGACTGAGCAGGTTTTTTGTCTCATAACTAAATAATTCATCCTCATTGAAAAATCTTTTCAATTCGATTGCGGCTGTTTCCGGTGAATCGGAGGCATGTACGATATTTTCCTGTACACTCATGCTGTAGTCTCCGCGGATGGTTCCCGGAGCGGCATTTCTTCCATTGGTTGATCCGGCCAGCGTACGCACTACATTTACCGCATCGACTCCTTTCCAGCAACAAACAATCACAGGGCATACAGCCATTGCGTCTTTAACCCTTTGGAAAAAAGACCTTTCTTTCAGGTGAGCGTAATGTTCGCTTAAAATCTCATCCGTCAACCAGGTCATTTTCATGCCTTCCAGTATCAATCCCTTTTTTTCAAAACGGGCAATTATTTCACCAATCAGACCTCGCTGGATGGTGCATGGTTTTAATATTACAAGTGTTCTTTCCATACTCTTTTCTTTTTATAAGGTTCAACGAATATTTCTACTAGCGCAATTTATCCCAAAGATAGTATATTTATTCACAATTAGTTAAATTATAGTATAATAATGTGTAAAAGTGAGATGAAAAAATGAAGTTTTCTCAATACACAAGTAATTATTTACTAAAGTAGAATCCCAGAGTTCTTGTTCTTTCTATTCCTTGCTGCGCCTAATAGAATAACTTCTTAGCTTTTAACTTAAATACTTATATCCATATCACTTTATTCCTTGAATTTTTTCTCTTGGTGTAATTTTTACAATCTCTTTTTTTATTCTCAAAAAAATGTCTGTCTTGTCCGAAGACGGCCTGTTATTTGCTTCTGATATGTGAATCATTAAAAATTAATTTTTTGTTGATCGATAATTGTATCTAATGTTTTCATAATGAGAGTGTAATGGTGGATAAAATATTCCTTCAGAACACAAACAGTATTAATATTAGATGTTTCAATACACATTTTTCTTATGTATTTAGAACAAACAACTATAAATAAACAATTTAGCTTAGATTTTATTCACCTGGATTGCATTGTTTAACAATTGGGACACATGTTCTTCGGGCGACAAAAAACTTAATATTTCTATAATCAGTCTAACTCCGGGTTCATCCTCATGAAATCTCTTAAAGTTTGTCTGTTTACTCCTAACTTTTTACTGATGTACAATCTGGTTTTCTTTTCTTCCAGAAGTTTACGAATGAGATTTTCTTTACCGGACAGTTTGTACTGTTCCGACTTTCCCCCCTTGGGACGACCTAGTTTTGTCCCTTCTTTTTTCTTTCGTGCCAACGCTTCTTTTGTACGTTGAGAAATCAGGTTACGTTCTATCTCGGCACTCAGGCTGAAAGCAAAGGCCAGGATTTTGCTGTTGATGTTGTTTCCCAACTCATAGCGTTCTTTTACTGTTATCACGAAAATGTCTCTCTCCATGCATTGATGGAGGAAGCTCATAACCTGCATCAGGTTACGACCTAAACGGGATAACTCAGTTGTAATCAAGATGTCTCCTTTACGGATTTGCTTGATTAACCGTCCTAGTTGCCGTTCTGCAACATCTGTTGTTCCACTGATTGTTTCTTCTACCCAGCGATCAATACGCATGCTTTTGGCTTTTGCGAACTTTTCAATTTCAAATCGCTGATTTTCAGTACTCTGCTTATCCGTACTGACTCTTACATAACCGTATATCATACAATTGAATATTAAATGAATAACTAAAGATACGTTAGAAAACTAAATGATAGGGGGTGATTAGTAAAAACCAACGTTTTTTATCGTCAACTGGATATGTAAGTTGCTTTTCACTACAAATATGAATATAATAATTTAAACCAATGGCATATTGAATGGTAAAATTAAATTAAAATTTAACTTACGTGTGATCATAATGGAAGGAAAAACTACTTTTGTGATAAAGATAGAATAACTAGGCAGGAATGATTTCATCGTTTCCTGATACATATATAAATATGAAGAAATTATTATCGTTACCGCCCAATTTGGTGAATAGTTTCCACAAGATAGCGAAAGTAAATGTGGATGAATGGTTTTGTACTTCCGACCCGGTAGGGGCACGGCTTGGTTCCGGTGGTGGTACAACCTGGTTGATCGAAGCATGCCGGCAAAATGAAGCACCTCAAATACCTGTAAAGGAATGGCTGGCAAAAGAAAAAAGAATTTTGTTGCATGCCGGAGGTCAAAGCCGGCGGTTACCTGGATATGCCCCGTCGGGAAAGATTTTGACTCCGATACCTGTTTTCAGATGGGCGAGAGGGCAAAAGTTATCACAAAATCTGCTATCCCTGCAACTTCCTTTATATGAGGAGATCATGCATAAAGCGCCGGATTCACTCCATACCCTGATTGCCAGTGGTGATGTGTATATAAGAAACAGTGAGCCGTTACAGGATATTCCGGAGGTGGATGTTGTTTGTTACGGATTGTGGGTCGATCCTGCCTTGGCGACCAACCATGGTGTGTTTGTGTCGGACCGGCAGACGCCCGATAAACTGGACTTTATGCTTCAGAAGCCTTCTTTGGATGATTTGGGGAAGTTGGCACAGACACATCTTTTCCTGATGGATATAGGGGTTTGGTTACTTAGCGACCGGGCAATGGAGTTGCTGATGAAACATTCTTATACAGCCGACGGGAAGACTATGAAATCTTACGATTTGTATTCTGAATTTGGACTGGCATTGGGAGAACATCCCCGTATTGCCGATACTGAACTGAATCAGTTAAGTGTGGCTATTTTACCATTGGAAGGAGGAGAGTTTTACCATTATGGCACGAGTCGTGAACTGATCTCTTCCACACTAGCCGTTCAGAATCTGGTACGTGACCAGCGGGCAATTATGCACCGGAAGGTTAAACCTCACCCGGCCATGTTCGTGCAGAATGCAGCTATCGATTTGACGCTGACAGCCGAGAACTCTGAGCTATGGATTGAAAACAGTTATATAGGAAAGAATTGGAAACTGGATAACCGCCATATAATAACCGGTGTCCCGGCAAATAACTGGGAATTGGATCTGCCCTCCGGTGTTTGTATCGATGTCGTTCCGGTCGGTGAGCAAGACTGGGCTGCACGTCCTTATGGTTTTAATGATCCGTTTAAAGGGGCATCTGACAATGAGAAAACGCTTTTCATGGGATGTCCTGTCATTCAATGGGTAAAGGATAGGGGAGTAACATTCGAACCTTTTGATGATTTACAGAATGCCCCGTTGTTCCCCGTTTGTAAAAATGTGGACGAATTAGGACTGGTAATACGCTGGATGGTTTCCGAACCCGGACTGGAAAATGGCCGTAAGATATGGGAAACTTCCCGGAAAATGTCGGCGAATGAATTATCTGATTATGCGAATCTGGATCGGTTGTTTGCCCAACGTGAAAAGTTCCGTTATGCCAACTGGCCGATGCTGGCCGCTAATCACGAGAAAAGTGTCTTCTATCAGTTGGACCTTGCTGATGCTGCACGTGAATTTGCCGGTGGAAATCTGGCTTTACCTGAGGTGCTTTCCTCTGAAGTTCCTTTAATGAAACGGATACATAACCGGATGTTCCGGGCTCGTGTATTGCAACTGGAAGGGAAACCTTATGAAGAGGAACAACAGGATGCTTTTTCATTGTTGAGAGAAGGACTGATCGGGTCTGTTTCCCGTGAAAAGCAATCTCCTTTCCTGAATGTCTATCGCGATCAGATTGTTTGGGGACGTAGTCCGGTACGTATCGACCTGGCTGGCGGATGGACTGACACACCTCCTTACTGTATGTATGCCGGGGGAAACGTGGTTAATGTAGCTATCGAACTGAATGGCCAGCCACCGTTGCAAGTATATGTCAAGCCATCGAAAGAATATAAAATTATTTTACGTTCCATAGACCTGGGGGCTATGGAGGTTGTTTCAACCTGGGATGAATTGCATGATTATAAAAAGATCGGTTCTCCTTTCTCTATACCGAAAGCTGCGTTGGCACTTGCCGGGTTTGTCCCGGAATTTTCAGCAGAGCATTATCCTTCGCTGGAAGATCAGTTGAGGAGTTTCGGTTGCGGGTTGGAGGTAACTTTACTGGCGGCTATTCCTGCCGGTTCCGGACTTGGTACCAGTTCTATCCTGGCAGCAACGGTTCTGGGTGCAATCTCTGATTTTTGCGGTCTGGCCTGGGATAAAAGTAAGATAGGGTACCGTACATTGATCTTGGAACAATTGCTGACAACCGGCGGAGGCTGGCAGGATCAGTATGGCGGAGTATTGCACGGTCTGAAACTTTTACAAACAGGAGAGGGATTCAACCAGAATCCTTCCGTGCGCTGGTTGCCGGAATATTTGTTTACAGACTCGCAATATCAGGGCTGTCATTTACTTTATTATACCGGTATAACCCGTACGGCAAAAAATATCCTGGCTGAGATCGTGCAGGGGATGTTCCTAAACAGTGCTACTCATCTCCGCCTACTCTCAGAAATGAAAACACATGCCCTGGATATGTTTGAAGCCATCCAATGCGGTAATTTTGAAACCTACGGCAAACTTATCGCAAAGACCTGGGAACAAAAGAAAGCACTCGATTCCGGAACAAATCCTCCGGCAGTAGAGGCACTTATCACCCAGATTAAAGAGTATGCCTTGGGATATAAATTACCCGGAGCAGGTGGAGGCGGTTATCTGTATATCGTCGCTAAAGATCCGGATGCGGCCTTACAAATACGCAGGCAGCTGACTGCTTCGCCGCATAATCCGAATGCCCGTTTCGTTGAGATGAGCCTTTCCGATAAGGGGTTGCAGATCAGCCGGTCGTAACTCCGACTACAAGAATATGTACTGATCAGAATATTTGCCTGTCTCTGATCAGTACATATCCGCTTATTGCTATCAGGTCAAGAAAAATACAACCGATAAGGATCAGTACTTTTTTAGGTGTTGAAGCTTTCAGGGGGACGGAAGCAGGTTCTATAATGGTATAGACAGGTGTTTGTTCCTGTACCCGCAATTTATCCTGTTCCTGTTTTTGCGCTAATGTGTTATAGACATTGAATGTCAGTGTCATCTCATTTTTCAACCGTTCTAACTCTGTCCGGTAACTGGCTGAAACGATATTTTTATTACCGTCTTCAAATGCGGCATACGTTTGTTGGGCTTTATAGTAGGCATCCTGAGCCTCTTTTAGTACTTTCTCTGTAAATTCCAGATCTTTTTTTGCTTTTTGTGTCCGGTAGTTGGTGATATATTTTTTCAATTTTTCCACTACATTATCCGTTACTCGTGCTGAGATAACCGGATCCTGCATCCGGACGGAAACGGTTACTACCTGCGTTTTCTTATCTACAAAGATCGATATCCGTTCCTGTAATTTCTTTATGATATCTTTTTGCTCTTTGGTAAGAAAAAAAGGATCTATCTTGTCAGGCTGGTGATCTTCATCTCCCAGCATTTCGACGAGATAGGAGATACCTTTCAGCGGGGCTTGTATGATCAGATTCCACCATGCCTCTTTCTGATGTCCTTTCAGATAATTGAACAGAGACATTTTCAACGTTTTCTTCTTATTCGTTACTTCCTGAGGGAAAAGTTCCAGAAGAAACGGAGTACTGTGAACAATATCCGGATAAACTTCGGGTGAAATAGCATCCTGGCTGTTTCCGCTGTTTATATCTATTCCAGCCATGGCTGCCAGTCCTCCGAGATTCCCCATCTTACTTGCCGTATTGTTTGTTTCGGGCATCAGTTTGACGGTTGTGGTGTATTCTTTCGGGATACTGAATGCAATGACAAGTCCTATAATCACCGCTATTCCGCTACTTTTCAGAAATAGTTTTCTTTTTGACCATAAGAACTGTATAACGGCTATAATATCTATATCTAATTCTGTCTTATCAGTCTTTTTTTCACTCTTGTTTATCATCCTTTACTACAAAGTTTATTTGAGAGAATTTATCAATGAAGTCAACATGGCAGCGATAGAAGTCGTGGAACTTGTGATGCTGAGTATTTCAGCCAGGTTCGCCCTTCTGTCACGTTGGCTTTTACTTGGAACGACTATTTCACAACCCGGCTCGATCTTTGGATAACGTTTAAAGAAAATACCAACTTTACGGGTGGTCGCTACTTTTCCGTTCATATAAATTACAATCGGATATTTGCGGGAAGTATCGTTATATCCTCCGGCCTGTGACAGGCAATCGCGGACGGACATTCCTTTGGTATATGTGATACTGTTCGGATAGGTAACGGCCCCGCTGATTTTCACTGTACTCTGTAACTGAGGTATATAAATGATATCCCCGTCACGGAGAACCAGGTCATAGGTACTTTTCGGGTGGGCAAGTGCCTGTTGTAAATCTATTCCGACAGAATAGTTCTTTATATTGGTAAGCGACAGGGCGATAGAATCCTTACTCTGCTTGTTGTTATTACTTAGTTGCAACAATGTTTCCACCTGGCGGATTTCATCTTCCGTCAACTGGCGTTTTAAACTAGCTCCTCTCACATAAGCATCCGGAGTTACTCCTCCCGATTGAGCGATAATATCACTCAGGCGTGTGTTTTTATAAGGTAAAGCATAGTCACCGGCAAAAGTGACTTCCCCATTTACTTTTACGACTTCCTGTTTTTCATATCCTGGAGAGAAACGGACAAAAACTTCGTCGAACGGTTCAAGAGTAAAAAGTGTATCAGCATGGGCCCCGGATGATTTGGATGGCAGTTGCAGTTCATCGCTCAATGCAACAGTATATACTTTGGAAACCAGGTTCGTACTTTTATCAGCCGTAGGATCCTTGATCCGGCGGGCTACTTCAACATTGATTGTCGAGGCGGATTCCTGTAGTCCTCCGGCAAGAATGATGGCATCTTCCACCGTCATATTTTTGCTGAAAGGAATAACTGTATCCGGGTTATTGACTGCTCCGCCGACTTTGACGGTATAAGGTTCCCGGAGTTCAAATAAAGAAGGTATATATAATTTGTCTTCTTTCTGTAATTCCATGTCCGGGATTTCCCCGTTCATTATACCTTGTATATCTATGGCAATAACCGTACTGGTGAAGTCGGGATTCAGACGGGTAAGATGCGCCCTGCCTATAAATTCATCTCCTTTTAGCCCAGCCGCCTGTTTGATCAATTGTTTGACGGTATGAACTTTCGGGCTTAATTCATATTCTCCGGGACGCCATACAGAACCGGTAATCGTGATCCGGTTGTCATAAAAGGGGATTACGGAGTCTACTAACAGGGAGTCGCCGTCCTGAAGGACAAATGTAGGAAATTCTTCAGCGGTTACGGTAGCAATCTGATAACGGGAACCAGATTTCCGTTTGATTGTCACGTCTTCTGTAAAAGCGTCTCCGGTGAATCCCCCTGCCATTTTCAGCAGCTCTTCCAATGTCTCTCCTTTACGGAGTTCGAATGTACGGTTACGTTTTATTTTCCCGTGTGTGTTAACCAGTTGCTCATAAGGTTCGATAATAATCATATCATTGTCTTCCAGCCGGATATTGGTATCATATTTTCCGTTAAGCAGATAATCGTATACATCCAGATTGGCTATTTCCTTATTATCACGATATACCCGGATATTGCGGAGGGAACCGATGTCGTTCACCCCACCTGCTGCGTATAAAGCATTGAACAAGGAGGCTAGCGAAGATAAGGTGTAGGTACCCGGTGCAACCGCTTCTCCTACAATATTTACTTTGATACTCCGGATTTTCCCTAGTCCGACCGAGACAAATGTATTCGGCTCTTTTCCGTCTACCAGGTTCCACATGATTTTTCCCAACTCTTGCTTGATCCGGTTTTCAGCTTCTTCGATTGTCAGCCCGCTTAAAGCGACTGGCCCTACATTGGGGATGATGATTGTTCCTTCGGGTGATAAAGTCAGCTTCAGGTTTAACTCCGAATCCCCCCATACATCAATAAGTACTTCATCACCGGCTGACAATGGATAATTTCTGGGAGTAGGCATATTCATATTCGGTTCAAAAGACAGGTTCTTATTGGAAAATATCTCACGTCCGAAGACCTGGTTTTTTAGACTGTCTTCAGAGGTGTTATCTTTCCGTTGTATGTCGATAGGAGGGATCTCATTTGTTATCATGATCCGGTCGGTTACCGGTTGTTCGCTGGCCGGGATTACTGATTGTTTCGTCCCGCTGCTGTTTATACGTTTGGTAATTTCCTGCTGTATCTGTTCTTCTGTCATGCCGGCAGCCTTGGCCTTATCAAGTAACTCCTGCGGAACCTGGGCTATTGCCAGGATAGAGTACAATGAGCAAAAGAAACAAAGAATGCATTTGTTTAAAGTCTTCATAGAATCTCTTTTATTTTAGTAACAATTCGTTGGCAAGCCAAACCGTCTCCATAAGGATTCACGGCTTTACTCATTTGGTCGTAATATTTTTTATCCTCAATTAATCGGGATGTTTCATCGAGTATCCTGATAAAATCTGTTCCTACCAATTTTACAGTTCCGGCGTCTAACGCTTCCGGACGTTCAGTGGTATCGCGCATTACCAGGACCGGTTTTCCCAGTCCGGGTGCTTCTTCCTGAATACCGCCGCTATCTGTCAATACAATAGCAGACTGTTCCATCAGGTAGACGAATGGCAGATATTCCAATGGTTCGATGAAGAATAGATTTGGCAGACGGATATCTCCAAACACACTCTTTATCGGTTTCCTGACGTTCGGATTAAGGTGCATCGGATAGACAAAGTCTATCTCCGGGTATTTGATTGCTAATGTTTTGAGCGCTTTACACATAGAAATAAAACCGTTACCGAAGTTTTCCCGGCGATGACCTGTTATTAAAACCAATTTCCGGTTACTTTGTTCTGACAGGCGGGAGGTTTTATAACCGGACTTTTCCAGTTCACTGGCAAGTAGTTGCTTCAGTTCATCCTTGTTTTTTATTTCTGAGACTACGTGATACAAGGCATCTATGACAGTGTTACCTGTTACTGTAATCTGCTTCTCATCTATTCCTTCCTCCAATAGATTTTTTTTGCTTAAGGCTGTCGGAGCGAAGTGATAAGATGCTATTCTACCCGTCAGTTGCCGGTTCATTTCTTCCGGCCAGGGACTGTATATATTGTGTGTCCGTAATCCGGCTTCTATATGTCCGACCGGTATCTGCTGGTAAAAGGCAGCCAGTGCTGCCGCTGTCGACGTGGTTGTGTCGCCGTGTACCAGCACCAGATCGGGACGGAATTCTTTCAGCACATCTCTCATTCCGGTAAGTACGCGGGCTGTAACGTCATACAGGTCCTGTCCCTGCTTCATAATATTCAAGTCATAATCAGGATGTATGTCAAAGATGCGAAGGACCTGGTCCAACATCTCCCGGTGTTGTCCGGTAACACAAACGACTGTTTGGAACAGATGAGGATGTTTCTGAAATTCTTTGATTAACGGAGCCATTTTTATTGCTTCGGGACGTGTGCCGAAGACTAGCATAATCTTTTTCATTTTGTTTCTTTTATTATATTCAGCATTTGTCCGGCGAGTACTTTTCTGTCAAAATCGTGTGCAAGTTTTCTGCATCCGGCTTTACATTGTTTATATAGGATAGGATCGGAGAGGAGTCTGTCGAGTTGACGCTCGAAGTCTTCTTTTGATTCGGGTTCGAAGCATAATCCGGCTTTGTACGACTCGACTATCTGACGTGCCTCTCCGTCCACTCCCATCAGGATCGGTATTTCCATGCCTGCATTTTCAAAGATTTTTGAAGGAATGACAGTCGTGAATAAATTTGATTTACGCAAATTGATCAATGCAACATCAAGGATGGAAATGTATCTTTTTACATCCTGCTTGGATACCGGATCGAGCATCGTAACATTTTTGATTCCTAAGTCATCCTTTAGTTTCAGCAGTTTATTCTTCTCGGCTCCGGCTCCCAGGAACAGGAAGTGATAGTTGTTTTTCCCCTCCATCCCAGCCGCACATTCAAGGATAAAATCCAGTTTGTGAGCCATTCCGTGAGTGCCGATATAACCGATGATTTTTTTATCTTTTAAATTCAGCTGTTCAAGTAATACTTGATCTTTAGACATGGGAGTGAACAATTCCCTGTTTACCCCGTTTTTTATAACTTCTATCTTTTGGAGAGGTATTCCTTTTTCGCTTAACCTCTTTTTGAATGAGTCCGTTACAACGACGATTTTTTGGGCAGAGCGGTAACATCTTTTTTCCTCCCATTCCAGAAAGCGGATTATAGGATTTTCTTTCATGGCACCGACTGTTTTGATGGATTCGGGCCATAGATCGCGGACTTCCATGATCCAGGGTTTTCTTTTCCAGAAAGAAAGGGTACGTCCCGACAAGGCTGTGAAAAATTGGGGAGAGGTGGCAATGATTATATCAGCCTGTTGAAATAACCCGGCAAAGAAAGAAGTAACGGAGAAACTGATATAGTCGAGTGTCCGTTTCAGAAAACCTTCGTTTGCCGTGATGTAACTCCATATCCGTATTACACTGATACCATCCATTATTTCTTTTTGATAGAGGCGGTTACGGTATCCTGTATATACTTTTCCCTGAGGAAAATTAGGAGTACAGGTGATGACGGTGACTTCTTCCCCTTGTTTTACCCATTCTTTACAATGTTCGTAAGTCCGGGTAGCCGGCGCATTCACTTCCGGCGGAAAATTATCAGTTAAAAATAAGATTTTCATTAGTGATAAATGTTTATTGGATGTTATGCCTGATTGTATATTGCATTTGGTTGGTAAAAGCCAGGCATATTTTTTTTGTCGGAATCAGTTTATTATATTCAAAGGCGATCTCGCAGGATTCAATCCATACTTTGTCCGCCCCGGAGAAGGAGATGGTTCCACGGTCTGTCTTTACTGAATCCGTATTGACCGATAGAATCGTGACATCGGGATGTAGATGTATATAGTTGATCCCTTTTGCTCCTTTGGCGGGTATAAGCTGGTCTTCAATCGTAATCTCCCGGTTTTTCATATTAAATCGTCGTTGGTGTTCGACACCCAGTTGCCTGAATCCGTTATGGCGGGCAGTGATACTGTTACGCTCTTCTTTCAGGTAAGTGATTTTAGCCCGTTGGGCAACCCGGAAACCTCCCCAGACATTGCTGGAGCTTTGACCTGCAACCCGAACCGTATTATGCGCCTGTGTCTCACGTTCATATTGTCGCCGTACATTTTTCTCGTAGGTCGAGATACCAGAGTCGATGATGAAAGGTTTCCCATCAATCCGTAATTCATAGTTGAAAGTGTCGGCATGAGCATGTCCGGGAATGTAGTCCGGACCGATATTACCGACATCCAGTACCATTTCAAATCCGGAAGATTCAAATTTTCGATAACCGGATTCCTTCAAATTTTCTTTTGACCAGGTTAATCCCAGTCGTTTAGCATACAGAAACAAATCCCTGGCTATTGGAGCTACACCATAGGTGCTGTCATTGAATAAAGGCATGGAACCATCAGTATAGATGATAGCTTCTAGCCATCCGAGCATTTTTATAGCTTTTGATTCCATATATTTTACAATGTATTTCTGTTGATCGAACCGCATATTATATTTAGCGGCATTGATGCAATCAAGTAAACGGTCCAGCAATATTTCATGGTACATCGGAGCTAGTTCATAATGTGCACCATCAGGAAGTATTTGTTCTTCCAATTCACTATATAATAATTGTGTGGCCTGTTCATAAAAAAAGTTGTCTTTAAAATAAAGTGCGGCCCACAACAAAGAAAATGCATCTTCTAATAAATGGTTGCCTAATAAGTGATATTCAAGGTTATCAGATAAAATTCTATATTGGTTATATAACGATGTATTCCAATTTTTTGTGTTTTCGGGAGGAATTAATAGATAATATTTGGAAAAAAACTTTATCCAGTTTACACCACGCAGGGCTATAGGATACGGTTCTAATCCATTCTTGTTAGATTTTAAATCAATTATAAATTTATTGATCCAATAAAATTTCTTCTGTAAAGATAAATTGTCTTGAAGAAGAAAATCCATATAATTCAAATTGTATGACCATAATTTTCCATGTCGTTCGTCATCCCAAATTGTAAATTCAGAGGTTTTGTTTAAAAAGTGAAAAGAATTTATCCCTTCTGCACTAATATATTTATGTATGAAATCTATAATATGTAAAGGAAATCCTTCTTTAGTATGATCAAAAGAATATCGAAATCGGAATGTTTTCCATACCAATCGTTTACCTCTGTACCAAAGCTGAAAGAATAGTTGTTTGAACTTTAGAAAACGTATTGTATTATAGTATAATATAAGATGTCTCATTTAATGATTCTTCAAAACTGTTTTTTTACATGAATCTGTTTTGGTGTCTAATTCATAATATTTTTTGATACGGTTACTTTGAATAATCTTCATCGGGTTACCTACAACTGTCGTATTATCAGGTATGCTTTTATTGACTAATGTATTGGAACCAATAATGACATTATTTCCAATGGTTATCTCTCCAAAAATAACAGAGCCTGTACCTACATAAACATCATTACCTATGACAGGTACTTTTTTATCACCAAAATTTCTCCCTATTGTTACATTCTGGGCAATTAAAACATTATCTCCGATTATAGCGTCTTTATGAATAACAACGCCTAGCCCGCCATATCCAAGCTTGAAATTACGGCCAATCTTTGCGGAAGAAGGTAGCCATACAGCAAACAAAAACCGATTTAAGTAAGATACCAGCTTAGCTAATCTGAACCATGATTTTCTATGCAGTAAATTTCCGATCCTATATAATCTTATTACTATCATACTTTAATAATTTCATTACACCTTCTCGATATATATTATAATCCTCCTTATTCAATATGGCATCAACGACCATAGAGAATCTGAAAGCAGCGGTAGAAGCAGACCAAAGATTGTTAACTAATGCGTTGGACTCTTTTTTTAACTTAGCCAATAGTATAGGATCACCTGTTAGGGATGATATACATTCTTTTAGTGCCTGTAGATTCCCTGACGGAAAAATCATCGCATTTATGCCATGAGACAACATGCTTTTGACGGCGCCAATCTTGTTGCTTCCTACTATTGCACATGATTCTGCCATTGCTTCATTGATGACGGCCCCCCATCCTTCATGTCCGTTACTCGGTAGTACATATATATCAGCCTGCTGCATCAAATATCGAACTTCGGTAACCGGAAGGAAATCATATAGCGTATAATTTGAAGGGAGGGCATGTTTATGTAAATATTTTATTAAACATTTAGAAGCAGGACCATTGCCAACGAGGGTTAAATGAATGTTGTTATTTTTCTTTTGCAGATCACAGAATGCTTTGATTAATAAATCGACCCTTTTCAATTTTAGCATCCTTCCGCACCATAATAGGTTAATTTTCTCTTTTGGAAGTAAATGGTTACCTCTAACTGTTTGATTGATAGATGTAAAATATCCGAAACTGAAAATGCGATTCTTACAAATACCCAGATAATTAAAATCATATGCGGCATACTCTCCTTGTGCCAAATAGAAGAAATTCGGATAAGTAGATAATTTTCTAAATTGGTATACAAGATTGAGAATTTTAGGATGCAGTAAACGAAATTTCCCAATCCCTTCCTTAAACCATCGTTCTGAAAAATAGAATGTCAGTTTACCGCTTTGTAAACGTTTCTCCATTAACCGATAATAATCTCTTATACTGCATAGGACTATATCCGCTTCGTAAAAAAGGTTTGAAAATTCAGTAAAATTAGAAGGCTGTATGTGATAAAGCCAATTTTCTTGCTGGTAACTGTCAAATCCCATTTTTATTCGATTTTCTTCATGAATCAAAGGAGTCGCATAAATAACATTATCCTGACCATAGATATTTCTCAATGCATCATAAAAGGGTAATTTGTGATGATTTATATTAGGATTTATATATAGTACTTTCATTATTCAATTCTTCATTTAATATTACTTTAAGCCTTTCCAATCCACTTGGGAATGAAAAATATTTCTCATAGTCTGTTTTGATACAGAGAGGATTAAACTGATTGTTTAATAAATAATCCAATTTTTCCATAAAGTCTTCTACGGAATGATATTGTTTAAAATAGTCTTTGTTATGAAAAAGATCGTAACCCTTTGCTGAAGTAGGATGAGTCAGTATGGCTTTGCCGTTTCTTAATCCATCCATGACTCGTAGTTTAAGTCCGCTACCCAACCGTGCCGGAGCTATATAGACGGATGATTTTTTTATAACTGCATCCATATTTTCCGGATTAGCTATCAGTTCTATATTAGAGCGTTTACATTTTTCTATTAGTTTTTTTCCGGGGTTTCTGCCGGCTATTATAATATTGATATCCGGATATTTACTGATAATCGGTGTATAAAGTTCTTTCAGAAAGTGGGTTATACCGTCTTCTGTCTGATAGTCGTGCAAACTCCCGGTTATGGCTAATGTGCAATTGTCCGGTTGCAAAAGGATATTTTCTGTCCTTCTTTCTTTATTCTCGAAGCATCCGAGGTATTTCACCCGGATATTTTCAGGCAAATCATATATATCTTTGAACTCCTGAATGTCATTATTACTGATAGATAGGTTCAAATCGCTGTTTAATAAAGCCTTTTTTTCATTTTTGTTTATATAGCCGGCATACAATCCGCCAAAAGATTCAATAGTCTTGTTATCTTTGTGGTACCGGCGTTCTACATTATGGTGAATAGTTATCACTTTTAACTTTTTACTTTTGAAAAAATCTACCATGTCTCCTGCCAGTACACCTCCATTTAAGACAACTGTATCGAACCTATCTTCATTTATGTTTTGCCAATAATCATAGATAAAAGGAATAAAACGATGTAGCCTGCCAGTAAATGGGAACAATAACTTTTCCTTGAAAGGACGTTTGGGGACATATACAATATCGGCCGATTGTTTATAATTATCAGGTACGATACAGTTATCGGCGATCATTAATGTGAAATGTTCCGATAGTTCCATAAAGGCATCAATGTAGGCTCTTGAAGCGAAAGGACCTCCTCCATTGATAAAAGGATTGACTCTTGAAATATATAATACTTTCATTAGATGTTATTTTAACCGATTTCTACGATTTGTTCTTTGTTGAATATAGACTTATAAGGAATAAATAATTCTTTTCGAAGTTCGATAGAACTATGTAATCTGATGAATGAAAATGTTATTATCAGGCTGAAGAATAATAATTTATTCCATCTTTCTTGCTTCTCCAGTAATAGTGGGAACAGGAAAATATCGAATATATCAAAATACAGACAAACCCGGCTTAGTTGTTCTGATAGGGGAGTAAGCAATATGTATAAGCAGGTTCCGAAAATATATATATTGAATAGTCCCCGTGTGATATTATTATTTGATAGTTCTTCTCTCATAAACAGAAAATATAGCAAAATGATAAATCCCCGTTTTATTACTCCCCTGATTAGTATAGTTGATTTGGATAATTCTACTCCATAAGTTTCTCCGGAAGCGCTTTTATCAATATAGTTATTGATCTTATTTTCAATGATCGAGTTGACCAAACCTGTGCTGATAGAATCAAAAACTGTTGATATATAAAAAGCCATCGGTATTAGTACCAGCAATATAATTATATAATATTTTATTTTAATGTCTTTATCGAAGATGAAATACACCGGTAGAAATAGTAACGCTGTACGATGGATCATGCAAGCTATAATAACAGCAAAAAGGAACATATATATTTTTTTTTCTATTACATACCTGATGGAATACATCAGAATTGCCAGGGCTATATATTGTCGTACAAAGAATATCCCTCCTTTTGTGACAGAAAAATAGCAAAGCAGACTTAATACAGGATATATGGATAAATACCGGATAGCTTTCGATATAAAAAAATATTGTATAGCAGCTAAAATAAATAATAGAACAGTGTAGCTGTTGAACAGGTAATGGATACAATAATTCAGAAATATGAATCCGTTTTCGAAATTGTTGGAAAAATCAAGGTCATATATATTACTGAAATAGTCATAATATCCACTCCAATCGGTGCCTCTTTCCCATCTGAGAAAAGATAACAGGAATAGGATAGAGAGTGTAAGATAATAAATAATTTGAGCGGTCCCTTGTCTTTTGCTGTCGAAGATTTCGAGAAAACTACCGGCAAGCAATAGTATGAAAATCAGATATAGGTACATGGTTAAAATCGATCGAAGGGATACAGTTTTATGTGTGTGATTCTTTTTACAAAATCTCTGGTTCCTTTATTAAAAAGATATAGCGGTATCAGTAAAAGAATGAGATACAAGCTTCCGGTCAATGATGCATACAATATAAAGTTAATATAAGAAGAAGCGGGGTTAAGGTTGATATAGTTGGAAATATAGAGTACTATAACCGTTGTAAATAGTAACGATATAATTGATTTGATATATAAGTAAATATAATTGCTAATGGAAGTCTTGAATCCCTTTCGGAACAGGAATATAGGTTTCCAGGTAAAAACGATCAGAAGTAAACTGATCAAGACACCGCAAAGTATGCCTGGTATTCCCCACCAATATCCAAACAGGACGGATAGTCCTATATTTAATATTGCTTCAGCAATTGGTGCCCAGATATCTTGGAATAGGCCATAAGCATTGATAAATGAATCGACAACTGTACGGATCAGGTTTATATACATGATTGCAACCATTAGTATCAGCGATAAATTATCTAGTTGATATTCCGGCCCGACCCATAAAGTAATAAAAGCGGGTGCCAATTGATAAACACAGTAACATGCTGTTCCAACAAATAAAAAACGAGAACAGAATAATTCTTCGAATACATTCAGAATATGATCTTTATCACTTGATGCGACCAGATTCCCTACTCCGGCTCCTATGCTGTTGAATATGGCGGCAAGTAATGCCATAATCCCCATGATGATCAACATATAGTTCCCATAAACGGCTACCAGTGTCAGGGAAGTGTAAGCATATATAATTAAAGGACTTGTTTGGGTAAGTACATATCCTCCCACTTTATGGAAAAAGAGTTGTTTTGTCTTTTTTATGATTTCTGAATATTTTCCTTTTAACTCTTTACCTGTTTTTACCCGGGCAGATAACCAGGGGTATTCCCGTCTTAGCAGAAGATTTACGGAGATTGTTGTAAAAATTACTGCTATGAATTCCAAAAGTAACCACCATACATATCCGTCAGACAAATAAACTATTGCCAGGATTTGTAGAACGGATTTGATGATGGTAATACTTTTTACATGGATCGTAATTTTGTAGTCTTTCTGATCGGCAGTCAATACTATCTGACGATAGTTAAAATAGTAACTGGCCAGTGAACTGGTTAATAATACGAAAAATGTGCCGTAAGCATACCATAAAGGTAGCTGGGTCTTGGCAAAAATGAACGGAAAGAAACACATAAGGATAAATGAACCCAAAATTACAAATCCTGCAATTTTGCGGTACATGTATCCTTGTACTGAAACTATCTCACAGATCTTGTCTCTATTATTATCTGCTAGTGGTTGATAGAGGGTATAGGATATTGCTGCCCCGATACCAAGTTCCGCAAGATTTAAGAATTGAAGGAGATTGACGACAGTCGTGTTCAGCCCTAAAATTTCTGTTCCCAGATATTCAATGAAGATCTTACGGGATATAAAGCTGATTATTAGATTGATAAAATAATAAATCAATGCTATCCGAACGTTTTGTATGCTCCTTTGTGTTCTTGATTTAACCATCATTTTTTATATATCCCGCAAAAATCCAATATCACCTTATTCTCTTTCCAGGGTAACTCCTTGAACTCCTTATGAGCTACCAGGAAGACGATTATGTCGGCTTTTTCGTATGCCTCTTTGTAGTTGGTGAGTTTGAATATTTTGTGCTCATGAACATTCGGTTCCACCACGAGAATATCTGCATTGTTACGGCTCTGCATGACTTTGGTCGTGATATACTTGGCTGGTGATTCCCGCAGATCGTCGATATCGGGTTTGAAAGCCAGTCCCATCATGGCAACGACTGGTTTCCGGTTATGTTCCAGTTCGAACTTAAGCATGGCATTCTCTACTTTTTCGGCACACCAGAAAGCCTTGTAGTTATTGATCTCACGGGCTTTCGCTATCAATTGTGATTCATAGGGAAACTCAGCCGTAATGAAATAAGGATCGACGGCAATACAATGGCCTCCTACGCCGGAACCCGGTTGCAGGATATGAACCCTCGGGTGCTTGTTGGCCAGTTCAATCAGTTCCCAAACATTGATGCCGGCCTTGTCGCAAATGAGCGACAGTTCGTTGGCGAAAGCGATCTGTACGTCACGGGAGGAGTTCTCGGTCAGTTTGCACATCTCCGCCGTTTTAGCATTTGTCTTGTGCAGGGTTCCTTTGACGAATCGGCTGTAAAACCCGATCGCTTTCTCTGTCGACTCAGGGTTGATCCCACCGATGACACGATCGTTATGGACCAGTTCATAAATGACATTTCCCGGTAATACACGTTCCGGACAATAAGCAATGTAGATTTTCCCTTTCAGCTCCGGACGGAGGGAGAAAATTAAATCAGTCATCTTGTCCGTTGTCCCTACCGGCGAAGTAGACTCGATGATGAACAGGTCATTTTCCTTCAGCAAGGGGATAACCGAACGGGTTGCCGTTTCCACATAAGAAATATCCGGTTCGTGATTTCCTTTGAACGGGGTAGGGACAACGACCAGGTATACATCACTTGTTTCCGGCTTTACCGAAGCCTTCAGATGGCCGGACGTTACTACTTTTCGGCATAATTCCTGTAAACCAGGTTCCACAATATGGATTAAACCTTGATTGGTCATATCGACAACCTGCGGGTTAATGTCTACACCAATAACTTCTATGCCGTGTTCGGCAGCTATAATTGCTGTGGGGAGGCCAATGTAGCCAAGTCCCATAAAACATGCTTTCATAATTCAATTAAACCTTTTAAGTAATTTCTTTTCGTTAAATAAATTCTATATGCATTTAAGTTTGTCCAGACAGAGATTAAGAGCTGTCCATAGGATAATATCCGCTAAGAATAAAATATTTATATTGGCAAAAGGGGCGAGTATGATATTTAAGCCACTGAAAAATATAGAGATACCAAGTATATATAATAAAGCTCCATGCGGTTTGCATCCCATTTTCAGAAATTTGTGATGAATATGATTTTTATCCGGCGAGAACAACCCCTTATGGCTCCTGAACCGTATCAACATCACCCGTATCACATCGAACATCGGCACGATCAGGGTAGAGAAAGCAACCAGGATCGCACTTGTGGAGTAGGGTGTCACCTCCGGGTTATACACAGCATAACGAATGCAGAGGAAAGCCAGGATATACCCTAAAGTCAGGCTGCCGGTATCACCCATAAATATCTTTCTTCCATGTTCGACCTGCCCGAATACATTATAATAAAAGAAAGGGATCAACACTCCCAATGTCGAGAAAGCCAGCGTGGCATATGTCCACATCTGGTTATGCAGGAACAATACCCCTAATACCATCAGGGAGACACCGCTTAAACCGGAAGCCAGCCCGTCTATTCCGTCGATCAGGTTGATCGCATTGCAAATAAAAACAATGACGAAGATAGTCAGCGGCATACCCAGCCATGCCGGCAGTTCATGCATACCGAATAATCCGTACAGGTTATTGAGCCATAGCCCGGATAGAGGCAATAGCGAAGCCGCCAGTATCTGTATGATAAATTTGGTAGAATAATGTAATCCGATCAGATCATCTTTAATGCCAGCCAGATACAGCAGGATCAACCCGCATGTGAGCAGGTAAAAATCAGGTGTGACATGTGAAATGATATTAGGAGGGATCGGCAGGCCTTGCAGGTATCCCAGGTAAGAGATGGCTGAGATAAAAGCCAGCGTAAACAGAATAATAGGGGCGAAAGAGATTCCTCCCAACCGGGGGACAGCTCCTGTATGTATTTTTCTTTCATCCGGAATATCGAATAACCTTTTCGTCAAAGCCACGATAAGAATACGTGGAATAATCAGCATCGAAAAGATAATAGATATTACAAAGGCTATTAAAATCAAGAGGTATATCATGCGTTCTTTTAAGTTAAGTTATACGACAATGTTCGTCAGTCACATACTGTAACCGTCGAAAAATGTATTTGCATAAAAACATACCGGATTATTGCTGGTGGTAATTACTCTTGCACCTCAGCGGAGGTATGTGTTCTTTGTTTAGCTCGCTAAATAAACAAAAGACTCCCTGAATCGTTCACGATTTTGAAGCTGTTTACCTTATTTTAATCTTGAATATCAGTACTTTGGAATGCGTAAAAAAGAAATAGCTAAGTGATTGATGCCATAATTTTCAGTTCTTCTCCGAAATGTGTTTTTCTGTAAATCGCAAGATAACAGCCGATTGGTAAAAAATATTAAATAAGTAATGAATAGAGAATAATTTGTTTTAGCTAATCAGGTCTGCCTTCTTGAATGGTTAAATGAATTGTTTTATGACATGGCATGTTTTTATTGGGGCTGATTTAATATTTGATTTATATACCGTATGTCTCTGTAAGTCTGTATACTATGATATATGCGGGTTCTGGAATTTTTGTGTGAATATTGGAAAAAGTTGCTAATAATGATTCTCTTTATCACCTTTACAAAGTAGTTTTTTTGTGTTAATTTTAAGTGTTAGGTTTTTCATTATACCTTGTTAGGCAAGGGTTAATGATTTTTTTGTATTTTGTTTGTTCGAAAATTAATGCATACTTTTGCGGCGGTTAAAAAGGATCATTTTTTTATCAGGGTCGTCGTTGCAGCTATGTGACTGACGAACTTTTTTGTGTAAAAAATAAACTAGTATTAATGTCCTATCTTTTGATAATCACCTTTCTGGTGATCTATTCCTTGTTCTCTGATCTTGTTAATCCGCAGGTTCTGGTAATGGCTGATCGAAAGCTGTTATTAGCTATACCTATGTCTTTCGGAAAATTCCAAAACTAATTTTATTTATACTCTTCCAATGGAAATGAATAATCATTACGTGGGCTTACAGCGCCTTTTCTCTCGTTTTACCAAAATGAGATATATCAATGGATGGATCATTTTCAGCTTTGACCTGATCATATCTTTAAGTGTTTCATTAATAGGTGTATTAGGACTATTGTCCTTTCTAGGGGTTTCCTATACTCAGGAAGATATTTTAAAAGGAGGTTTTGCCTCTTTGGTCGGAAGTTTGATTGCTTTCTTTACTTTTAAGGTCTATCACGGTGTGATCCGTCATTCTACTTTACGTGGTTTATGGAGAATTTGGGGAGTGGCTATATTGAAATCGGTGGTTTTATGTATATTACTTCTGGTTCTGAAAGCCTCGTTTACTCCGAAAGTCTATCTGGTCGGATTATTTATCGATTGTGTCCTTACAATGCTAATGCTGGTAACATTCCGTATTTTTATTATAAACATATATAATATGGCTTTGTTGCAGCTTGGGAAAAAGCGGAAACAAGTATTGGTTTATGGAACGGGAGATGAGAGTGTTATGATTGCTTCAACAGCAACAAGGCATATTTTTATGCAAGATTACAGTATTACCGGTTTTCTCACTTTCAATAAACAGAAAAGGAATTTCCGTATAGCAGAATTGCCTGTGTATCAGATAGCTTCCCGCGAAGATCTTTTGAGGCTAGTAAACAGAAATTCTTTAGACGGTATACTTTTTCCCAATCTCAAAACTATACAACAAGAAAAAGATCGGTTGATCCGTTTTTGTGAGCAGATATCTTTGCATACTTTGGTGGTTCCTGAGATGGAAGAGGTCCATAACGGTGCGATAAAACGATCTATCCGTGATATAAAGATTGAAGACTTGTTAGGACGTGAAGAAATTCAGATCAACATGCAGGAGATCGCTTGCTTACTTGAAAATAAGGTGATACTGGTTACAGGTGCAGCAGGAAGTATTGGCAGTGAGATTTGTCGACAGTTAGCACATTTCCCTATTTGTAAGTTGATTTGTTTTGATTCGGCTGAAACTCCGATGCATAATTTGCGTCTGGAGTTGGAAGATAAATTTCCTAACTTGAATTTTGTACCTGTGATAGGAGATGTTCGAAATGGAGACCGGTTGGATTATGTTTTTCGTACTTGGCATCCTCATATTGTATTCCATGCAGCAGCTTATAAGCATGTGCCATTGATGGAGGAGAATCCTTGTGAAGCTGTACGGGTGAATGTTTACGGGACTCGGTTGGTTGCAGACGCAGCCGTAAAGTACGGTGTTGAAAAGTTTGTAATGATTAGTACGGATAAAGCAGTGAATCCAACTAATATTATGGGGTGCAGCAAGCGTTTGGCTGAAATTTATGTACAGAGCTTGAGTTTGGCTATTATAAAAGGTGAAGTACAAGGTTGCACAAAATTTATAACGACCCGTTTCGGCAATGTTTTGGGAAGTAATGGTTCTGTCATACCTCGTTTCCGTGAACAGATTAATAACGGAGGACCAGTAACGGTAACTCATCCGGAAATAATTCGTTATTTCATGACTATACCCGAGGCATGTCGATTGGTTTTGGAAGCAGGTACGATGGGGAATGGAGGAGAGATCTTTGTATTTGATATGGGACAACCTGTGAAGATTGCTGATTTAGCTCAGCGAATGATAGAACTTTCAGGTATGAAGGTTGGAAAGGATATTGAGATAGAGTATACAGGATTACGTCCAGGTGAGAAATTGTATGAGGAACTTTTGAGTCATAAGGAAAATACCAAAGAGACTCTCCATGAAAAAATTCGGATTGCTGATGTTAGAGAATATAACTATCAAGATGTTACGAGATGTATCAATCTCTTGTCAAATCTTTCTCTGAATGTAGAAATTGTAGACATGGTAAGAGAAATGAAAAGCTTTGTTCCTGAGTTTAAGAGTCAGAATTCGGAGTTTGAAAAGTTGGATAAATAGTAGTAATCTATGAATATAGCAATTGTAGGTACAGGTTATGTAGGACTAGTCTCTGGAGCTTGTTTTTCAGAGATGGGAATTGATGTCACATGTGTAGACATCGATGAAAACAAAATAGCGAAGTTACTAAATGGTGAGATGCCTATCTATGAACCGGGTTTGGATGATTTGGTTGCACGTAATGTAAAAGCCGATCGCCTTCATTTTACAACAGATTTGACATCCTGTTTGGATAAGGTAGAAGTAGTCTTTAGTGCGGTAGGAACACCTCCGGACGAAGATGGAAGTGCAGACTTGAAGTATGTGTTGGAAGTTGCTCGCACAGTTGGACGTCATATAAAAAAACATGTTGTATTAGTCACAAAGAGCACTGTACCTGTTGGTACAGCAAAAAAAGTTCGTGCAGCTATACAGGAAGAGTTGGATAAACGTGGGGTTGATATAGAATTTGATGTTGCTTCTAATCCGGAGTTCCTGAAAGAAGGAGCAGCTATAAAAGATTTCATGACACCGGATCGTGTGGTAGTAGGTGTTGAAAGCGAACGGGCAAAGAAAATGATGGAGAAATTATATCGTCCTTTCACACTAAATGGCTATCCCATCCTGATCATGGATGTTCCTTCTGCTGAAATGACCAAATATGCTGCCAATGCTATGCTGGCAACCCGTATCAGTTTCATGAACGATATAGCCAATCTTTGCGAACGTGTTGGAGCAAATGTAGACTATGTGCGTAAAGGTATGGGAACGGATTCCCGTATCGGTAGCCGCTTTTTATATGCCGGTTGTGGATATGGAGGTTCCTGCTTTCCCAAGGACGTGAAAGCTTTGGTGCATACAGGAATAGAAAACGGATATCACATGCGTGTTATAGAAGCTGTGGAAGAGGTAAATGAAGAGCAAAAGAATATTGTATTTGATAAATTGAATAGAGCTTTTAATGGTGATCTGAAAGGAAAGACTATTGCCTTGTGGGGATTATCTTTTAAACCGGAAACAGACGACATGCGCGAAGCCCCGGCGTTGGTTGTGATTGATAAACTACTGAAAGCTGGTGCTGTGATTAATGTATTCGATCCTATTGCTATGGATGAAACAAAGCGTAGGATAGGGGATGTTGTCACCTATTGTAAAGATATGTATGAAGCAGTGATAGATGCAGATGCTATTGCTTTGATGACGGAATGGAAACAATTCCGTATGCCCAGTTGGGCGATCATCCGTAAAGCCATGAAGAATCATGTGGTAGTGGATGGACGAAACATCTACGATGGCGAGGAATTGAAAGAATTAGGTTTTACTTATTCGAGAATCGGACAAAAATGAAACGTGTATTAGTAACGGGTGGAGCCGGTTTTCTCGGCTCCCATCTATGTGAACGTTTGGTGAAAGAAGGCAATGACGTGATTTGCCTGGATAATTATTTTACCGGCAGTAAGGATAATATTCGTCACCTGTTGCAGTATGACAACTTTGAGTTGGTTCGTCACGATGTAACTTCTCCTTATTACGCCGAGGTCGATGAGATCTATAACCTGGCTTGTCCTGCATCGCCTCCCCATTATCAATATAATGCCATCAAGACAATGAAAACCTCCATTTACGGAGCTATGAATATGTTGGGATTGGCTAAACGGACCAAGGCAAAGATTCTCCAGGCATCAACCAGTGAAGTGTATGGAGATCCGGTCATTCATCCTCAGGTTGAGTCTTATTGGGGAAATGTGAACCCGATCGGTATCCGTAGCTGTTATGATGAAGGCAAACGCGCAGCCGAAACTTTGTTTATGGATTATCATCGTCAGAATGGTGTACGGATTAAAATCATTCGTATCTTTAATACTTATGGTCCACGTATGAATCCGAACGACGGACGTGTCGTTTCCAATTTTATTGTGCAGGCTCTAAAAGGTGAAGATATTACAATCTATGGAGATGGAACTCAAACCCGAAGTTTCCAATACGTAGATGATTTGATTGAAGCCATGATCCGAATGATGGCTACCGGGAATGATTTCATCGGTCCGGTGAATACGGGAAACCCAGGAGAGTTCACCATGCAGGAATTGGCTGAGAAAGTGATTGAGTTGACAAATTCGAAATCAAAGATTGTTTATTGCCCGTTACCGGGTGATGACCCGAAGCAGCGAAAGCCGGATATAATGTTGGCTAAGGAAAAGTTGGGTGGCTGGGAACCTAAAGTAAATCTAGAAGAGGGGTTGAAGAAGACGATAGCTTATTTTGGGGGGGAAAATAAGTAAATAAGCCTTAAGAATTTCCGATGTTTTAGTTTGCCTTTTTAGAAAATCTCATGAGCAAGTGATATCTTCTATAAAAGAACGTATAGGATGGAAATAGTTTGGTAAATACTTCTAATTAAACAATATCTTTCAATAGCGATAAGGTTATTATTATTTTAATAAATTCAAGACTATTGCCCGAAAACACATACTGGGTGTTTATCGATGTCTTAAAGCAAACAATCTATTATAATTATTAAGTTTCGTGGTTGACTCTTTAAAGGGCCGAGCTGTAAGGGGGGTTGTATGGAGTGCGGTGGAACGCTTTTCCGTACAAGGTATACAGTTTGTGTTAAGTATTATCATTGCCCGACTGGTAACTCCTTCGGAGTATGGGCTGATAGCGATGCTAGGAATATTCATGGCCATTGGCCAAGCTTTTATCGATGGAGGATTTTCTAATGCGTTGGTGCAAAAAAAGGAGCGGACGGAAACTGACTTCTCTACAGTTTTTCTGTTCAATATATTTTTTGCAATATTTATTTATGGTATATTATGGTTTTCCAGTTCTTTTATTGCATTTTTTTATAATGTTCCTGCTTTAGAAAAACTGACTAAGGTAGTAGGTTTAAATTTAATAATATCATCTTTATCTATTGTACATCGAACGAAACTGATTATAGCACTGGATTTTAAGACACAAGCTCGTGTTTCGCTCTTGGCTGTAATCATAAGTGGTGTAGTAGGTATATTATTGGCGTGGAGAGGATATGGTGTATGGGCGTTAGTTATTCAATCTATTTTGAATAATTTGTTAATCTCTATAGCCTTGTTTTGTGTGTCTCGTTGGAAAATTTATTGGACTTTCTCAAAGAATTCTTTTGGCGAATTGTTTTCATTTGGCTCAAAATTATTGATAGGAAGTCTGTTTCATACTATTTATTCAAATATGTATACAGTTATAATTGGGCGTCTTTTTCAGTCGGCAACGGTTGGACTTTTTAACCGAGCCCATACTTTTTCTTCGTTTTTCAGCACAAATTTAACGGATATAATATCGCGGGCTATGTATCCGGTATTATGTGGAATCCAAGATGAAGAACAACATTTGCGAGATGTATTCTTGTCTTACTTACGACAAGTGGCTTATATCATATTTCCTGTTGCTGTATTGTTGTCGGTTTTGTCCAAGCCTTTTATTCTGGTGCTTCTTACAGACAAATGGAGTGAATCTGCAATATATATGTCTATATTATGTATCGCTAATATGTGGAATCCGGTGATGTATATAAACTGGCAGATATTGAATGTGAGGGGACGAAGTGATTTATCTCTTAAATCTGAGATTATAAAGAAAATTGTGGCATTCGGCATATTGTTTACAACCATTCCTTTTGGAGTGAATGTCATGTGCTGGGGAGTGTTGGTATATAATATATGTGATATTGCGATAGTGATATTTTTTGTAAAGAAAATACTTTCGGTTACTTATCGCGATGAGATTAAGACTTTATTTCCTGTTATGATGCTTAACTTATCTTTAGGGATTAGTGTTCATCTGTTTATTCAATTATTCCAAAATCCATATCTTCAGTTATTTTGGGGAATATCGTTTGGTGGACTCTTTTATTTGTTTCTTTCATATTTATTTAGATTTCGAGAACTCTCGTTTTTGAAGAATAGTATAGGACGGTTTGTTTCTAACAAAGAGTAAGCTAGTAATATAATCAGTATATTTTATGGATGTAATAATAGGAGCAGGAATATCCGGACTTGCTTATGCAGGTTTTTCTGAAAATGAATGTTTATTGTTGGAAAAAGATACAGAGATAGGAGGATATTGTAAGACAATAAAGAAGGAAAATTTTGTGTGGGATTATTCTGGACATTTTTTTCATTTTAGGAATGCTTTTCTGGAAGATTATATTTGTCGGAATATAGTACAGGACGATATATTGCGTTGCGAAAAACATACACAAATTTTTTATGGGGGAAAATATATAGATTTTCCTTTTCAGAAGAATATTCATCAATTAGATAAGGATGAATTTATAGATTGTCTATATGATTTATTTACCACTACCGGAAGTGATTATTCCACATTCAAGCAGATGTTATATGCTAAGTTTGGAAAATCGATAGCGGAAAAATTTCTGATACCATATAATGAGAAATTATATGCTTGTGATCTGAATCATCTGGATGTGGATGCAATGGGAAGATTCTTTCCTTATGCAGACAAGGAAGAAATTATTAGAAATTTTAAAAAGACGAATAATGATTCTTATAACAGCCATTTTACTTACCCTAAAGGTGGAGCTATTGAATATGTCAAATCTTTAGCTTCTTATATAGGGCAGAATAATATATACTTGAATGAGAATGTTAAATCCATAGATATAGCGAAAAAAGTCATAAAGACAGATAAAAGGGAATTGAAATATGACAATCTAATTTCCACTATGCCATTTCCGCTATTAATGCAATGTTGTGGTATGGGATATGATGCTGATATTTACTCTTGGAATAAAGTGTTGGTCTTCAATTTGGGATTTGATAAGAAAGGGAAGGATGTTCTTAATAATTGGATTTATATCCCTTCAAAGGATTTATGTTTTTATAGAATTGGCTATTACGACAATATTTTTGCAACAAAGAACATGTCTCTGTATGTTGAATTAGGCTTTAGAAAGGATACTACTGCGATAGATGTGGAGTATTACAAGGAGAAGGTCATTGATGATTTAAAGAAAGTTGGAATAATTACTGATCATAAATTGATAGCATCTCATTCCATTATAATGGATCCTGCCTATGTACACATCACGAAAAAATCAATTAAGGATGTGAAGGAAAAGAAAATAGTATTGGCACAGAACAATATTTATCCAATAGGCAGGTATGGAAGTTGGACTTATTGTTCCATTGAAGACAATATACTTGAAGCAAAAAAGTTAGTTGAACACCTTTCAAATTGTTAATACCGTGGGTGAAATGAAAATCTTATTAACTTTTAATGATACGTATGCCCCACATGCGGCAGTGGTGATGGAGTCTGTAATTCGTAATGCAAGTAGTAAAGTTCGCTTTATCATTATGTATTTTGCTGACGAACTGAGTGAATCTACACGCGCTACATTGAAAGCACATTTTGAATCCAGGCTGGGTAGCCTGGAATTTTGTTCGGTTGATGTCAGTTATAAAAGAAAATTTGAAAGTATTCAGTATTCAAAGTATTTGACTGTTAATACATTTTTGCGATTGTTGGCTCCTGATTTATTGCCTCATGAAAGCAATCTTATTTATCTGGATTGTGACTTATTGGTATTAGATGATATATATCAATTGATGAAGATGTCTGATTCCTCTTATAGTGTCAATGCTGTTCCTGAACATTATCCGTCGAATAGAATAGGTGAACTGCGAGCTAAGACAACGATGAGTGAAGACGAAGCAAGATCGCTTCGTCAGGAGACATTGCAATATGATAAAAAGAAGTATTTGGAAATGGATGTGAAATCTTCTTATTTTAATGCTGGTGTACTGGTTATGAATTTGAATCTTTGGAAACAGGAGAGGTTGTTGGATAAAATGATTGCTTTCTTCAAAGAACATCCATTGGTATATTGCGGAGATCAAGATGCACTTAATGGAGTTTTAGATGGTAAATATGGTGTATTACCTTTGTGGTGGAATGTACATCCGTATGTGTATAATTTGAATGAATATATTTCAAGTTTTAAGGAAGATGAGTTGATACATGCGAAAGAATCTCCTTCTATCATTCATTTTGCAGGTTATAAGGCATGGCAGTATCATTATGAAGACGAGGCTGTGAAGAAACTTTATTGGAAATATAGAGAATATACTCCATGGCCGGAAAAAAAGGAACAGGGTAAAACGCTGAAAGCTGTTATTCTTAAGAGGGTAAAAAATCCTTTGAAGAAATTGATTAAGAGTGTAGTAGGTTACAATAATATAGTAAAAACCAAAAACTTTTTAGGAAGACAATAACGTAATGAAAAATAGCAAAGTTTTGACGATAGCTATTGCAGCTTATAATATGGAGCAATATCTTTCTCGTTGTTTAGACTCTTTGGTTTGTATCAACAATCTTGACGATGTAGAGATATTGATAATCAATGATGGTTCGGTTGATGCAACATTACAAATAGCTCAGAAGTATGAATCGCTTTATCCGTTGTCTGTAAAAGCAATTGATAAACCTAATGGAGGATGGGGAAGTGTGGTTAATTTAGCTATAATGGAAGCTACGGGAAAGTATTTTAAGTTGCTTGATGCAGATGATTGGTATGAAAGTATTCCATTTAGTGAGTTTGTGACCTATTTATCGACTGTTTCATGTGATTTGCTACTGACTCCTTATGTGTTAGAATATATAGAGTTAGGAAAGAAAAAACCTATTCTTTTCCAAAATATAGAATTCAATAAAACTTATGATTATAGTCAACTTGTCCAACTTAGGTGGGGGAAAGACTGGTTTGATTTGCCGTCTATTACTTATCGTACGGAGATACTTCAAAAAAATCATATAATTATTGCTGAATGTTTTTATGCAGATATCGAATATGATTATTTGCCTCTTAGGTATATTAAAAATTTTATGTTTATTGATTTGTCGATTTATCGATATTTTATAGGAAGAGCAGGGCAGAGCGTGTCTCGTGAAGGTAGTACTAGACACTATTCTGACCATTTAAAGATAACTCGTCGGGTAATTGAATATTTTAATGCTCAAAAGCAAGAAGGAACGGATAAGATTTATCTAGAGATTGTGAAACGAATTGCTAAAGCTAAGATTTGTCAGAATTATGTAGTCTTGTTATGCTACTATCTTGAGCGTATGGAAGCAGATAAGTTACTCTTGGACTTTGATAATTTTTTGAGGAAAGCTAGTGCAGAATTGTACAATGAGGTTGAAAAGAATTTGGGTATTCCAGGACTGCGTCCCATTAAATTATGGAGAAGGTATAGATATAACATCTATCAGTCTTCTTTTTATAAATTGCGTAATATTATCTTGAAACGATGAAATGTATTTTTTCAACGTTTGCTCAGATAATATAGCAATGAATGCGTAATAAAAAAGTTTTATCATCACTTATTCAAACGAAATCTATTCATTGTCCTAAATTCATGATGACTTTACTAGTAAGGTTTCGCTTGTTAAAAGTGTTAGTGCATTCCCTTACTACTAAGTGCTTCTCAGATGGTTTTAGGAGAAGAGATATAAGGGTGAAAAAACAAGAAGTACTTAGATGTAATATTGGGAAGAATCACATAGGACTATATTTGGATATAAAAAAATGACTCCTTTTGCTTTATTGTTTATTTTGTCTCTTATAATTATACTCAGTGGTATAATTCTACTAAGAAAAAGTATCCTTTCCCCATTAGCTATAGTTTATTGTTCTTGGTGTTTTGTTTTTATAGGACTATTTTGGGGGAATTTAGGCCTGTATAATGTGACAGATAGGTTACTTTTTCTTTATAGTTTGTGGCTGATATTTTTTTCTTTAGGTTCTCTTTTTAGTAACATGATTAAGATAAAACATACGTCTTGTATTAATAATGTTAGTTATAATGAGTATTTATTTAGTGTTTTGTACAAATTATTAATAATTATAATACCGGTTTTGATCTATAAAATTGTAAGAATAATGATGCTAGGAGGGGAGGCTCTTATTTCTTTAAGGATGGCTGCAACTGGAAAAGACATAGAAGTAGAAGGGATTGGATTCTTAAATTATTTTTCTCCTTTAGCTATTATTTTATTTTTAGCAGAACTTTATAGATTGAAGCCTTGTGACAGTAGAATTAGGTTATTAGTTCTACTTTTTATAAATTTTTTATTTGCTTTTTCTTCAATGGCGAAAGTAAGTGTAATATTTATAATTATACCTTCAATAATCATTTTGTCTTTCAAGAAACAGATTAAGGTGAAGCAAATTATGATAATTGTATGCTTACTTATTACTATATTAATTTCTATTCAACAAGGAAAAGGAATAAATCGGGATTTGTCTTTATTTGAAGCACTAGTAGAAATGCTTAAGGTATATATTTTTGCGGGTGTTCCAGCTATGGATCAAGTACTGGAGGAAAATGTATCATCTGGTTTGTGGGGTGAACATGTTTTTATGTCATTTTATAAATTATTGAATGTCTTAGGTTTTGATTTTATATTTGATGAAGGAGATTCATTTGTAGGCACAGGTGGATATGCTATGGTACCATTTTATACAAATGTTTTTACTGTTTTGTATGTTTTTTATGTGGACTTTGGTGTTGTAGGCATTATTGTTTTTGCTTTTTTTACGGGTTTTTTGACATCATACTTGTATCGGTTAGCACTGAATAAACAGACATGGGCTTTGATTTTGTATGCATATTTTGCAACATCACTATCACTTCAATTTTTCGATGATTTTATATTTTCAATGCTTTCTCTAAATCTTCAATTGATGTTTTGGGCGTATTTTATTTATCATTCAAGACTAAAATATAAATTTGTTTTTATAAAAAAACAGTGTATAAAACGCTTGATTACTTGAAATAAATATATGAATAATATATTATTAATATTGTATTTTTTTTATTTATTATACATCTAGTTATGCTAGTATATTGTGTTTTAGTGTCTTATAGTCCGGAAATTGGAATATTTACTGAAACTATCTGTAAGTTGTGTACCCAAACAGATAAAGTTATAATAGTTGATAACTCTACGCGTGGTTTTAATTTTTTGACAACTAATTTCGATAATGTAGTAATGATTCGTAATAACCAAAATTTGGGGATAGCTAAAGCACAAAATATAGGTATTAAATATGCTTTATCTCAAGGTGCCGATTTTGTACTTTTTATGGATCAAGATAGTTTAGCACCGGATAACTTAGTTGAATCATTAATGACATGTTATGAACAAAAATCTAAATTAGAATTAGTTGGCGCTGTTGGTCCAATGCCATATAATCGGGAAAACGATAAAGTTTATTATACACAAAATGTAAATAGTAGTCAAGATAAAATTGTGAAAGTTGGTACATTAATCAGTTCTGGTAGTTTAATCCCGAAAGATATTTTAGTTCAAGTGGGAGGTATGGACGAATCTCTGTTTATAGATATGGTGGATCTGGAATGGTGTTGGCGTGCTGTTTATAAAACAAATTGCAGTTTCTATATAGATACCCACTGCTTTTTATCGCATAGTCTTGGTAAAAAGGAAGTGCAATTTGGAGGTAAGCGAATTCCTTTGCATTCTCCTATGAGAATGTATTATAGGTTTAGGAATTATTTTTTATTGGTCAATAAGAAATATATACCTTTTTCATGGAAGTTTAGATTTCCAGTTTCAAATATCATCCGGCTTTTTCTCTGCCTATGTTATTTCCCGGAAAAGAGATCATACTTGAATAATTCCTACAAGGGTTTTAAGGATGGGTTACGTTATTTGTTTCATAAATGAGATGAGAATTCTGTTTCTACCTAAATATGATATTGATGGAGCAAGTTCGAGGTACCGGACTTATCAATATCTTTCCGGATTTAATATAAAGTATAAGGTTAGCTCATTTTTTCCTTACGGATATATAGGGAAGATGAATAAAATGAAGTATAAGGTTGCTTATGCTATATATTCGATAATGAGGAGGATAGTAATAGTAGCTTCTCAATCATATAAATATGACTTGATTGTTATTGAGAAAGAATTGATTCCTTACTTTCCTCCAATTTTGGAATACATCTTACATCTTTGCCATAAGAAATTTGTTCTTGATTTTGATGATGCTATATACATTAACTATGTCTGTCATAATTTTAGTCTTATTCGATGGCTATTGGGCAGGAAGATTCCGTATATTGCTTCTTGGGCGTCCGGTATAACAACTGGCAGTCCGGAATTAACTTCCTACTTGTTATCTTTTAATTCAAATATTATTGAGATCCCAACCTCTATTGACCTTGACAAGTATAAGCTGTATTCACCGAAGCCTACAAATAAATATGTAATAGGCTGGATAGGTAGCCGTTCCACTTCGAAACATTTAGATACTATAGCTGAGGTACTATTACGTTTTATTTCATATCATAAAGAAGCTGAGTTGCATCTGATCGGTTATTATGGAACAGCCTTTCGAAATGCAGAGCGGGTTTTACTTATTCCGTGGAATGCGAAAACGGAGTTTCATGAAATGCTTCAATTTCATGTCGGATTGATGCCTCTCATAGATTTGCCTTTTGAGCATGGTAAGTGTGGATTTAAGTTGGTACAATATATGGCTTGTGCTAAACCTACTATTTCTACTCCTTTTCCTGCTAACGTTAAGATTGATGGTGGCAATGGGAACTTGTTTGCTTCTACATCGGAAGAGTGGTTTATTTCTCTCGAAACAGTTTGCTCAAAACGTTTTTTTTATGAGAATGTAGGCCGTAGGAATCGACTGTGTGTAGAAAGAAATTATTCTATCCAAATGAATCAAAATAAATATCTCGAATTTTTTAAATTAATTGTAGATCTGCAATGAGTGTATTAGTTACCGGCGGAGCCGGTTTCATTGGTTCCAACCTTTGCGAGCATTTGCTTGCCCATAATTATGAAGTTGTATGTTTGGACAACTTTGCTACTGGAAAGATCGAGAATCTTCTTCCGTTGCTGAATCAATATCCGAGTACATTTAAGTTGGTAGTAGGCGACATCCGTAATCTTTCAGATTGCCAAAAAGTAGTAGAGGGAGTAGACTATGTGTTACATGAGGCGGCATTGGGCTCCGTACCCCGTTCCATCAAAGATCCTGCAATCACTAATGCTGTTAATATCAGCGGTTTTCTAAATATGCTGATTGCAGCCCGTGATGCGGGAGTTAAGCGGTTTGTGTATGCGGCAAGTTCATCCACTTATGGAGACAGCCAATCACTCCCTAAAGTGGAAGATGTGATAGGCAAGCCGTTATCTCCCTATGCTGTTACCAAATATGTGAATGAACTTTATGCAAATGTATTTGCTCGTATTTATGGAATGGAGTGTATTGGTCTGCGCTATTTTAACGTATTCGGTCGTCGCCAAGATCCGTTTGGTGCTTATGCTGCAGCTATTCCTTTGTTTGTGAAGAAATTGATGGCACACGAGAGTCCCGTTATTAACGGTGACGGTGAGTACAGTCGCGATTTTACTTACATCGACAATGTAATCCAGATGAACATGCTTGCTATGACAACAACTAATCCGGATGCGGTCAACCAGGTTTACAATACCGCTTTTGGAGAAAGAACAACATTGAACCAGTTGGTAGATTATTTGAAAGAATATTTGAGTGAGTTTGATCTAGAAATAGCCAATGTGGAGATTATTCATGGGCCGAATCGTTTGGGGGATATTCCCCATTCTTTGGCCTGCATTGATAAGGCTAAAAAGTTACTTGGTTATAATCCTGAATACAGTATGTGTGATGGTTTGAAAGAAGCTGTCAAATGGTATTGGCATAATATCTGATTATTTCTCTCTTTTAACCAATAAATTTTTATAAATACTGAAAATCTTATGAATACAGTAAAAATTGCCGTAATTGGTCTCGGTTATGTAGGGCTTCCTTTAGCCCGTTTGTTTTCCACTAAGTACCAAACAGTTGGTTTTGACATGAATAAAGCCCGTGTGGAGGCCTTAATGGCAGGTCACGATGCTACCCTTGAAGTGTCTGATGAATTGTTGCAGTCTGCTATTGCCAATGGCTTCAGGTGTACGACTAACATTGAGGATATACGTGATTGTAATTTCTATATTGTGGCAGTCCCTACGCCGGTAGATCATAATCATAATCCCGACCTTACCCCGCTGTATGGTGCAAGCATTACCGTGGGGAAGGTGATATCCAAAGGTGATATTGTTGTGTATGAATCGACTGTATATCCGGGTGTAACGGAAGATGAATGTATTCCGGTTGTAGAAAAAGTTTCGGGTCTGAGATTCAATATGGATTTCTTTGCCGGTTATTCACCCGAACGTATTAATCCAGGTGACAAGTTGCATACGGTGGAGAAGATAAAGAAGGTGACTTCCGGCTCGACTCCTGAAATCGGTAGAAAAGTGAACGAGGTGTATGCTTCTGTAATAATTGCCGGAACACATTTGGCTCCTACGATAAAGGTGGCAGAAGCAGCAAAGGTTATCGAAAATTCTCAACGGGATATCAATATAGCTTTTGTCAATGAACTATCCAAAATTTTTGCCCTTATGGGTATTGATACTCAAGATGTATTGGACGCTGCAAGTACCAAATGGAATTTTCTTCCCTTTAAGCCGGGACTAGTTGGTGGACACTGCATTGGCGTAGATCCTTATTACCTAGCTCAGTGCGCACAGAGTTATGGCTATAATCCTGAAATAATATTGGCCGGTCGGCGGATGAACGATGGTATGGGAGAGTATGTGGCTGGTCAGGTGGTGAAACTGATGTTGAAGAAAGGTATTCAGGTATTGAATTCTAATATATTGATACTGGGGTTTACCTTTAAAGAGAATTGTCCGGATGTGCGTAATACGAAAGTAATAGATATTTATGAAGCGTTGAAAGGGTATGATCTGAATTTGACGATTTATGATCCGTGGGCAAATTCTCAAATTGCCAATAAAGAATATAGTATTCTGCTTACAAATGAGTTGACTGAACAAAAATATGATGCTGTAATATTAGCTGTTGCACATAAAAGCTTTGTAAATATTGATGTCTGTAAATTGATGAAAGAAAATGCAGTCCTTTATGACGTGAAAGGAATATTAGATCCTCGCTTGGTTGATGGCAGACTTTAAAGATGAAAAAGATAGTTAGAATAACCACAGTATCTACCTCTTTAAGAATCTTGTTAAAAGGACAATTGAGATATATGAACCGTTACTTTGATGTAGTGGCCATTTCTTCAAAAGAGGGATTTCAGGAAGTTTTGCAAGAACAAGGGGTAAGAGGATATGTTGTAGAGATGACTCGGAAAATTACTCCTTTTAAAGATTTGATTTCTTTGTTTCAGCTTGTTTGTATATTGTTAAAGGAGAAACCGGACATTGTACATACTCATACCCCTAAAGCTGGATTGTTGGGAATGCTTGCCGCATGGATTGTGAGGGTACCTAATCGATTGCATACAGTGGCAGGAATGCCTTTGTTAGTAGCTACAGGTAATAAAAGGCGATTATTGGACTTTATGGAAAAGTTGACTTATGCTTGTGCAACAAAAGTTTATCCAAATTCTTTTGTAATGATGGATATTATCGTTTCTTTGAAATTGGCTCCGTTTAACAAACTTAAAGTGATTGCTCAAGGTAGTTCTAATGGCATAGATACTTCATATTTTTCCGTACAAAACACTTTACCTAAAGAGGACTTAAGGTGTAGATGGGGAATTGGCACTATGGATTTCGTATTTGTTTTTGTTGGGCGGATAGTAAAGGATAAAGGAGTTAATGAGTTGGTGCGTTCATTTGTGCTGTTAAAAAGTTCTTATGAGAATATTAAATTACTTCTTGTAGGTGGATTTGAACGTGAATTAGATCCGTTAGCTAAAGATGTAGAGGAAAAGATAGATAAAGATAATTCCATTATAACTGTAGGTCATCAATCGGATGTACGTCCCTTTTTTTCCGCAGCGGATGTATTGGTATTTCCCAGTTATCGAGAGGGGTTCCCTAATGTTGTTCTTCAGGCTGGTACAATGAAACTCCCTTCAATTGTTACAGATATCAATGGTTGTAACGAAATAATTCAAGACGGTGTGAATGGTAAGATTATTCTACCACGTGATGAAGGTGCTTTGTATAACATGATGAAGTGGTTTTATGAGCACCGAAATGATGAAGTTAAGAAAATGGCTGAACGGGCCAGACCTATGATTATAGAACGATATGAGCAGCATAAAGTATGGGAAGCATTGCTGAAAGAATATTGTTCTTTGGATAAATAATATCTGACTACTTTTGCGAAAACATTGGAAATGTTGGAAGCGTTATGATAACAAAACTGTTTTAAAAAAACAGCTGTGAAAAGATTTATCATTTTATATTGATGGAATAATTCTGTTGAATGTCTTCATTTCAGAGATTGCTTAGGTCTGACATTTAGGTTTTTAGATTTGAGTTGTTGGGAAATTTTTTTACAGGAAAATAATATCTTATAAAGGTAACGATGAATGTGAAATGTGCTGTTTATGGAAATTTAGAATCCTATGTATAAATATTTTTTCAAGGGACTGATTGATTTAATTTTTTCATTTTTAGCATTGGCTATACTTTGGCCGATACTGCTTGTCGTAATTATCTGGTTGTATTTTACCAATAAGGGAGCGAGTGTTTTCTTTCTGCAAGAACGTCCGGGTAAAGACGGTAAGATCTTTAAAGTAATCAAATTCAAAACTATGACGGATGATCGGGGTGTTGACGGAAATCTTTTACCTGACGTAGAGCGATTGACGAAAATAGGAAGATTTGTACGTTCCACATCGATCGATGAATTACCGCAACTTATTAATGTGTTGAAGGGTGATATGGCATTAATTGGTCCACGTCCATTGTTGGTGCAGTATCTCCCTCTATATTCAAAAGAGCAGACACGTCGACATGAAGTTCGTCCTGGGATTACAGGTTGGGCGCAGGTTAATGGGCGTAATGCAATTTCGTGGACAAAGAAGTTTGAACTGGATGTTTGGTATGTGGATCATTGCTCTTTTTTACTTGATTTGAAAATCCTGTTTTTGACAATAAAAAAGGTGTTTGTCAGGGAGGGGATTAGTTCTGATACTTCTGTCACAATGGAGCCTTTTACTGGAAATAATTAATAAATAGATAATGTATTTATACGGTGCAAGTGGTCATGCTAAAGTGATCGTTGATATTTTGCGGGCTATTAATGAGCCTATTGAAGCTTTATTTGATGATAATGAAGCAATTCACCGGCTTCTTGACTATCCTGTATTACGTTCTGTAGAGGTTAAGGGACCTCTGATTATCAGTATTGGTAATAATAATATTCGTAAGAAAATAGCGGAACAATTTAATGTAAGATTTGGAAAGGCTTTTCATCCGTCTGCTATAATTTCTGCAACGACTACAATTGATGAGGGGACGGTTGTAATGCAAGGTGCTATTATACAAACTGGTGTCTATGTTGGGAAACATTGTATTATAAATACAGGTGCTTCTGTTGATCATGAATGTGTAATAGAAGATTATGTACATATATCTCCTCATTGTACACTTTGTGGCAATGTTAAGGTAGGTGAGGGAACGTGGATCGGAGCCGGTAGCACTGTTATTCCAGGGGTAAAAATAGGAAAATGGAGTATAATTGGTGCAGGATCTGTTGTTACCAAAGATATCCCTGACGGTGTGTTGGCTGTCGGCAATAGATGTAAAATAATAAAACAAATCTGATTATTTATCATAACTATATGGATAAGAAAATATGGCTTTCACTCGCTCACATGAGTGGTCGTGAGCAAGACTTCATAAAAGAAGCTTTCGATACCAACTGGGTTGTCCCCTTAGGCCCCAATGTAAATGCATTTGAAAAAGAGTTAGCGGACTATCTTAAAGAAGACCGACACGTGGTCGCATTGTCTGCCGGTACAGCCGCACTCCACCTGGGTCTTATCGAACTAGGTGCGCAAGCAGGTGACGAAGTCATCTGCCAGTCCTTTACTTTTGCCGCTTCTGCTAATCCGATAGCATATCAGTCAGCTACTCCGGTCTATGTAGATAGCGAACAGGATACTTGGAATATGAGTCCCTTATTTTTGGAAGAAGCGATCAAAGACCGTTTGCGTAAAACAGGAAAACTTCCGAAAGCAATTATCCCGGTTCATCTATACGGCATGCCCGCCAAAATGGATGAAATTATGGCTATTGCTTCTCATTACGGAATACCCGTTTTGGAAGATGCAGCAGAAGCCTTGGGTTCGGAGTATAAGGGACAGAAATGTGGTACCTTCGGAGAGTTTGCCGCCTTATCATTCAATGGAAATAAGATGATTACGACTTCCGGAGGCGGCGCTTTGGTTTGCCGGACGGAAGAACAGGCCAAACGTACTATGTTCTATGCTACTCAAGCCAGGGAGAATGCTCCGCATTACCAACATGAATGTATCGGATATAACTATCGAATGAGTAATATTTGTGCGGGTATCGGTAGGGGACAGATGTTTGTGTTGGATGAACATATTGCACGACGCAGGGCAATACATCGGCTGTATACGGAGTTGCTGAAGGATATGCCGGGTATCGAGGTACAACAGAATCCTTCGGAAGATTTCAATTCGAATTTCTGGTTGACTTGTATTTTGGTAGATCCGGAAAAGGCTGGGTTTAATCGTGAGGATGTCCGGTTACATTTGGCAGATGAAAATATAGAAACACGCCCTTTGTGGAAACCGATGCATCTGCAACCGGTGTTTAAGCAATCACCTTTTTATGGGGACGGGACTTCGGAAAGATTGTTTGATAAAGGGCTTTGTCTGCCTTCTGGTCCGACACTGACGGATGATGATATTAGCAGGGTGGTGGATGAGATAAAGAGTTTAGCAAAATAAGCTATCCATATTTTTGTATAAACAGAAAGTCTGCTATTTCCACCCTTTTGTGAAAATAACAGACTTTTTTGCTCATCCGATCAACAATTTATAAAGACTCCCGATCACTCCGAAAGCCATTAGGCTGTAGCCGGCAATCTCTATGGGTTCGACGTGGTGTTTGTCTCCCCAGTCTCCCTGGGTGAGAGTGATAGTATCGCCCCGATACAAGTCAGGGTCACTTCCGTCTCCCGCATCAGAAGGGAGAGAAGGCTCAGGAGGAGCAGGCATAGGATCAGGACAGGGGCAGTCACCGGCTGCCGGTTTTTGCTTGCGGGGAAAGATGATCCGGGCAAGCTGGGTGAGGAAGGCGAGGATCGTTTCAAGGTACTTCATTGTTTTGATAGTTAAATTATAGAAATAATTGAATCATCTGTTTATTGACTGGTTGTAACTGGCTCCCCTCTCCAGAGGGGAGCCAGTTACAACCTGTTGCTATAAACAAACACTCATATCTGATAAGATATGAACCTAATTCGCTATCGCTTTTTCGATTGTCCGACTGATCGAGACCAGTATTCGCCGGTAGGCTTCGCGGTTGTCGCCGTTTACTTCGCTGATGTATTTGCTGTAACCGATTTTGAGGGCAAAGGCGGCAGGCTTGTAGCTGACGTCGGCGGCATCGGTGTAGGCGTGGCGGAGCAGGCGGGCATAGTCCATGAAAGAGTGTAACGGGTCGGGATATGTACGGAAGGAAAGGGAGTTGGTGCTCAGTTGCACGGAGGTCCCGGTCCACCAGACGTTCTTTTTCCCGTAAGCGGTGATACCGAAAAAGTTATGATGTTGCAGGCAAAGATCACTTTGTGCCCAACCGGTTTCGATAGCCGCTTGTGCCAGGATAACAACCGGATTGATCCGGAAAGCTTCCCCGGCCTTTTGAGCCAGGGGAAGATACTTGGTGATAAAATCCTTTTTGGTCATAATAAGAATAATTATTTCACTCGATTTCCGGTCTGTCTTCGCCACCTTCTCCGTTCTTTTCTTCCGGGTCGGAGAATGGGTCCAGGCGGTCGTAACTGGCTTCGGAGACCAGTTGACGCAGCATGGCGCCGGGGGTGAAGATAATACGGGCCTTCTTAAACAACATCGGATCGTAATCCTTCAGGGTGGATGAACCTTTACTGCCGGCAATCATGCGGAAGTTGCCGAATTCGCCCATTTGGATGACATTGCCGCTTTCGAGCAGCATGCAGAGAACATAAATCAGACCATCGATCACCAACTCTACTTCACCGGGTTTGGCGGTGCAGTAACCGGAGACCAGTTTACACAATTTTTTGAAAGTGGTCTTCTCCATCGAACGGACCTGACCGTAATACAATTGAGCGCCTTTGGCAGCTCCCTTGCTCATGTCCTTTTTGAGGACGACACGATACTTTAATGACATGGATTTTTAATTGAAAATTGATAATTGGAAATTACTGGTGGATTCAGGGGGAGATTAACCGGTGTTTTCCCTTGAATTCATTACAAAGATACGGTGGGGATATAGGCTGAATGATCCGAATGGAACCGAACGGGCATTTAGATGCATTTTTTGTTGAATTTATTTGATTATATAGTTGTTATATCCGAATTTATGTGTATATTTATAGGGTAATAAAATAACTTAAAATCATCTTATTATGGAAGAACTATTTCAACAAAAAACTTTTGGATGGCAGGAATTGGCTATCCTTTATGCTCCAGGATTAACACCCCATTCAGCCTCGAGAAGACTTACACGTTGGGTAATAATAAACAAAGAATTGTACGATCGTCTGATTCGTTCAGGATGGATTAAAGGAGCCCGTATCTTGTCTCCTTTACAGGTTGCAATTATTGTGGATTTTCTGGGCGAACCATGATGTTTTGCATATGTAAAAAAACAATTGTTTCTGATTTCAAAAACAACTGTCTTTACATACAAATACAATTGTTTTTGTAACTGAATACAATTGTATTTTGTTTAACCAATCAATTTTAATAATCAAAACGCATAAAAAGAAAGAATACCTTTTCTTTTATTCTTATATATAATGTAGGGATTTGACAGCCATCCGGCAGGAGGTAGTGTATAGGGTTGATTTACTGCGTTTTATGCGTGACAAACAAACGGCATTATGGAAATGGCTGAAAATGAGAATATTTACACGGATGTTAAGGCCTTGATGTATTTTGGAAAATCCTATTTGAAAGTACCTCGTGTAATAATAGAACGGATGTTTGCATCCGATAATAGTGAACGTATGATCGGGATAGTGCATTGGTTGTTATTTTGTTTGTGCAATTATGCCGACGGCTATGTGTCGATCAAAGGAAAGCAAGTCTTATGCCGTAGAGGTGAATGTTTCATAACTTACGAACAGCTGGCACGGTTTATGGAGGTAGACAGTCGCTCGGTCAGAAGATATGTCAGTTCACTGGAAAGTGAATCTTTGGTGGAAGTGAAACGGGTGGCAGGCCATATCTGCTTTCGTGTTTGCGGTTATGATCGTTTTACGGCTCCGGAGATCCCTGCGGAAACACCGAAAGAGGGTAAAAGAACCGGAGTGACTAAAAAACAGGTTGAACCGGATGTGATTGGCTTGCGAAGAGCGGAAGCCGAGTTGAAGATAAGTCATGGGAACGTACCCCGTACCGACCTATTAAAAAGTTGCTATGAGTATGGAAAAGAATGTAATTGAAAGAGCTTTGCTCTGTTCGCTGTTTCTGGACCAGGTGGCGATTCTTGAGGTGGTCGGATTGTTGCGTCCGGAAATGTTTTCCGATCCGGATCATGGGTTTATTTACGAAGCGTTTACCGATCTGTTTAACCGTAATAAACGGCCTGACCTGATCCTGGTGGAAGAGGAAATGAAAAAGAAAGATCCGGAGCGTTACGTGAAGATGGGAGGCATGGCGTACTTGTCGGATGGAATGGAGACGGTTCGCCTGGAACATAACGCTGTAGAGTATGCCCGCGAAATCCTTCATCATTATCTGCTGGGGTGTATGCATAAACTGTTTGTACAAAAAGCATCGGAATGCCTGCAATACGGTATGGACTACCTGAAGGTGATAGAAGACTGCGAGCGCGATTTGCTACGCTTGCGTATGGATAATTCGGAATCGGATTCGCTTCTGCCGCTTAGTGAAGTGATGAAGTTGTCTATAGACGATCATCTCGACCGGATGAGCCGTAAGGATGATTCGGTGCGTATGCTGACCGGAATCAACGGGTTGGATGGACTGACGGGAGGACTTTACCGGAAGGAAGTGCTGGTGCTGGGCGGTCTTCCGAGTGACGGTAAGACGGCGCTGGCGATGTTTATGGCAATGAATATGGCTCGCCAGGGTAAACATGTGCTTCATTTCAGTTTTGAAATGACGGGCGAACAGACTGCTGCCCGTTTTTTTGCCGGTTATGCCGGTGTGGAGGCTGCCCGCCTGCGTATAGGGGGACTTCGTGAGGGGGATATCGATCGGATGAGACGGTATGCTGCCGGTATGGAAAAAACGCCTTATTATTTTACGAATGTTTCTTCTATGAGCCTGGATGCGTTGCGGGCGGAGATTATGCTCCGGAGCCGTAAAGGTGAATGCGATGTTGTAGTGATCGATTACTTGCATACACTTGCTCCATTGACGAAAAAGGGTGAGACACAAGAGTCTGTGATCCGTCATACGATTACGGTATTGAAACGTATTGCCGTAGAGGCTAATTGTGCCATGTTGGTGGTTTCGCAGTTGAATCGTGAGGTGTTGAAGCGTTCCGAGAATGGGTTTGTCCCGATAATGAGCGATTTGCGTGATTCGGGTGCCATTGAATTTGTGGCGGATTGTGTGGTGATTATCGGTTGTCCGGAACGTTTCGGGAAGAATACGGCCCAATGCGGGTCGAATGCCTCCCATCTGCTCAAGTTGTATGTCCTGAAAAATCGTAACGGATCGACAGGTATTGCCGAGGTATATAGGAATGATACTTATACGTCTTTTGTGAATCCGGGTGGTAATTTACATTTTGAGGACTGATGAACAGGCTGGAGATCACATCATTCAAGGAACGGGTCGATCTGGTAAAGGTGGTCGGCCATTACTCGACCCTCGAAAGGAAAGGGGCGGTTTATCTGGGCTTGTGCCCTTTCCATGACGATCATCATCCTTCGCTGCGGGTGGATCCGGCAAAAGGGGTATACCACTGTTTTAGTTGCGGAGCCGGAGGGGATGTCTTCCGCTTCGTACAGGAGAAGGAGGGATGTAGCTTTGGTGAGGCGGTCCGTCTTTGTGCGGATATCTGCCACTTGCCTGTTCCCGCACTCGATGCGGGATCGCAAAAACACAGGCCTGATAAGCAACCGGTTGAAAAGGATAGTTCCCTTGCAGTCCCGCATCAGGTGCGGGAACAGGTACCAGCTCCGACGGTTGAAATGAATGAACGTTACAGGCAGACATTGCTTCCATATGATCCGGGAATGGAAGAATTGCGGGAGACCTATGCTGCTTTTGAGGTTGGGATTGCTCCGGCTATCGTGCCTGAAGCCTGGAAGTTTACCCGTGGCCGGATTGTTTTTCCGATTCGTAATGTGGCGGGCGAGTTGGTTGCTTTTGCCGCCCGTTACCGGGGGGATCTGTCTGTTAAGAAAATCCCCAAATACATAAATAGTTCGACCAGTGCGATCTATAAGAAAGATGAATTGCTTTACGGTTGGCACCGGGCTGTGACGAAGGTTCGTGAGACGGGAATCGTTTTTTTAACCGAAGGATACAAAGATACGTTGGCAATGCATGCGGCTGGTTTTAGCAATACGGTTGCCCTTTGTGGCACGAATTTGTCGGAGCATCATATCGCTATGATCCGGAAAGAGGCCGTTACGGTTTGTCTTTTTCTGGATGCCGACGAGGTAGGGCGGGAAACGGTTACGGGGGTAATGCCCAAACTGCGCAGTGCCGGTCTTCGGGTGGTGGATATATTACCGGAAGGCTATAAGGATGCGGATGAGATGTTCCGTTCGTTGGGGCGCGAAGCCTTTATCCGTTGGGTAGGAAAGGCGATGATCCCTCCGGCGAGACGGAAAGCGGAGTCGCTCTTGGTTACTGCCTGCCGACGTTGGCCGGATACTTTATGCCTGACGGAAGAAGGGGAAGAGGCCCTTTATGTGGATAATATCCGGAAAATACTATCTTCTGACGATTTGTTACCGACTGACAGCCTTGTTCCCGCGCTTGACGCGGGACCGCAAAAGAACCAACCGGAAACGAAAGAATTGGATAACCTTTATGCTTTGCATACCAATTCATCGCATAGTGACCGGGTGCGTCGAAGTGAGTTGGTCCGCTATCTTTTTCTTAGTTATCTGGAGGTACGCCTGGTCGACCGTGTCCGGCAGAATCTCCACCGTTTATCCCGGACTTTTGCCGATGAAGAGTCGCGTGTCCTTTTGTTATCTGATTTACAGTATCAACGAAATTATTTAAGCAGCGTCTCCCGCGAACTGGGCAGGAGATGATCTGCTTTTCATTTTATATCTGAAATAAATGAAAATTGTATCTAACTTAATCCTTTTGGGAAGCATGTGTATGCTTCCTTTAACCTCTTATGCTCAGTTTACGAAAGGGCTGAGTTATCGGGCGGAGACTGGTGTCAGCTTCAGCGGAGGCGAACATACCCCTTTCTGGCTGACGGCAAACAAGCAGGGGCTTTCGTCTATTGAAAAGAATAACGGGTATCTGCGTGCCGGTGTTTTCCGGGAGTTGGAAAAGGATAAACCTTTCTCGTATGCTTTCGGGGCGGATCTGGCTGTCGCCTATAATTTTACTTCGACTTTCGTGGTGCAACAATTGTATGCGGACCTGAAATATCGTTGCCTGGGGTTGAGCATCGGAAGTAAGGAGCGGTATAGCGAGTTCAATAATCCGTTACTGAGTAGCGGTGGACTGACATTCTCCGGAAATGCGCGTCCGATTCCGCAGGTTCGTATCGGTATTCCTGAATATACGCTCGTTCCGGGAACAAAAGGTTGGTTGGCTTTTAAAGGGCATATTGCCTATGGTATGTTTACGGATGACGGCTGGCAGAAGGACTTTGTGGTTCCGGGCGGTAAACATACGGAACATGTGCTTTATCATTCCAAAGATTTATATGTGAAGATCGGTAATAGGGAGAAGTTTCCTTTGATCTTTGAAGGAGGGTTGGAGATGGCTGCTCAATTCGGAGGGAATGCGTTTATCGGGGATGGAAAAATTGATATGCCGAACAGAATCAAGGATTTCTTTAAAGTGTTTATTCCAAGCGGAGGGAGTAGTGATACGCCGATGGGTGAACAAACAAATATTTATGGGAATCATTTAGGCAGCTGGAATTTCTCATTGACCTGGTATGCTCCGAATGATTGGATGGTTCGTCCTTATTATGAGCATTATTTCGAAGACCATTCGCAGATGTTCGGGGAATATGGCTGGAAAGATTGTCTGGCAGGGATAGAAATAACACTTCCCAAAAATCCTGTCGTTAGTAGTTTTGTTTACGAATATATTTCAACAAAGGATCAGACCGGTCCTGTTTATTGGGATCATACACCGGAAATACCGGAGCAGGTGAGTGGTGCGGATAATTATTATAATCATAGCATTTATACCGGTTGGCAACATTGGGGGATGGGGATCGGCAATCCGCTGGTTATGTCTCCTATTTATAATGATGATGGAGAAATAATGTTTAAAAGTAATCGTATACAGGGACATCATTTCGGGATTATGGGAAATCCTTGTGCCGATTTGCAATATCGTGTCCTTTTATCCGTTACACGTAATTGGGGTACTTATGGCGTACCATTTTATGAGATCAAAAAGAACGGAAATGCTTTAGCTGAATTGAAATATACTCCCCACCAATTGAAAGGATGGGATTTTACAGCATCGTTGGGTATAGACCGGGGAGCGATGTTGGGTAAAAGTGCCGGTGGCATGTTAACAATCAGAAAAACAGGATGGATACGATGAAAAGATATATAATAGGTGCGTTGCTACTGTTGATGGCTGGCGCTTGTGGAAAAATGCCGATTAATGGCGACCTGGATGGTCGCTGGCAGATTATGAAGATAGAATATGCATCGGGAGAGGAAGAAGTTCCGGAACGTGCTTATTACAGCGTGGCTTTGCATACGATCAATTTGATGAAGGTTGATGTAACCAGTCAGACCGGTAATATGGAATATACCGGAGATTCCTTGTTTGTAGTCATGCCAATCAGCAAAGTTGAAGACTTATTACCATTTGGCATGAACGGAACGGAGCAACGCTTTGGCGTCAAAGAATTAACATCGAAGCATCTGGTTCTGCAATCGGATTATGCCCGATTGGAGTTCAGGAAGTTTTGATTCAGAAATTATCAGGTTTGAGCTATCTTTTATAGCAACTGGTTGTACCTGGCTCCCCTCTGGAGAGGGGGAAGGGGGTGTGTCATATCCCCGCTATACAACCACCATAATCAGAGTCACTTGACTATTACAGGTTCATTTGCCGTTTGCTTCAGCTGACGGTTTACAAGTTGTTTCTCTCTTTTGGCTTCAGCCACATTTCTCCTAGATAGAAACCTGTAAGAAATGGGACTAAAGTCCAATGAGATAACCCCTTGACTAATCCGTCAGCTGAAGCAGACGGCAAATAAACCTGTAACAAGGCTTGTTTTATTGACTGGCTTTAACACACCCCCTACCCCCTCTCAAGAGGGGAGCCAGTTACAACCAGTCAATAAACAGATGATTCAATTATTTCTAAAATCGAAATAACAACAAAAACAAATAATAATATGAATATCGTAATCAGAAATGTATTATTGGGGGGATTACTGTGGTTGGCGGTTCCATTGTCGGCACAGGTGCCCCAGGATTTGATTGATAAGGCGAAAGCCGCGGGTATGACGGATGACCAGATTCGCCAGGAGATAAATAAACGGATGGGACAGTCCGGGACGGAACAGGCTACGCGTACAGCATCGGATGCTGTGGTTACAGATCGTACGGTTGCCATTCCGGATGGAAAGGTGATACCTCCTTTGGATGCCCAGCGGGAAGCCAATCGTCCGGCAGGAGATCTAAGCGGAACCGTGTTCGGTCGCGAAATATTTTCAAATAAGAATCTGTCCTTTGAGCCGGATCTGAATGTACCGACTCCCAAAGGATATGTTTTATCTGCCGGAGATGAATTGTTGATCAATGTATGGGGAGATTCTGAACTGAATCTGAAACTGAAGGTTTCTCCCGAAGGAACAATTCTTATCCCTAACCTGGGTCCGGTATCTGTCAGCGGACTGACTATCGAAACTGCTGAAAACCGTATCCGACAGGAATTAGGACGGATCATGTCTACTTTGTCGGGAGATACGGATGGGGCTAATACGTTCGTATCCGTTAGTCTAAGCCAGATACGTAGTATCAAAGTCAATATTGTAGGTGAAGTTGTTGCTCCGGGAACCTATACATTACCCTCCTTTGCCACTTTGTTTAATGCATTGTATGCAGCAGGCGGTGTAAATGAGATCGGTTCGCTTCGTGGAATAAAAGTCTATCGTAACAGTAAGGAAGTCGCTAAACTGGATGTATATGATTATCTCCTGAATGGCAAATACAATACGAATATCCGTCTGGAAGAGAATGATATGGTGATCGTTTCTCCTTATGACCAGCTGGCTGTAGTACAAGGAAAAGTAAAACGTAACCGTATTTTTGAGTTGAAAAAGGGGGAAACGCTCTCACAGTTATTGAATATGGCCGGAGGCTTTACCGGAGATGCCTACAAGAAAGATGTCCGTGTCAAGCGAAAAGCCGGTAGCCGCTACCAGATCGCTACTGTTACGGAAGATAAATATCCTACTTTTGCGATGATGGACGGCGATTCCTTGTTGGTGGATTCAGTGATCCCCTTCTATGAAAACCGTCTGACAGTGACAGGTGCAGTCTGGCGTCCGGGAGAATATGAGTTGAATGGTACGGTTCATACGGTCCGTCAACTGGTTGATCAGGCAGCCGGTTTGAAAGGAGATGAGTTTGCCGGTCGTGCCCAGATCACCCGTTTGAATCCGGATTTTACAACGACTGTCATAGCCGTAGATATCCGTGGTATCCTGAACGGTACTGCTCCCGATATGGAACTAAAGCCGGAAGATCAACTCTATATCCCTTCTTTCTTTGATTTGAGAGAACCTTATACGATCAAAGTAAGCGGGGCTGTGAATTTTATAGACACAGTTCTTCCTTACCGGAACAATCTGACAGTGGAAGATGCCATTATGATGGCTGGCGGTTTGAAGGAATCGGCTGCAACGGTGAATGTGGAAGTAGCCCGTCGTATTAAGGATACAAAAACGTACGAAAATACTAACCGTACGGCCGAAGTATTCAATTTTGAATTGAATGACAATTTAGGGCTGATACCGGTTAATGGAAAAAATAGCGATACGGTCTTTACGTTGGAACCGTTCGATGAAGTGTATGTGCGTTTTTCACCGGGTTATCAGGAACAACAGGTGGTAAAGGTAAATGGTGAAATTACTTTTGCCGGCGATTATGTTCTGGCCGAAAAGAACTCCCGTCTGAGTGATATTATCGCCAAAGCCGGAGGAATAACTCCCGATGCCTATGTAAAAGGGGCAAGCCTGAAACGCCAGTTGACAGAAGATGAGATGCGCCGCCTGGAAACTCTGTTGCAACTGAGTGCAAATAAGCAAAGCCGTGATTCGGTTGCCTTATCACTGGAAAACATTAAAGACTACTCTGTGGGTATCGATTTGGAAAAAGCCCTGGCAAATCCGGGAAGTGCGCATGATGTGGTGCTACGTGACGGGGATGAACTTTATATTCCACAATTCCAGAGCACAGTGAAGATAAGTGGAGCTGTAACTTATCCGAACAGTGTGACTTATACTAATGGTATGTCTGTGGGAGATTGCCTGTCGCAGGCCGGCGGCTATAACGATATTGCCCGTAAATATCCGATCGTGATCTATATGAACGGAAAGGTGGCAACGACAAAGAAAAGCTTTATCTTCTTCAAACGTTATCCGAAGGTTGAACCCGGATGTGAAATTGTCGTTCCGACCAAGACACAGCGTGATCGTAAGACCAGTCTGGCAGAAGTTCTGAGCATAGCCAGTTCAACCACTTCGATGGCAGCCATGGTGACCTCTATCATCAACACGCTGAAATAATTATCAATTTTCAATCTTTAATTTTCAATTAAAAAGATGGATATGATTCAAATGAACGCTCCTGATATGGATACAAACGAACAGGAGATAGATTTAATAGAGTTAGCTAAACGGCTATGGGGGGAACGCAAGTTCTTGTTCAAATGCTGTGGAGTCGCGATAGTTGTAGGATTGGTGGTCGCTTTCAGCATACCGAAAGAATACAGTACGACAGTAAAGCTGGCACCTGAAACGTCTGATCCGTCCAAAAAGATGGGAAATCTGGGTGGTCTGGCTGCTATGGCTGGTATAAACCTGGGTTCTTCGGCTGGTTCGGACGCCATCTCCCCGGACTTGTATCCGGATGTGGTACAAAGTATTCCTTTTCTGTTGGAGTTGTTTCCTGTACAGGTAGAGAGTGAAAAAGGTGATTACTCATCGACATTGTACGAATATATGGATGATCATCAGAAAAGTGCGTGGTGGAGTTATGTGATAAAGGCTCCTTTCAAATTACTTGGTTGGGTGAGGGGATTATTCTCAGAAGAAGAACTTTCCGGTAAGGGAGAATTAACATCTTTCCGGTTAACCAGAGAACAGGATGGCGTGATACAAGGATTGCAGAAACGTATCTCTGCCTCCGTGGATAAAAAGACATTGGTAATAACAGTCTCTGTCCAGATGCAGGACCCTTTGATCTCTGCAAGCCTTACTCAGATAGTCGTGGAAAAGCTTCAGGGATACATCACCAATTACCGTACACAGAAGGCCAAGCAGGATCTTGAGTTTACAGAAAAGGTGTTTGGAGAAGCTCGTGAGTCTTATTACAAGGCCCAACGTGCGTATGCCGCCTTTGAGGATGCGAACAAGAACATCATCTCTGCCAGTTACCGCACCGAGCAGGAGCGTCTGAAAAATGAAATGACACTGACTTTCAATGTTTACAATACGTTGGCCCAGAAACTGGAGCAGGACAAACTCCGTGTCCAGGAACAAACCCCGGTCTATACGGTGATCAGTCCGGCAACGGTGCCATTAAAGCCAGCTTCACCTAAAAAGCCACTGATACTTATCGGCTTTGTTTTTCTAGCTCTGTTCGGTGGTATCGGATATTTATTTGTGAAGGATATGTTTGTGAATAACAAACAGGCGGAGGAAGATTGCTTCTCAGTGGAATGAAATAGAATATTTCTTATAATTCAAATTGTATAAAATATAAGCCGGTAAGGGTAATCCTTGCTGGCTTTTTTACGTTCAAGCCCTTGTTTTTGCCGTTTATTGTGTGATTTGAAATATTTAGCGAAGTAGGTATTCAATAAAAAAGCGATGCACAATTAATGTACATCGCTTTTCGTGTCGCTTCTTCAAATTGTTGCGGAGGCAAGACTCGAACTTACGACCTTTGGGTTATGAGCCCAACGAGCTACCACTGCTCCACTCCGCGATATAGTTGCTATCATTCCTGATTGCGAGTGCAAAGGTATGAATTATTTCTTACAATCCAAATTATTTTACAAAAAGTTTTTGCTTTTCTGTTGAAAGCCGGGGAGTAAGGCTTCTTTTAGTAACAAAATGACACATCTACCGGGTTGAATGTAAGGTAGATGTGTCAATTGGATTTTATAATTCATTTTCTTCAAAATCTTTTGCTTCATATACCCGCAACATCTTTTTCAGATGTCCGATTTGCTGTTGCATGGATTTGACACGATTCAGCAGATGGTGGATGGCATCGATTCCTTCGAAATTGATTGAGAGGTCGTAATACATACGTGTATATCTTTCGATATCGTGTAATTGCTCCGCCTGTAAATACTTTTCGCCTTCGATGATACGGATTTCAATGAGTCCGCCTTCTTCCAGCCTGAAGATGAAAGAAGGTTCTATATGACATATCCGGCAATATTCGTTGACTATAATTAAATCTGTTTGCATAGTACTCGTGTTTTATTGATTAAGACTCTGTATTTCGCGGAACAACTCTTTCTGTTTATCCGTCAGATTAGTCGGTATCTCGATGGAGTAGGTGACGATCAGGTCACCAAACTGCCCGTCTTTTTTATAGACAGGGAAACCTTTGCCTTTCAGGCGGACTTTGCTGTTGTTCTGCGTTCCGGCAGCCACTTTCAGTTTTACCTTGCCGTCCATTGTTTCTATTATCTGTTCGCCACCCAGTATGGCGGTGTAGAGGTTTAACGGGGCGGTTATATATAAATCGTCGCCAACCCGTTTGAAACGGCTGTCTTCTGCTATGCTGAATGTGATGTACAGATCGCCGGCAGGTCCGCCGTTTACACCCGGACCGCCCTGGCCTTTCAGCTTGATGGTCTGTCCGTCTGCGATACCGGCTGGTACGGTTATGCGCAGATTCTTACCGTTGACGGTAATAACCTGTTTGTGTGTTTGGGCTGCATCTGCCAAAGAGACATGCAGTTCTGCATTATAGTCCTGGCCGCGGAAAGCATGGTTGCCTCTGCCACGACCGCCGCCTCCGAACATGGATTCGAAGAAGTCGGAGAAGCCGCTGCCGTCGTCTGAGGCACTCCATTGGGCACCCCCGCCGTTGCTGCCTCCAAAGCCGCTAAAACCACCGAAGCCGCCCTGATACTGTCCGTATTGGTTCTGCTGAGCTTCGAACTGGTCGGCATGTTTCCAGTTTTCACCGTATTGGTCGTATTTCTTCCGTTTTTCCGGGTCGCTCAGTACTTCATTGGCTTCGTTGATCTCCTGGAATTTCCGGTGAGCATCCGGGTCGTTCGGATTCAGGTCCGGATGATATTTACGGGCCAGCTTCTTGTACGCTTTTTTAATGTCGTCCTGTGAAGCGCCTTTGTTCACCCCTAGAATGTTGTAATAGTCTATATAAGCCATATTATTATATTGTTAAGTCTTTTTGTCGGTTGATATCCATACATCTACATTACAATAAACATGCCGGGGCGGAAATTGACGGCTTAAATTTGGCTAATAAAGCTTAGGAAAGATAAAAAAGAAAAAGGCCTCCAGTGAATACTGAAAGCCTTTAGATAGTTGCGGAGGCAAGACTCGAACTTACGACCTTTGGGTTATGAGCCCAACGAGCTACCACTGCTCCACTCCGCGATATAGTTTACAATCATTTCGTGATTGCGAGTGCAAAGGTAGGGATTTTCTCTTATAAAACAAATTTATTGCAAGTTTTTTTTAATATACTTGGTAGAACCAATCTTTTTTAGGTACTTTGCGCACAGTTTTAATCAAAATGTGCAATACAATGCCGATGACAGTTTCTAAAACACGCGAAATGTTGGTGGATGTGGCCAGGCAATTGTTTGCCCGCATGGGGGTTGATAATACGACAATGAACGATATTGCACAGGCTTCCCGGAAAGGCAGACGTACGTTATATACGTATTTCAAGAGCAAAAATGAGATTTATCTGGCTGTGGTGGAATCGGAGCTGGACCAGTTATACAAGATGCTGCTTGATGTTGCCGGAAAGGATTTGCCAGCTGATGAGAAGTTGATGACATTCATCTATGCCAGATTGGATGCTATCAAAGCGCTCGTATTTCGTAATGGTACGCTGAAAGCTAACTTTTTCCGTGATATATGGCGCGTGGAGAAGGTTCGTAAGAACTTTGACATACGTGAGACAGAATTATTGAAGGGAATATTGGATGCCGGAGTGAAGGAAGGAATCTTTGCAATGCCTGATACAGAAATAACAGCAGTGGTGCTACATCATGCCTTAAAGGGATTGGAAGTTCCTTATATAAGGGGTATTATGGGAGATAATATCAGCCAGCGGATTAAGCGGAGAGATAATGTAATGAATTTAATATTCAACGGAATAAAGATAAAGTAAACCAGAGATGTTTATTAATGCAACAGGGTTTTATGTGCCTGAAGAGCGGGTGCACAACCAACATTTTTTGGAATTAAACGGGTTGACAAGTGAATGGATTGAACAGCGTACGGGTATTAAAACCCGGTCCAAAGCCAAACCGGAAGAGACAATTTGTACCATGGGAATGGACGCCGTACGTAACGCACTGCCAAAATTGCCGTATGACATTACGGAAGTTGATTTGATTATCTCAGCATCCTATTCTCCGTACGATACAGTTGCTACCGCAGCCCATTATACGCAGCGTGAGTTTAATATTACAAATGCGAAAGCGTTGTATTTATCATCTGCCTGTTCCTCTTTTTTAAATGCGCTGGAAGTTGTGGAAGGTTATTTTGCCATGGGAAAGGCTACAAAGGCTTTAATCCTTTCAGCAGATAAAAATTCTGCTTATTATAATGAAACAGATCCGAAAGCCGGTCACCTCTGGGGAGATGCCGCTGCTGCGTTCTTTATTTCAAAGGAACGTGTGACAGAGAAAGATCCGCATATCATTGAAGTGTTTACACAGGGGTTGGGTCATCTGGGGAAAGGGCCTGAAGGTGTGCAGTTGCGTCCTCGTGACGGTGGTATCCAGATGCCGGAAGGTCGCGACGTGTTTATCCAGGCTTGTACCTACATGCCTAAAAATGCAGTTTATCTGTTGGAGAAGAACGGATTTGCGTTGGATGACCTGACTTATTTCATCGGTCACCAGGCAAATATGCGTATCATGTCGAATATTGCCAAGCAGCTGAATTTGCCGGAAGAAAAGTTCCTGCATAATATCGAAGAACTGGGTAATACCGGTTCGGTTAGTTCGGCTTTGGTGTATGCGCAGAATGACCATACATTCAAGAAAGGCGACCTGGTTTGTCTGACCGTCTTCGGCGGCGGATATTCGGCGGGTGCTTGTCTGATACAGTGTTAATATAAACGTAAATAGAAATATTATGAAATTATTAGAAGGAAAAGTTGCCATTGTAACCGGTGCTGCACGCGGTATCGGTAAGGCTATCGCTTTAAAGTTTGCCGCTGAAGGTGCAAATATCGCATTTACAGACCTGGTTATCGACGAGAACGGTGAAGCTACACAGAAAGAAATCGAAGCTTTAGGCGTTAAAGCAAAAGGATATGCTTCTAATGCAGCCAACTTTGAAGAGACTCATAATGTAGTGGCGGAAATCGTGAAAGACTTCGGTCGTATCGATATTCTGGTTAACAATGCCGGTATCACGAAAGACGGCCTGATGATGCGTATGAGCGAAGGTCAGTGGGATGCTGTCCTGAATGTGAACCTGAAATCGGCTTTCAACTTCATTCATGCTTGTACTCCGGTCATGATGAAACAGCGTGCAGGTAACATTATCAATATGTCTTCTGTCGTAGGTGTTCACGGGAATGCCGGTCAGAGCAACTATTCGGCTTCAAAAGCCGGTATGATCGGTTTGGCTAAATCGGTGGCTCAGGAACTGGGTTCACGCGGTATCCGTGCTAATGCAATCGCTCCTGGTTTTATCATTACCGATATGACTGCGAAATTGCCGGAAGAAGTAAGAGAAGAATGGAACAAGAAGATTCCTTTGCGCCGCGGCGGTACTACTGAAGATGTGGCAAATGTAGCTACATTCCTGGCATCTGATTTGTCTGCTTATGTATCCGGACAGGTGATTCAGGTAGACGGCGGTATGAATATGTAATATGGAAGTTATCTACGAAGACAATCATATCATCGCGGTAAACAAAACATGCCGTGAGATTGTACAAGGAGATAAAACCGGTGATACTCCTCTTTCGGAAATGCTCAAGGCGTGGCTGAAAGAGAAGTATTGCAAGCCGGGAAATGTGTATGTCGGTGTTACCCACCGGCTGGACCGTCCGGTGAGTGGTGTAGTCCTGTTTGCCAAGACCAGTAAAGCTTTGCCCCGCCTGAACGAGATGTTCCGGGTAGGAGAGGTGAAGAAAACCTATTGGGCCATTGTCAAGAACTGTCCGCCGGCTGAAGAAGGCGAACTGGTGAACTGGCTGGTCCGTAACGAGAAACAAAACAAGAGTTACGCTTACGATACCGAACGTCCGGATTCAAAGAAAGCGATTCTTCATTATAAGGTGATTGCGCATTCGGATAATTATTTCTTATTGGAAATAGACCTGAAAACCGGCCGGCATCATCAGATACGCTGCCAGTTGGCAAAGATGGGGTGTCCGATTAAAGGAGACCTGAAATATGGTGCCGAGCGTTCGAATAAAGATGGTGGTATCAGTCTCCATTCCCGGAGTGCCGAGTTTATCCATCCGGTATCCAAAGAATTGATAAAGATTGTAGCCCCTGTCCCTGACGATAATTTATGGAAAGGTATTTCAGAGGGCCTCTAACTGGGCCCTCGATTTACTTTGTGTTACGATATAAACGCCGGTAAATACCAATGCTACGGCAATCCCTTTCATCACTCCAAAAGTATCCATCCCCCAAAGTACGGCAATCAGTGACGCAACGATTGGTTGTACGTAATTATACATACATGTTTATGCAATCGTGATCTCCGGATCCAGGTAAACGTCCTGGATGGTGTGAAGCAGTTCGACGCCATCTTTCATGGAACGCTGGAATGCTTTACGTCCGCTGATCAGGCCCATGCCGCCGGCACGTTTGTTGATGACAGCAGTGATGACGGCTTCTTTCAGGTCGGAGGCACCGTGTGATTCTCCTCCGGAATTTATTAGGCCGACACGGCCCATATAACCGTTGGCTACCTGGTAACGACAAAGGTCGATCGGATGTTCGGTCGTCAGTTCGGTGTACATCTTTTTATCTACCTTACCGAAGTTGATGGCTGTGAAGCCACCGTTGTTGGACGGCAGTTTTTGTTTAACGATATCTGCTTTGATTGTTACACCCAGATGGTTGGCCTGACCGGTCAGGTCGGCTGCTGCATGATAGTCTACGCCATCTTTCTTGAAATCATTGTTCCTCAGATAGCACCAGAGGACGGTTGCCATACCTAGTTCGTGTGCATACTCGAATGCATCCGCAATCTCGACCAGTTGCTCACGGCTTTCCGCAGAACCGAAATAGATGGTGGCACCGACTGCTGCGACCCCCATGTTCCAGGCTTCCTTGACTGTGCCAAACATCACCTGATTGTAGCTGTTCGGATAAGTAAGCAATTCATTGTGATTGAGTTTTACGAGGAACGGTATTTTATGTGCATATTTACGTGCCACAGCTCCCAGGTTTCCGAATGTGGAAGCGACAGCGTTGCAACCGCCTTCGATTGCCAGCTTCACGATATTTTCCGGATCGAAATAAATGGGATTCGGGGCGAATGATGCTCCGGCCGTATGTTCTATGTCCTGGTCGACCGGGAGGATAGACAGATAACCGGTGTTAGCCAGGCGTCCGCTTCCCAACATTCGTTGTAAATTATTTAATGTCTGAATGTTTCTGTCCGTATTGATCCAGATATCATCGACTGTTGAAGGAGATGGTATGTGAATCAGTGATTTGTCGATCGTTTTACAGGTGTGACCCAGTAAATATTCTGCTTTGTCGCCTAAGAGGCTTGTAATCTTTAATGTATCCATACTATATGTAAGTTTTATAATCTAACATTTGCCGCTTTGAATAAGTTCCATAGTTTTTATCAATTAACAGATAGAATATTTCTATCGGCTTATCTCTTGCTGTTTAGATTTGTTTGGTTAATTTTGTCACAGCGAATAACAAAAGATTATACTAATAGTTATACAACCAATAAAATTTTACGAAGATGAAAAAGAAATGGATCTGCACAGTATGTGGTTATGTTCATGAAGGTGACGAAGCTCCTGAATTCTGTCCGCAATGTAAACAACCGAAAAGCAAGTTCAAAGAACTGGTAGAAACAACAGGCGCTCTGCAGTTTGTAGACGAACACGTATTAGGTGTTGCAAAAGGTGTTGACCCTGTTATTCTTGAGGGGTTGAACGCTCACTTTATGGGTGAATGTACTGAGGTAGGTATGTATCTGGCAATGAGTCGCCAGGCAGACCGCGAAGGTTATCCTGAAGTAGCAGAAGCATTCAAACGTTACGCATGGGAAGAAGCTGAACATGCTGCCAAGTTTGCAGAGCTGTTAGGTGATGTTGTTTGGGATACAAAGACTAACCTGAAAAAACGTATGGAAGCAGAAGCCGGTGCCTGCGAAGATAAAAAACGTATCGCTACATTGGCAAAACAGCAGAATCTGGATGCTATCCACGATACAGTACACGAAATGTGTAAAGACGAAGCCCGCCATGGTAAAGGTTTCGAAGGATTATATAACCGTTATTTCAAATAATAACGTTCAATTCGTTAACACGATAGGATTGGGAGTGCCGAGAGGTTACTCCCTTTTTTTTAGCACTATAGTGCTGTGTTGTATGATACTATAGTGCTATGGGTATTAGCATAATAGTGTTGTTGGGACTGACATAGTAGTGCTGTGTGCAGAAAAAAAGGACCTTTGGAGGATAACGGTATCAAATTTTTTATACATTTGTCGCGTCAACGATCAGGAAAGCTGCCAGAGTGGTCGAATGGGCCGCACTCGAAATGCGGTGAACGGGTAACTGTTCCGGGGGTTCGAATCCCTCGCTCTCCGCTGAACGTGCTGGACAGAAATGGTCAGCAAACGGACAAAAAGCTACAAATCAATGATTTGTGGCTTTTTTTATTGCCCAAAAGTCCTGCTTCCAAGACTTCAAAAGTACGGTAAAAGACAAAGTTTCGTTACTAAATCGTTACCTATTCCCTGCCGGACAAAAACGGTAACGATTTGTCCACAAATGACCTGATAATGACTTGATTAGTCCATAGTCTGCATAACTCGAAAACGAGAGGTGAAAATTAATTTTGCAACTAAAAAAAGTGAGTTATGAAATCGACATTCAAGGTTCTTTTTTATTTGAAGAAAGGTTCTGAAAAGAAAAACGGCGAGGTTATGATTATGGCACGCATCACCATAGACGGCAAACTTTGCCAGTTCAGTACGAAACAGAGCATCCAGCCCGACAACTGGAACACGGCTGCGGGCAAAGCCAAAGGCAGGGATGCCGGGAGGATAAACGCCCTTTTGGACGACATACGTTCTTCCCTGAACACCATTTACCACGAAATGCAGCGGCGTGACAATTACGTGACCGCCGAGAAAGTGAAGAACGAGTTTTTAGGTCATAGCGAGAGCCACGAAACAATCCTTTCGTTGTTCCAAAAGCACAATGACGATGTGAAGCAGCTTGTGGGCATATCCAAGACGATAGCGACCTACCGCAAGTATGAAGTGACCCGCCGCCACCTCGCCGAATTTATCCAAAGCAAGTACAACGTATCGGACATATCCATAAAGGAGATTACCCCGATGTTCATTACCGATTTTGAGTTGTATTTGCGTACCGCCTGCAAGTGCGGCTACAACACCACCGCCAAGTTCATGCAGTTCTTCAAGCGTATCATCATCATCGCCCGCAACAACGGCATACTGGTGGGCGACCCGTTCGCCAGCTACAAAATCCGGCTGGAAAAAGTGGACAGGGGTTATCTGACAGAGGACGAGATAAAAATCATCCTTAAAAAGAAAATGGTTTCCGAGCGGCTGGAACACGTCAGGGACTTGTTCGTCTTTTCCTGTTTCTGCGGTCTGGCTTACAGCGATGTCGCCAACTTGCGGCAGGAGAATATCCAAAAGTCATTTGACGGCAACCTTTGGATAATCACCAAGCGGCAAAAGACGAATACGGACGTGAATGTCCCCCTGCTGGATATTCCCAAGATGATTTTGAAGAAGTACAAGGGCAAGTTGCCGGACGGCAAGATACTTCCCGTAATCAGCAATCAGAAACTAAACGCCTACCTGAAAGAGATTGCCGATATATGCGGTATTAAAAAGAATTTGACATTTCACCTTGCGAGGCACACGTTCGCAACGACCACCACGCTGTCAAAGGGCGTACCCATTGAAACAGTGTCCAAGATGCTGGGACACACCAATATCGAAACGACCCAAATTTACGCCCGCATCACCAACAGCAAGATAGGCAGCGATATGCAAGGGCTTGACAAGAAGTTTGTCGGCATCGAGAAAATTTACAAGGAAGTCGCCATGTAAATTTTCAGTTACCTATATACCGTTGGTAACAAAACAGGTAACGATTTCGGTAACGAAATTCCACCTAACAACCTATATCCCAATAAAGTACATTCTTTCACCTTGCGGGCAGTCCACCGACTACCCGCATTTTTTATATCCTTTTCCAACTGGCACATTCCCCGAAACGCCAGCCGTGCGTGGCATGGCTGACTGTATTCCGTGAAAAGAGCCGTTGGAAACCCGCACAAGCGTACCGCAAGATAAACTTGCCATACCCTTGCCTTTCCCGCCCGCATGGAGTGTTCCCTAAAAGACGAAAGGGAACAGGCACTTTTCCCCTGTTTCCCTATCTGTAAATCTTCCTCATTATGCAGTCCCCCAGCCGGGACAGTCGTTTTTATCATTTCAATAGGCAAAGGTAGCTACGGGGGCTTTTGGCTCTGCAAATTGGGTTTCATCGAAAAAAATTGTTACAGCTTCCCGTTGGTCGGAAAAAATTTTTGTCGGAAAAATTTGCATAGCAAGACCCCTTCACAAACCAGCCTATGTGAAACGAAAACGACCGACCCGACCGGAAGACGCATAAAAAAAAAGTCGGATTTACGGGAAACAGGAAAAAAGTTCAGTGAAACTTCAACTCCCTCACCTCTCAAATCCGCATAAAATTAAAAACTTAAAAATTACAGCAATATGGAAGCAACGAAATTATCAGCAGCAAGCGTTTATGTAGGCACTTATGCCAAGTACAACAACGGTTCTTTGTTTGGGGCATGGCTCGACCTTTCGGACTACTCGGACAAGGAGGAATTTTACGAAGCCTGCCGGGAACTGCACAAGGACGAGGAAGATGCGGAATACATGTTTCAGGACTGGGAGAACGTGCCGGAGGGCTTAATCGGCGAAAGCTGGATTTCTGAAAACTTCTTCACCCTGCGTGATGCGGTGGAGGATTTGAGCGACACCGAGCAGGAAGCCTTTTTCGTGTGGTGCAACTACAAAAGCCATGATTTGAGCGAGGAAGATGCGGACGACCTTGTACGTGATTTCCGGGACGAGTATCAGGGGGAATATGACGATGAAGAAGATTTCGCCTATGAAATTATAGAAGAATGTTACGACCTGCCGGAGTTCGCAAAGACCTATTTCGATTATGAAAAGTTTGCCCGTGACCTGTTCATGTGCGATTACTGGTTTGATGACGGCTTTGTGTTCCGGGCGGCATAACAACCAATCCGGGCGGGGTGTCAAAGCCCTGCCCGCTAAAAACAACCAAGCGATGAAACGGAAAAGCATTTATAAAATCCTTTGGCGGGCGTTCCTGCTCTGCCTTGCATGGCGGTTCACCAGCGTAGCCGGAGCAGGCACGGCGATAACGGCATATATCGTATTTCGTGCCGCCTGTTTCCTGCTCCGTGTCTGCCTTTCAGCCCTTTATGCGCTGGGCATGGCTCTGCTTTTCCTGCTGTTGCTTTCTTTACTGATATTATAACGACCATTAAAAAAATAGAACATCATGCAGTCACTTAACAAAAACGGGGTAAGCATAACCCAAACACCGGGAGAAGAAAAGTTCGTGAAATGCTGTTTAGGGGCTTTCAGGGGACAAATTTATTATCAATATGACTACCGCCACACGGACGGCGAACTTTTCAGCACGGTAGCCAAAACGCTGGACGAGTGCCGCCGCAGGCGTGACGAATGGGTAGCGAAGAAGAACGGAGTAATAAACAAGTAAATTTTAGGGACATGAAAACAACAGAAGTAAACAAGGAGCTTATCGGCAGGCGTTGCGAGTGCATTTTTACGGGCTTAATGGTAACGGGCGTTATCGAGGGCATCCAAGACGACCAGCATTCCATAGCGGTCAAAGTCCGTTTCGACCACCCGCACCAGTGGGGCGATGATTTGTATAATGATGTGTGGGCGTGGGGGCGCAAAACTGACGAGTTCGGCACGCTGCACCATTTGCAACTGTTAGAGGACAAACCGGACTTTCAGATAATGACGGTAGTTTTCGGCGAGCCAATCAGCCGGATAGACCGCAGTGTTTTTGAAGATGTTGCAACGTGGGGTGTCTGTTCCCTGCAAGGCTGGGTAAACAGCTACGAGAGTGTCCGGTTTGTTGCCATAAACGACCATACGGCAATCATCACGGGCGAATATAACATGGAACAGGTAAAGGTGTGGTTAGAGAAATACACGTCCATAAAGAGCCTTAAAACCAGTTGATAGAAAACGGCGGCTGCTTGCCGCCGTTACTTTCTTCCGTGAGCCTGCCAGCGGGTGAAGAAAGTAACAAAGAAGCCTTTCGTTTTCCCTATCATGGAAACAGCCCGCCGATGCTTCCCGGCGGGCTGTCTGCCCGATATTTACGCTTTGCGTATCATTCCATACCCGGTTTCCCAAGAGGATGATAAAAACGGATGTCGCAACTATAAATCCTCATAGTGAATAAATTTTACACCAAGTATGCACACGGTTTCTTCTTCCTCGATGTCATATTTCCATGTCCGTTTATTGACAAGCATTTCCGTTTCGCAATCGAACCATACCATTACGGGCGCATCATCTTCTTCGTCCGCCCATTTGAAAACCTGATTGGACGGCGTTTTCCATAATTCAGCACTGTCACGTTCGGAAATACAGTCCTTGTCCACAATGATGATGTCACCTACTGCCGGAACTGTATCTGTTTCCAACGTGGTTTCTATGTACCACGAGATGCCTTCTATATCCAATTCTATTTTTACCATGTCGTTTTGTTATTAGGGGGTTATTGTTTCCGTTCCTTCTTCGCTGTTGTCATTATTGAATGATAGTGTAAGTTGCTGCATCTGCCCGAAGCTGTCGATGATATAAATGTCAATCGTCTGCTGGTCGGTCGATGCCGAGGTGTAGTAGAGCCTGAACGTTTCTTTCTCCAGCGGGTAAAGGTCGTTGGGCAGGAACACCGTGCCGTTATCCATTTCCAGCTTTCCTTTGCCGTCCGGCTGGAAATACCGTATCTGATAGGTAGTCGGCTGGTAATAGCCGCCACGCACCAGTCGGCAGCGTATTTCGGCGGTTTCCCCGACTTTCAGCCTTTTGGGTACTGGCAGTGTTTCGATGCTGAACGGGTACGCCTGCTGAATATCCAAGTTGTCATTACAGGCGGTGACAAGCACGAGGGCGGCCACGATGTAGCAGCCCATGATGATTTTATACATTACATTCTTCATATACATTATTATATAGCGGTCAGTTGATAATGAATTTCAGTCCCAAAGATACCTGCGTGTGGAACTTGCCTATGTCCGAGCCGAACAACGCCCGTTCCCTTGCGTTCAACAGCAGAGCCACCCGGTCGGTCAGGTAGGTTTCCAGTTCCAGCGTCAGCGCACCGCCGTAAATGAAGCAGTCCTTATCCAGCAAGGTAGAGCCGTCCGGCAGCAGCTTTTCGCTTCGGTTGCTTGTTTCGTACCCGGCGAGAGCCGACAAGCCCAATGAAAGGAAAAAGGTCTTTCGTCTGTCCGATAGGAATTTCAGGTAATAGCCGCCCTCTGCGGTGAACTGTTCTACGGGTATCTGCATATCCTTGTAGTCATACTTCTTGTGCAGGTATTCGCCGCCAATCACCCAGCGGTTGGCGTTCTTGGTGTAAACGCTGTACGCCGCCCCGATGTGGTAGGCGAAATCACTGCCAGCGTTCCAATGCACCCCGTCCGTCATGCCCGCCGTGACCTGCAAGCCTTTCATGCCCGGCAGGTATCTTTGTGCGTGTGCCTGAAACGAGGTCAGGCACAGCGCAAAGAGCATCATTATAAAGATGTGTCTTTTCATTCCCTATTTGATTTTTAGTTCGTCAATCACTTCTGCGTTCACGATGTCGGCGTTTTCCACCCGTATGGTCTGATGCCGCCCGCCGTTCTTCTCGTAGAGTTCCACGACCAGCAGCTTGTCGTCAGGAATGGTGAACTTCGGCAGGGCGTACACCGTGCGCACGGTCGATTTCCCGGCAATCTCTATCACCTCGTTGTAGCTGCGTACCGCATCCAGTACCGTTTCCTGAATAGCCGTGCGTTTGGGCACTTTCTTATCGGTTATCTTAAACCTGATGAAGTCCGTGTCGAAAGGCACGTTGGAACTGTTCTTTGTCTGCGTGTGCACGTAGAGCATCCCGTTATAGGTGTAAATCCCCTTGATTAAGAACTGTATGCCGAAACGCTTGCTACCCAAGTGGCGCACTTTCCGGTCATTGTTCTTGTAGATGCTCTGCATTATCAGCTTCACTAATAGCGGGCTTTCATTCCCCAGTTCCCGGAAATGGATGTTCATCCGGGTATGCGAGAAGTCGGACGTATCTTCATTCTCCAAGAAGTCCTTCATTTCGATGTTGAGCATTTCCGGTTCACGGGCGTACTTGGCGTTGAACGAAAAGAAACTGCCGTCCTCGCAGATAACGGAGAAGTTCGTTTCTCCCGGAAAGCCCTCTGTCGTGGCTTTCACCCTGATTACGTTCTCCGCACCGTCCGCCTTGCCCGCTATGATGTGGTTGCTTCCCAAATCGACATAGCGGACGGCGGCGGGGAAGATGATATGCACCGTCTTGGCAAAGGTCACTTCCACGCCGTAGGGCGTAACCATTTGGCGGTACGGGAGTTTCCGGGTAATCCCCCGGTACAAGTCGTTGCCAGCCGCATACTTCACGGTGTCAGCGGTTTGTGCGTTTGCCGCACACACGCCCAGCAAGAGGGCGAACAATCCAAAAATCTGTTTCATTGCTAATTGAAATTTTAACGGTTGATAAAATGGTTATTGTTGTTTGGCATACAGCATGACTTTATAGCCTGCTTTCAGCTTCACTTTCACGGTTCGGAACTTCTTGGCGAGGTAGCCGGACGTTCCTTGCAGCAATCCCCTTGTCACGTCCATAGCCACCTGCTGCCCGGCACTTTGGGCAAAGGAAATGCTTGTACCCAGCCCGCTTCCGATATTCGCCATAGCTTCGTTGAACGCTTCCTGCTCCATAGAGGACGGGACGGAAAGCCCCTTTTGCCCGTCCGTGTCGAACACGGCGAGTTCCACCGGGATGATGTTGCCAGCGTACTCAATCGAGGACACCAGTATGTCGAGCCGTTCGCCCTGCACCTTTGCCGTCCCCGCCACAAGGGTATTCTTCGGCACAACGATATTTCCCGCCTGCATGGGTTCGAGCAGCCGCAGTTTCACCGCCTGCCCGTCCACCAGCGTTTGGTCTTGGTGTATGCAGGCGGCTACCGTGTTCTTTCCCATAGCGTAGCCCGTGCCTACCGCCGTGTTGAAGCCGTAGTTTCGTGGCTGGCTGTAAGCCCGGATGAAGTCGGCATCGCTCATGGGCTGCTGCAATCCCGATACGGTCGTTTCCCGGATAGCCTGCACCGCCACCGCATCCGGCTTGCGGTCAATGCCGCCCGTTACCGGGACTTGTGCGACTTGTCCCTGCCCGCCGTTCATGTACTTTGCCGCCAGCTCGTAGGACTTTTCCAAGAGTGCCATTTGGTCGTCAGCGGTGGGTGTGGCGTTCTGCTGCTGTTGCAGTCGGTCGGTCAGTTCCGCCACCTGCCGCTTCAAGTCCTCTTTTTCCTCGTCCACAGGGGGCGTTTCGTAGAACGTGCTTAACTGGCGGTTGATGTCCCGGTAAGCGTATGCCGAAGAAGCACCGCCGCCCCTTTGTGGCTGCGCATCTTCTTCCGGCATCAGGTCGATTTCCGCTTGCGGTTCTTCCGTTTCATCGTCCCCCGTGAAACCGAAGTCCTGCAAGGATTGTATCTTGTCCTGCTGTTTGCGGCTTATCATCGCCTGCTCGTAAGCCTTTTGCTTGTCGGCTATAATCCCGTCCTCTGCGGGCAGGGGTATGTCGGCGTTGAAGCCGCCCACGCTCTCCACGTTCACGTCCTCTTTGCCGGAGGGGGCGAATATCAGGTACATGCACCCGGCAAAGGCAAGGAACATCAGCGGGAAGACTATCATTTTCCTGCGCTGCTGCACCTGCTGCGGGGTAAGTTCCCGTTTGGGTTTATCTTCCTTTTTCGGCTTCCCGTCCGCCTGCGGTACGGTCGTGCCGTTCTCATTCTTCTGTACTTCTTCCATATTCCGGTCTGTTTAAGGGGTTGATACTGTTGATTGTGTCATTGCCTTGCAATGGCAGTTGTTTGATATGTTCTATTTGCAGCCGCCTGCCGTCCCGTTTCCCGATGTTGTAGATTGATGAAACGGTGATATAGATAGACAAGCCGCCGAAAAAGAAGAACATCACGAGGATAACCGCCAGCCTTTTGCCCGGCGTAATCCGTCCGCACATTCGGCGCAGGCAGTCGTCCGCCCAGTCCCGCACCTTTTCGATGTAGTTTCGTTTTCTCTCCATAAGGCTACCTCTTAACGGTTTGCAAATCCTTGTTCTCGGTAATGGTGAACGCTTCGATGATGAAGCCGTGCGGGTTGTTGTCGCTCCGTGTGGCGTTGAGCAACCGGCACGAGGTCACAAGGCTTCGCACCGTCAGGCTGCTTTCCCGGACAATCAACTGGCGGGCATACGTGTTCACCTTGTAGGGGTACTGGTCGAAGTCGCACTTCACGCTGTCAATCTCCACCGTCTGCGTGACGTTTCCGGAAATCACCCGGTTATAATACCCTTTTTCCGCCAAGTCCTTGTAATAGTTGAAAGCGGTCTTGTCGGCAAGGAACAGCGAGCGTTTGATGTTGCTTTCGATAGCCCCCTTGTCGGGTGAGAGTGTGAAGAAAAGTTCGTGGAAACGCCGCACGTGCGACTTGGCTTCCACGGGTCTGTTCTGTGCCATGTCCTGCGAGAGTGCCAGCATCAGGCTTTTCCCGTTGTCGAGGACGTATATCTTCTGCCGCTGCTTTTCGGCGAAGCTGTACGAGTTCCACACGGCGAAGCCCGTCACCAGTGCGCACAGGCAGATGAATACCAGTGCGAAGAGCCGGATTTGCCGGAAACTCGTTTCGATGTTCGTTAATGACTTAAATTCCATATTTTATAAATTGATGTTGTTTATTTGAGTAGTTTCCCCGATACCTTTCCACCGATTGCCCCTGCCGCAGCCCCGGCGACTGACCCAGCCCGTGCCACGTTACGGTTATAGGCAGACATTCCGCCAGCCGACACTATCCAGCTTGCCACCGTAGGAATGGTGAAGTAGCCCACGATACCTATAATCATAAGTAGGCTAAGCACCCAACGCCTTGCCATATTTCTATGGTAGGTTTT
>NZ_QTMM01000014.1:418-235901 GCF_003635445.1 Parabacteroides sp. AF17-3 | reverse complement strand
GTTTAAACGGCTCTCTTGAGATAGGGAGCGCAATTTATTTACATATGAAAAGAAATATAATATTATTGCCTCTTTGTTTATTGTGTGCAATACTGATAAGTTCCTGTGACGATTATCTGGAAAAGAAGCCGTTAACTCAGATTGGAAATGACGATTATTGGAAAGCGACCAGCGATCTGGCTAATTATACGTTACAGTTTTATCCATCGCTTCCGGCATTCGAAGTTGTTGGAAGTTATACCGGACTGATTGGCTGGGATGGGACGAGAGGTTCTGATACACAGATAACAGGTGTTCCCAGTACGGTGTGGAATGGTTCGCGTTCTCCGGTCACTTCAACGTCTGATAAAGAGTGGAACTGGACGAAGATACGAAGTGTGAATGTGTTTTTTGATAACTATTGGAAATGTAAAGATCCTTTCGATAGTTATAAACATTATGTCGGGGAAGCCCATTTCTTTAAAGCCTGGTTTTATTTTGAAAAGGTACGTGCCTATGGGGATGTCCCTTGGTTTTCCAAGGCGCTGGATACAAGCTCTGAAGAGTTGTATAAGGCCAGGGATTCCCGTGTGCTTGTTGTAGATTCGATCCTGTGGAACCTGGATAAGGCAATAGAGTACCTGAATCCTTTGAAATCAGTAGATGGTGGCTCGAATCGGTTGAGTAAGGAAGTCGCATTGCTCTTTAAATCGAGAGTCGCTTTGTATGAAGGCAGTTGGCAGAAGTATCATAAAGGAACTGCGTTTGGTACTTCCGGAGCCGATCCGGATAAATATTTCCGCTTGGCGGTTGAGGCTGCGGAAGAATTGATGGATTCCCAATATTCGACTGGATTATATTCAACAAATTCTCCGTCGGAAGATTATTGCAAGATGTTTTCCTTGACGGATCAAACCTCTAATAAGGAGGCTCTTCTCTGGAAACGTTATGATAAAGGACTGGGGATGGGACATTCTTTTCAGATATATGTTTCTGACCGAACGGCCGGAAATTCTCTGACAATGGAGCAAATCCACCATTATCTGAAAAAGAACGGTGAACCGTATGATTATATATCTGTTGGGAAAACGGTGAAAGGCGGTGATTTTCTGACAAAGATTGCCGAAGATTGTGATCCGCGTTTATCCCAGACTATTTGGATTCCTGATATGGTGATGTGGGATAACGGTTATGGCAAAGGTATATTTACCAAGCCTTTCCTGAATCAGTCCGGGGAGTATTTGAATAATACGGGTTTTCAGATAAAGAAAGGGAATGACCCGAAAGATCCTCAGGCGGGGAGCGGTGTATCATGGAATACCAATTGTGTGACGGGAGCCATTGTTTTCCGTTATGCCGAGGCTTTGTTGAACTATGCGGAAGCTAAATGTGAACTGGGGGAAGTTGTTGATTATGATAAGTCTGTTAATTTGTTGAGGAGAAGGGTAGGGATGCCGGACTTTAAAGTACAGTCTGATATAAACCGTTCTTTATATGCCGATTACGGTTATGCTATTTCAGATGAATTGTATGAAATAAGAAGGGAGCGTACGGTGGAATTAGGTTGTGAAGGTTTTCGGTATGACGACATCATGAGGTGGGCGGCACATAGTCTGCTCAAAGGAAAACGTCCTAAAGGGTATCCTTTGGATCTGTCGGAGTGGGAAGGTGTGAAGATTAATTATAAGGTAGATGAAAATGGATTATTAGATCCTTATATCGGCCAGATTCCCAATGGATATGGTTTTGATCCGGAAAGAGATTATCTGGAATGTATTCCTATTAATGAAATAACCTTGAACCCGCAATTAATCCAAAATCCGGGATGGTAGATATATTGACTTTTTATTATTAATATTGTAAGCCAATGCTGATAGCCTGCTACATCCGGCAGGTTACCGGCATGACTCTATAACCTATGAAATTTTTAATATGATGAACAGACGCTTATTTTTAAAAAAGGCATGCGGAGGGGTGTTGGTCCTGGCAGCTTCTCCTTCATTTGTATCTTGTGGCGGACAACGGCCTGTCCGGTTTGGGGTTGTTACCGATCTGCATTATTCGCGGCGGGAACCTTATGGGACCCGTTATTTCCCTCAGACAATGGATAAGTTGAAAGAGGCCATGGAGGTCTTCAACTCTTCCAATCTGGATTTTGTGATCGAAATGGGCGATCTGAAGGATCAGGATAATGTCCCCCTGCGGGAACAGACAATTACTTATCTGGATGAAATAGAAAACGTCTTTCAATCGTTCCGGGGACCGGTTTACCATGTCCTGGGAAATCATGATATGGATAGCATCTCCAAAGACGATTTCCTGCAACATACCTCCAATCAGGGGGATGCCGACAAGAAGGCTTATTATTCATTTGCCTTTGATAATATAAAATTCATAGTCCTGGATGCGAACTACAATCTGGACGGAACACCGTATGATAAAGGTAATTTTGACTGGACAAAGGCATATATTCCTAAAGACCAGATAGACTGGTTGAAAAAAGAATTGAAAGGAAATAACAAACCGGTCATCATTTTTATCCATCAGTTGTTAGACCGCTTCTCCGATATCAGTAAATCGCTTTGTGTAAGTAATGCGGACGAAATAGTTCCTCTGTTAGAAGAAAACGGGAATGTGCTAGCTGTATTCCAGGGACATCATCATGCGGGACATTACAGTTTCCGTAATAATATCCACTACTGGACAATGAAAGGGATGATAGAAGGAAACCTTCCCGATAACAACAGTTTTGCTGTTGTGGAGATCGATACGCAGAATAATATTCATATTGATGGTTTCTATAATTGTGAAGATAAGGATTTGAATCGCTTCACGGTGTAAAGTTATTCAGTTGATCTGCGTAAAGCAATCTAATGTTTTTTCAGACAGAGGTAGGTCTAAATAAATTTAGAGGTAGGTGTAAATCGAATTAGAGGTACGTCTAAATTCATTTACACCTACCTCTAATTTATAAGACATAGTAATGTTCTCCGGATTTCGTCAGTATTACGCTTTTTATCCAACCCGTTGTCTCCAGGCAATCGATTAGTTCCACCAACGGTTTTAATATACTTCTTTCGCTACTTTATAAACACTATCCGTAGCCATCATTGTATAAAAATGTAGGCTGGGGACACCGTGGGCGATCAGGTCTTTGCATTGCTGGATGCACCATTCGACACCTACGGCTTTTACTTCATCATCATTTTTACATTTCCGCAATTCGGTTGCAAACGGTTCGGGAATGTCTGAACGGAATATTTTAGGTAATACGGTCAGCTGGTTTTTAAAGACAACCGGCTTGATGCCTGGAATGATCGGGACATCGATACCTTCGGCACGGCAACGTTCCACAAATGAATAATATTTTTCATTATCGAAAAACATCTGGGTAACCAGATAGTCGGCACCGTTTTTTACTTTCTCTTTCAGATAAAAAATATCCGATTCCATATTCGGTGCTTCCTCATGTTTTTCCGGATAGCAAGCCATACCGTATGAGAACGGTGTTTCGTTTGCTTCGAATGTGGAACCGTCTACGGCAATGCCTTTATTGAAATTGTTTACCTGTTCCTGAAGGTCAGTCGCATGTTCGTGATATAAATCCGTATTTTGTCCGGCTTCCAGTGTTTTTACATCACCACGCAACAGCAGCAGGTCGTAAACTCCCAGGAAATTAAGATCGATCAACGCATATTCCGTTTCATCTTTTGTAAATCCCTTACATATAATATGTGGAACTGCCGGAATACCATATTTGTTCTGGATGGCAGAAGCAATGGCAACCGAACCCGGACGCTTGCGGATGTTCACTTTTTGGAAGCTGCCGTCGGGCAAGGTCTTATAGATATATTCGCTGTGGTGAGAAGTTATATTAATGTATTTAGGGTCGAATTCTTTCAGTTTATCAATCACATTATATACCTTCTGTATGCTGTTCCCTTTCAGAGGAGGTAGAATTTCAAATGAAAAAGCAGTCGTTTTACTGCCGTTGATCAGATCAATAACTTTCATATTTTAATTATTTTTGCTGCAAAAGTAACAATTATCATCCGAAATAGCTTACTTTTGCGCTCATAATCTAATTACGACAAGATATGGAAAATATGAATTGGTCTGATCTGGCATTCGGTTATATGAAGACAGACTACAATGTACGGTGTTACTATCGTGATGGTAAGTGGGGTGAATTGGAAGTTAGCTCTTCTGAAATTATTAATATTCACATGGCAGCTACTTGCCTCCATTACGGACAGGAGTCGTTTGAAGGTTTGAAAGCATTCAAGGGAAAAGACGGTAAAATCCGTGTGTTCCGTATGGATGAAAACGGCAAACGTATGCAAGCTTCCAGCCGTGGTATCAAGATGGCTGAACTTCCTGTGGAAATGTTTGAAGAAGCAGTCCGTAAAGTTGTGAAATTGAATGAACGCTTTGTTCCGCCTTATGAGAGCGGGGCAGCATTATATATTCGCCCGCTGATGATCGGCCTGGGTGCACAGGTTGGTGTGAAGCCGGCTCCCGAATATATGTTTATGGTGTTTGTAACTCCGGTAGGACCTTACTTCAAAGGTGGATTCCAACCTTCAAAGGTTTGTATCATGCGTGAGTTCGACCGTGCAGCACCTTATGGAACAGGTACGATCAAAGTTGGTGGTAACTATGCAGCCAGTTTGGTTGCCGGTGAGATCGCTCATTCAAAAGGGTATGCAGCCGTGTTGTATCTGGACCCGAAAGAAAAGAAATACCTGGACGAATGTGGTCCGGCTAACTTCTTCGGTATTCGTGGAAACAGCTATATCACTCCGCAATCTCATTCCATCCTGCCTTCTATTACAAACAAGAGTTTGCAGCAATTGGCGGAAGATATGGGACTGACTGTTGAACGTCGTCCTGTTCCTTTTGAAGAAATAGCTACATTCGATGAGGCGGCAGAATGCGGAACAGCAGCCGTAATCGCCCCGATTTCACAGATTGATGATTTGGATGAAAATAAATCATACGTGATTGCCAAAGACGGCAAACCCGGACCTGTTTGTGAAAAACTATATCACAAACTGCGTGGCATCCAATACGGTGACGAACCTGATACATACGGTTGGGTAACGATAATTGAATAATCAGATAAAAGATGTTGACAGTTAATGTTTTTAGATAAACCGGAAGCATTAACTGTCAACTCTAAATTCTCAAACGTCAATACGCTTTGCCAACTTTGGATTGCCAACTGAAAATAAAATTGCTATCTCGGTGTTGCAAAGTTGAGGATATTTTTTATCTTTGCGGTCTATATAGTAAGACAGTCAGGTGGAAGCATTCTTTAAAACACATAAATACCTTGTAGAACATTTGCATGCACCGGTACGCCGGGGGCTGATGGATGAGATTGATTGGAATGACCGGTTGATCGGGATCAAAGGCTCTCGTGGAGTAGGGAAAACTACTTTTTTGCTGGATTATGCCCGCGAACATTTTGGTGCTGATAATAAAGAGTGCCTGTATATAAATCTGAATCACTTTTATTTTACGGAACGTACGCTGGTCGACTTTGCTTCTGAGTTCAGGGCAAAAGGAGGGAAGGTGTTGTTGATCGACCAGGTTTTCAAATATTCCGGATGGTCGAAAGAGTTACGTTATTGTTATGATAATTTTGAAGATCTGAAGATTATCTTTTCCGGTTCGTCAGTGATGAGGCTGAAAGAGGAAAATCCGGATCTATCAGGTAAAGTTGTTTCATATAATCTGCGTGGTTTTTCTTTCCGCGAGTTTTTGAATCTGATGTCGGGAAACAGTTTTCCGGCTTATACGTTTGAAGAAATAATCGGGAACCATCAGGAGATTGCGAAGAATATTTGTTCGGTAGCCAAACCGATGGCTTATTTTCAGGATTATTTGCATCATGGTTTTTATCCGTTCTTCCTGGAGAAACGCAATTTCTCAGAGAACCTGCTGAAGACAATGAATATGATGCTGGAGGTAGATGTCTTGTACATCAAGCAAATCGAGCAAAGCTATCTGCCCAAACTCCGCAAACTGTTGTATCTGCTGGCTATCAGCGCACCGTGTACGCCGAATGTCAGTCAGTTGAGCAAAGAAATAGAAACGTCACGGGCTACAGTGATGAATTATATAAAATATCTGACCGATGCCCGTTTAATGAATATGTTATATCCGGTAGGCGAATCGTTTCCGAAAAAACCATCTACCGTGTATATGTACAATTCGAATCTGATGTACCCCATCCGTCCGATGGAGGTAAATGTGCAGGCTGTGCGCGAATCTTTTTTCTATAACCAGCTTTTGAAAGACAATACGCTAAATGAGGGAATGAAGAACGCACACTTTTTGGTAAACGGAAAGTATAATTTCAGGATAGAGGAAAATATGAAAGTAAAAAACAATCCTGATTTATACTATGCTGTAGACAAGGTCGAAGTAGGAGAAGAGAATATGATCCCGCTTTGGCTGTTTGGCTTTTTATACTAAGAAATTCTTTTAAATACTAATAGTAAAAGTCTATGACAAAACAGAAGAAATTTTTGACCTGTGATGGTAACCAGGCTGCTGCTCATATTTCCTATATGTTCAGCGAAGTAGCCGCTATCTACCCCATCACTCCGTCGTCTACAATGGCAGAATATGTAGACGAATGGGCTGCCGCCGGACGTAAGAATATTTTCGGCGAAACGGTTTTGGTACAGGAAATGCAATCAGAAGGTGGTGCTGCGGGTGCAGTTCACGGTTCTTTGCAGGCTGGTGCCCTGACTTCAACTTACACGGCTTCTCAGGGATTGTTGCTGATGATCCCTAACATGTACAAGATTGCCGGTGAGTTGCTTCCTTGCGTATTCCATGTATCTGCCCGTACACTGGCATCTCATGCCTTGTGTATCTTCGGCGATCATCAGGATGTTATGTCTGCTCGTCAGACTGGTTTCGCAATGTTGGCAGAAGGTTCTGTTCAGGAAGTTATGGACTTGGCGGGTGTAGCTCACCTGGCAACTATCAAGTCTCGCGTTCCTTTCGTGAACTTCTTCGACGGTTTCCGTACATCTCACGAAATCCAGAAGATCGAAGCTCTGGAAAATGATGACCTGGCTCCGCTGATCGACCAGAAGGCGTTGGCTGAATTCCGTGCACGTGCTTTGAATCCGGAAAAACCGGAAGCTCGCGGTATGGCTGAAAACCCGGATCACTTCTTCCAGCACAGAGAATCTTCAAACAAATACTATGAAGCAGTTCCTGCTATCGTAGAAGAATATATGAATGAAATCTCCAAACTCACAGGCCGTAAATATGGTTTGTTCGATTACTACGGAGCAGAAGATGCAGAACGCGTGATTATCGCAATGGGTTCTGTAACCGAAGCTGCCCGTGAAGCTATCGACCACCTGACTGCTCAGGGTGAAAAAGTAGGTTTGGTTTCTGTTCATTTGTATCGTCCGTTCTCTGCTAAGCATTTCCTGGCTGCTGTTCCTAAGACTGCAAAACGTATCGCAGTTCTTGACAGAACAAAAGAACCGGGTGCAACTGGCGAACCTTTGTATCTGGATGTAAAAGACTGTTTCTACGGACAGGCTGACGCTCCGGTTATCGTGGGTGGCCGTTATGGTCTGGGTTCTAAAGATACTACTCCGGCACAGATTCTTGCCGTTTACGAAAATCTGGCATTGCCGATGCCGAAGAATCAGTTCACACTGGGTATCGTAGACGATGTTACATTCACTTCTCTTCCTCAGAAAGAAGAAATCGCTTTGGGCGGCGAAGGTATGTTCGAAGCTAAGTTCTACGGATTAGGTGCTGACGGTACGGTGGGTGCTAACAAGAACTCTGTAAAGATTATTGGTGACAATACAGACAAATATTGCCAGGCATACTTCTCTTACGACTCTAAGAAGTCCGGTGGTTTCACTTGTTCTCACCTGCGTTTCGGTGATCATCCGATTCGTTCTACTTATTTGGTAAATACTCCGAACTTCGTTGCTTGTCACGTTCAGGCTTATCTGCGTATGTACGATGTTACTCGCGGTTTGCGTGAAAACGGTACATTCCTGCTGAACACTGTATGGAATGGCGAAGAGTTGGCTAAACACCTGCCGAACAAGGTAAAACGTTATTTCGCTCAGAAAAATATTACTGTTTACTATATCAATGCAACACAGATTGCTTTGGAAATTGGTTTGGGCAACCGTACCAATACAATCCTTCAGTCTGCATTCTTCCGTATCACAGGTGTAATTCCTGTTGATCTGGCTATCGAACAGATGAAGAAATTCATCGTGAAGTCTTACGGAAAGAAGGGTGAAGATGTAGTTAACAAGAACTATGCTGCTGTCGATCGTGGTGGCGAATATACTCAACTGACAGTTGATCCGGACTGGGCTAACCTGCCGGACGATGAAGTTGTAGCAAACAACGATCCTGCTTTCATCAACGAAGTAGTTCGTCCTATCAATGCTCAGGATGGTGACTTGCTGAAGGTTTCTGCATTCGAAGGTATCGAAGACGGTACATGGCATCAGGGAACAGCTAAATATGAAAAACGTGGTGTAGCCGCTTTCGTTCCTGTTTGGGAACCGGATAACTGTATCCAGTGTAACAAGTGTGCATATGTTTGTCCTCACGCTTCTATCCGTCCGTTCGTGTTGGATGCTGCTGAACAGGCTGCTGCTCCGTTCAATAACTCTTTGAAAGCAACAGGTAAACAATTCGAAGGAATGCAGTTCCGTATTCAGGTAGACGTTCTTGACTGTCTGGGTTGTGGTAACTGTGCCGATGTTTGTCCGGGTAATCCGAAAAAGGGTGGTAAAGCGCTTAAGATGGCTGCTTTGGAAACTCAATTGGATGAAGCTCCGAACTGGGATTTCTGTGCTGAAAAGGTTACAACAAAACAACATTTGGTTGACATCAAGGCTAACGTGAAGAACTCTCAGTTTGCAACTCCGTTGTTTGAGTTCTCCGGTGCTTGCTCCGGTTGTGGTGAAACTCCGTACGTGAAGTTGGTAACTCAACTGTTCGGTGACCGTGAAATGGTAGCTAACGCAACAGGTTGTTCTTCTATCTATTCAGGTTCAGTACCTTCTACTCCTTATACAACAAACGATAAGGGTCAAGGTCCGGCTTGGGCTAACTCATTGTTCGAAGACTTCTGCGAATTCGGTCTGGGTATGGAACTGGCTAACGAAAAGATGCGTGCACGCCTGACAAATGCGATGAACGAAATTATCGCTGCCGACAATGCTCCTGCTGAAGCTAAGGAAGTTCTGAAGGCTTGGGTTGAAAATCAGAATGATGCCGATAAGACAAAAGAACTGGCTCCTCAGGTATTGGCTATTGCTGAAGAAGGTATCACTCACGGCTGTCCGCTTAGCGCACAGATCAAGGAGCTTTCTCACTTCCTGGTAAAACGTTCACAGTGGATTATCGGTGGTGACGGTGCTTCTTACGATATCGGTTACGGTGGTCTTGACCATGTAATTGCTTCAGGTAAGAACGTTAACATCCTGGTATTGGATACTGAAGTTTATTCAAATACGGGAGGTCAGTCTTCTAAAGCTACTCCGGTAGGTGCAATCGCTAAGTTTGCTGCTTCCGGTAAGAGAATCCGCAAGAAAGACCTGGGTCTGATGGCTACAACTTACGGTTATGTTTATGTTGCTCAGATCGCAATGGGTGCCGATCAGGCTCAGACGTTGAAAGCGATCCGCGAAGCTGAAGCTTATGATGGTCCTTCATTGATCATTGCTTATGCTCCTTGTATCAACCACGGTTTGAAGAAGGGTATGGGTAAGAGCCAGCAGGAAGAAGCTGATGCAGTAGCATGTGGTTACTGGCATTTGTGGCGTTACAATCCGGCTTTGGAAGAAGAAGGCAAGAATCCGTTCTCTTTGGATAGCAAAGAACCGGATTGGAGCAAGTTCCAGGACTTCCTGAAGGGTGAAGTACGTTTCGCATCTCTGACAAAACAATTCCCGGCCGAAGCCGCTCAATTGTTCCAGGCTGCCGAAGACAACGCTAAGTGGAGACTTAACAACTACAAGCGTTTGGCTAAACAGCAGTGGGGTGTTGAAGAATAATTGATTATTTGATCATCTAAATAGTAAAACGGAATCTTCGAAAGAGGGTTCCGTTTTTTTGTATAAGCCAAATAAATCGTACCTTTAGCGAAACTAAACAAACAAGCAAATGGCGAAAAATAAAAGCAAGCAGAATCAGTTTCAGTTACTCTCTCCTGAAAAGTATATTCGTTTGAAAGCTAGAAATTTACCGATAGAGGTGTGTTATGTTTCCGATGACTGGAAAGATGAAAGAGGGGCTGTAGCGGAAGTGATCGTAGTTCGTCGTCATGCCGGTGGAAATTATACATTCGGAGTTTACGTCGTAGATACGTTGTGTCTGGGAGTGAAACATTCTGTATATAGGTTTAATGTGCCACCGGATGAGTATGACGATTTTGTTGAAAGAACGGCAACTGATTGCGGTATTAAAATCAGTTATAATGAAGCTCATAATTTTATTTATGGGGCTATAGCGTTTGCCGAAGAGTTCGGGATCAAACCGGATAAGAGTTTTGCCTTGACGCAATATATACTGGAAGAGGATACGGAAGAGATTCCTTTGATTGAATATAAATATGGGAGAGGTGGCCGCCCTCACCTGGTTGCCGAAACATCTCTTGAGGCAAGTAAGTATATCCCTATACTGGAAGAATCTACAGGCGGCGATTTCGGTCTTGAGATATTGGAAGATCGTGATGTGTTCGATGATGATGAATTCGATGATGACGAATTTGATGATGAATATGACGAGGAGGATAATAAGACAATGTAAGAATATTACAATAATAATATAGAGGGAATTGGTTCAGTTTTTATCAGATTTGAATGTTACTTTTCTCTTGATAGAAAAGTAACCAAAAGATCAAGGCTCAACCGGCTTCACTGCTCCGGTGAAAGACTCCACTCGAAAATCCGAAACTCGCTCCGCTCAAACAACGGATTTTCTTAACCGTTCCGTCTTTCATCTCCGCGGACGTTCACCCGCTTAGGCCTTTCCTAGGAAGCTATGCTTCCTCTTAGGATGGCCGATACCGACACCTATATAATAATAACAGATCCTTTCTTTTTCAACAGTCGGTATCGGCCATCCCAGGAGAACGCAAAGCGTTCTATGAAAGGCCTCAGTTGATGAGCGTTAAGCGAAGCATCCGCAGAGAGCGTCCGGAGGCTGTGCTGTTTGAGCGCAGCGAGTTCACAGACGACAGCGAACGGAGGATGCGCAGTAGCGAGGCAGGTGCAGCCTTGATCTTTTGCCTTCTTTTCCATCAAGGGAAAAGTAGGTTCAATTATTTCTAAAATTGAATCTGTGCATTCAAAAACGGGAATTGTGCCTGGTGCCAATATGGATAAATAGGGGTGACCTGGCTGGCATTATCCAGTCTTTTTACCTGTTCCGGTGTCAGGTTCCAGCCGACAGCCTCCAGATTCTGTTTTAATTGTTCTTCTGTGCTGGCCCCGATTATCAGGCTGGAAACAGTTGGGCGTTGCAGTAACCAGTTCAGCGCACATTGTGCTACCGAATGTCCTGTCTCTTCTGCTATCTCATCCAATACATCCATTATATTATATAAACGTTCGTAGGAAGTAGCTTCATCGGGGATAGGACTTCCGCCGCGAGCCACACGTCCGTCGGCCGGTATCGGATTGTTGCGCCGGTATCTTCCGCCCAGACGTCCTGCTGAAAGAGGACTCCAGATGATGGAACCTACCTTCTGATCGATTCCGAGCGGCATTAATTCCCATTCAAACTCCCTGTTGAGCAAAGAATAATGAACCTGCTGTGCCACATAACGACTCCAGCCATAGCGTTCGGAGACAGACAAAGCCTTCATCAGATGCCATCCGGAGAAATTAGAGCAAGCGATATACCGTATTTTTCCGGCAGTGATCAGATCATCCAGAGCACGAAGCGTTTCTTCTACCGGCGTATTGGCGTCAAATCCATGCATATGATAAATATCAATATGATCGGTATTCAGCCGTTTCAGACTGGCTTCGCAGGCCTCGATGAGGTGGAAGCGGGAAGAACCCATAGCGTTGCGTCCTTCCGGATTCAGGTTGAATGTGGCTTTGGTCGATATCAACAGTTTATTTCTCAGTCCTTCAACAGCTTTCCCCAATATCGTTTCAGAAAGTCCGTCTGAATATGCGTCAGCGGTGTCGAACAGGTTTACACCCGCATCGAGACAAAGGTTTATCATGCGTCTGGCTTCGTCCACTTGGGTATGTCCCCATCCTTCGAAACCGTTTGTACCTCCAAAAGTAGCAGTCCCTAAACAAAGCACGGGTACATAAAGTCCCGATCCTCCTAATTGTCTGTATTCCATAGCTTACCTATTAAATTGTTATTAAGATCTTACTTACAAAGGTATATAAAAATCCGCATGTGTTTATTTATTCTTATCTTTGTATCAAATTTAGGTTATTAGAAAAAGTATGGTTAAGGCAATTTTCTTCGATATAGACGGGACGTTGGTCAGTTTTAAGACACATGAAGTACCCCGCTCTACCATTGACGCATTGGATATCTTACGGAAGAAAGGTATTAAAGTTTTTATAGCAACAGGTCGTCATTACAGTTCCATCAACAATCTGGGAGATTTAAAATTTGACGGATATGTTACACTGAACGGTGGATATTGTTTTGCCGGAGAAGACAAAGTGATCTATAAACACAGCATTCCCGACAGGGATATCGATGCATTGATCCGCTATTTGGAAACTGAAGAGTCTTTCCCCTGTGCTTTTGTCCAGGAAAAAGAAATCTTTATGAATTATAAGGATGAAACAGTGGAAGAAATTTTTAATATGCTGAATTTTCCGGAGCCGCCTATCCGTCCTCTGAGTGAAATGAAGGGAAAGACGGTCTACCAGTTAGTCTCATTTTTTACTGCCGAACAGGAGAAAAAGATCATGTCTATCTTATCCCATTGCGAGTCCACCCGCTGGAATCCGTTGTTTACCGATGTGGTACCTGCCGGGAGCAGCAAGCGGATCGGTATTGATAAAATGCTGGAATACTTTAAGATACCATTAAATGAATGTATGGCTTTCGGTGATGGCGGTAATGATGTAGCCATGCTTCAGCATGCCGGGATCGGGGTTGCTATGGGGAATGCTGACGACGACGTAAAACAATATGCGGATTATGTAACCGATTCCGTCGATGAGGACGGGATATTCAAAGCCTTGAAATTCCACAACATTATTTAAACCAGTGTTGTTATTTATATAGCTAGTATTATTATTAAAAGAAAGACAGACTCATGATAGACGAATTACTTGAATACAACCGGGGATTTGTAGATAAGAAAGGATATGAAAAGTTTATAACGAATAAGTATCCCGATAAAAAGATTGCCATCGTATCCTGTATGGATACTCGTCTGATAGAATTGCTTCCTGCCGCATTGGGCATAAAGAATGGCGACGTGAAAATCATAAAGAATGCCGGTGCAATCATTTCACATCCGTTCGGCAGTGTGATACGCAGTCTGATGGTCGCTATTTATGAACTGGGAGTGGTCGAGATCATGATCATTGGTCATTCTGATTGCGGTGCCCAGCATATGGACAGCGACGAGATGATCGAAGCAATGAAGAAACGGGGTATTCCCGCTGAGCGAATCGATATGATCCGTTACTGCGGAATCGATTTTAAATACTGGCTTCGTGGGTTTGACTCGACAGAATGCTCAGTAAAAGATACAGTCGAACAAGTTCGCAACCACCCGTTGATTCCTACCGATATTACGGTTAGAGGCTTTGTAATTAATTCAGTTACAGGTGAATTGACCGAAGTGGAGTAGGGAGGTTATCTTCTGAAAATCTATTTCTATAGATTAAATAAATGTAAAGATAGAAATAATTTATATGTTTTATAGCATAGTTTTGGAAAAAGTGCTTATCTTTGCACTGTAAACAAAAAGAAAAGATTAAGGTTTAGGTTAATTATTAACGAGTCTTCCAAGCGTGGAAGACATAAAAAAGTAAAGATTATGATGACAAGTAGAAATGAAGAAAATCTTCGTACTTTAGCGATGTTGCGTTATCAGGCTGATCGTTATCAGTCAATGAGAAATGGTACAATGAGTCAGCGAGTAAATGCTGAAATCCGTCGCCTGTTGGAAGAAATGGGCGCTAACGCAAAAAATTAAAGCAAAAGAAAGTATATTATTTTGATGTATTCTCTTCACTAGGGTCTTTTATAAGACTGGTGAGAGATCGAGAGATGGGCATTCGACGCTGACAGAACAGCGAAGATTAGCCTTTTTTTATTTTCTATCCCTTACAATTCTTCAATTTATCTTCTATCTTTGTGCGCGGAACAAATCTATAAAACACAATCATACAATGAAAAGAACAGGTTTATTTGTAGCATCCGTCATGCTATCTACCACCCTTTGGGCACAGTCGCCTGTAGAAAAAGGACTGAACACTATCAATAAGGAAAACGCGGAAGCCTATATCGGTTTCTTGGCCAGTGACGAACTGGAAGGGCGTGAAGCCGGTTTCCAGGGAGGACGGATTGCTGCCGAGTATATCGTCTCCAACCTGAAGACAATGGGCATCGCTCCCTTGAATGAGTCTTATTACCAACCTTTCGAGGCTTATAATAAGGAACGCCAGAAGAGGGGACGTTTCCAGGTGCATCCTGATTCGATCGCCCAACTGAAGCAAGGCGTACATCAGAAGTTATCCATGCGCAATATCCTGGGAAAGATAGAAGGGAAGAATCCGAATGAATATGTTATCATCGGAGCACACTACGATCACCTGGGTTTCGATCCGATGCTGGACGGTGATCAGATCTATAACGGGGCAGATGATAATGCTTCGGGCGTATCGGCTGTCCTTCAGGTTGCAAAAGCATTTCTGGCTTCCGGTGAGCAACCGCAACGTACGGTTATTTTTGCTTTCTGGGACGGTGAAGAAAAAGGATTGCTGGGTTCTGAATATTTTGTGCAGAACTGTCCGTTCCTGAAAGATATAAAGGGATATTTGAATTATGATATGATCGGCCGCAATTCGAACGAAGCGGTTCCCGAGCAGGTCGATTATTTCTATACGGAAGCAAACAAGGCTTTCGGTGACTGGCTGAAGAATGATATCAAGAAATATGACCTGAACCTGAAACCTGTTTATCACCCCTGGGACAAGCCGGTAGGAGGGAGTGACAACGGCTCTTTTGCCAAACGTGGTATTCCCATTATCTGGTATCACACCAACGGTCATCCGGACTACCATATGCCGGGCGACCATGTCGAAAAGATCAACTGGGATAAGATCGTAGATATTACAAAAGCCTCTTTCCTGAATATGTGGAACTTGGCGAATGAGAAGAAATATTAGTGTTGAATATAAAAAGGAGAGGGTCTTTCAATTTTTGAAGTGAAACAACCTCTCCTTTTTAAAAGCTTAATCAAAACTTTTTACAGTAAAAGTAAACTGCAACGTTGAGCATAATGGAATATACGGATTGGAGTAATTACGATCCCCATATCCCAACTGATAAGGAATTATAGCATCCACCCTTTCTCCTTTACGGATTTTCGGCAAAAGAGCAGCCAGTCCCTTAATCAGATTTGGACTGTCCAATTTTAAAGTCTGATCTATCGGATTACCATCTTTATTACCTACGATAACCGTTTGGGAAACCGGAATTACTCCTAACATAGAAACTTTTACATTAGCATCTATCTTAGGGAAAGAATCTATTTGACTTGTTTCCAGTACACGATACAAAAGCGTATCTTCATCCACGACCAATCGCTGATACAGCAATTGTCCGTCATCCTCTACATCTTCCTTTTTTTCCTGAAAATATTTCTGATTATCGGCAATCCATATTTTCTCCTCTTCTGTATGAGCCGGTATCGTCTTTTCATCGTCATCACCACAAGCCGATAGGCCGATCACCATCACTATTACCCAATACAGGATCACATTAATCGATTTCATTTTTACTCATTTTGTTAAATTATGCAGTACATTTTATAGTGAATAAAGGCTGTCGAAAAAGTTTCTCGACAGCCTTTGTGTTTATGTAGCATTAAGCTAATGTTTATTACAATGCATTACCATTATGGTTTTCTGCAGGAGTTGTACGTCCTGTCCACCAAACTGGTGTGTCGTATGTATTCTTATGAGCAACTTTTGCAAAGTTATCACCGTTGTTAGTCAACTCGCTGGACGGATAGAACATACGTTCCTGGAATACCACATTAGGAGTGGAGACAAACGGCAGTTCTCCGTCGAAGTCTTTTACCAAACGACGAGCTTCGTTGTAAATTTCATACGGATTCATGATATTCATGTGGCAGAACTTCTGGTCGAAAATGAATTTCAGTTTATCTTTTGTTGAGGTCAAACTAGCAAACTTGTTAGCAGCTAGTTCTTCATAATCAGCCAGATGATCTTCGTCCAATTCCGGAGCTTTAGCCTTTGCCTGAACATACAGAATACTCGGCAGAGAAGATTCATTATAACTCATTGTTTTATTCACATTATAATAGAAACGAGTAGAAGCATCAATGGCCTTCTTAATACAGCTTTTAACATCGATATTACCTAACTCGCCCGGCCAACGTACAGCGGCTTCAGCCAATAACAAGTTTGTTTCTGTTGAACCCATTACCGGAAATTTCATATCGAAATTGAAGTAAGTACGACGGTTATACATTGTAGGAATACGTTCCGGATTCCACGGATTAGTAACCACATCATTAAAATTATACATATCAGTCAATTCCTTTTCTGTATAATAGTTAGGAAGTTCCGCTTCAGCTTCTTCTATTGTTAATGGCAAACCAATATAGCGTCCGTGGATATCCGGTTGGAACATGGCATACAAACGTGGGTCAAAATCGTGACGAGTGATACCATTTTCATCACCTGGCTGATATTCATAATTCATGATATCTTCAATGATCGTTGCCGGTGCACCTGATTCATATCCACGTTCATCCAAACCACGGAAGAATGTCAGTTCGAAGGCATGTGTTTTATCCTGTTCTTCAAAACCAAGATCATGTGAATATTCTGTCAACATGCGGTTTTCGGCAATCAACTCTTTAATAGTCGAAAGAGCTGCATCCGGTTTCACATGGCAAAGACGCATTGCCATACGCAAACGTAAAGAATTAGCCATACGAATCCATTTATCCAAATCACCGTTACACAAAATATCTACAGAAGAGAATTTTGACTCTTGTGCATCTGTTTGAAATTGATATTCACTTAATTCAGCAGCTGCATTTTTCAGAGTTTCCATGATATTCATGTAAATCTCTTCTTGTGTATCATATTTAGGATAAAACAGTTCTTGGAAAGCACCTCCGGCTTCTGAATAAGGCATATCATCGTATAAGTCTGTTGCACGTTGGAATGCATAAGAACGGATAATATCACTACAAAGCATATAGACTTTGTTTTGTTCTTGCTCTTCTTCTGTCATGTCGGCATACAGCAATTTCATGCCACTGAGTTCTTTGCTGTAATTGGTACAAGTCTGTGTGAATATAAACTCATTAAACGGAGTACCTGACCAGCCATCCCATGGACGGACAATCGTATTGTTTTGAGTTCTATCCAGATACAATGGACTGACACCTAATCCTAACATCTTACCGAAACCTCTCATGTAATGGTAAGTCGCACCGTAATCATACCGGAACAAATGTCCTTTTGTCTGAGCAGAAGCAAACAGCAGACTGAAGTCAGCTTCCGTCAATTTATCCGGATTATAAAATTTCTCATCCAGTGTGTCACATGACACCATTGCTCCGGTTACGGCAACGCCTAAAGCTAAACTGGTTATATATTTTCTGATTGTATTCATACTTTGTTATACTGATTAGAATGAAACATTAAGACCCAAACCAAAACTGCGGATACCCGGGATGCTACTAACCTCTGTAAATGAGTTAGTACCTTGTGTAGATTCCGGTGTTACATTCGGAATTGCTTTATAAATATAGCACAAGTTGTTTGCAAAGGCATTGATACGTGCGCTTTGAATCTTGAACTTTGAGACGAAACTTTTTGGTAAATTGTAGTTGAACGACAAAGAACGCAAAGCTATGTAATCACTTTTATAGATCTGGTCTTCAGACAAATCCATGCCTCCCTGCCAATATAACTGACTGTAGTATTGTTCAGCAGAGATCACTTTTTCATTCTGTTTTCCATCACTTGTAACACCAGGAGTAATTACACCATCATGCAAAATAAATGGATAGAAAGAATCAGCAGGTACAGCAGCTGAATGGCTATCCAACTTGATACGTTCGCCAGCCGTATTCACATAATAAGGTAGACCACCCCGGGCTTCATCACGATATTTCAATGATTCAACGCCGGAACCATTACCTAACAAAAACATATTTGTCTGAGAAATCATGGTAGCACCGAACTGGAAGTCGAAGACTGCACTCAAAGAAAAGTCTTTATATGACAGACTTGTAGTCAAACCACCGACAACATCCGGCGTAATCTTACCAACTTTTATCATTTTCGTTTTATCAAAGTCCCAAACACCGGTTCCCTGGTTTACGATACGGTTACCCTGTTCGTCACGCTGATATGGATAAATATAGATTTCACCATATTCACCATTAGGAATACTCCGAACAGAAGCACCGGTAGCGCCCCACATATCCAACTGATTAATACCTTTACCCAATTTCTTTACTTTGGTTGAATAGTTCGCCAGATTGAATCCGACTTCCCATGTCCAATCTTTCGTCATGATCGGCTTTGTATTCACAGAAAATTCAATACCACTTTGGGCGATATCACCTGCATTCATACGAACTTCGGTTAAACCGGAAGAAGAAGGCACTGTTAACTTCGTGATCTGGTCGTATGTATTATTATGGAAGAAAGAGAAATCTACACCGATACGGTTACCCGGTAAGAATGCTCCTTCTAAGCCGATTTCATATTCACGTTTACGTTCAGGCTTCAAGTTCGGAACCGGGAATCCTCCAGTGGCTGAAGCAAAGTCTGCCGGTGGCAAATAATCAGGTAACGACATGGTAGGTTGTCCACCATAAGCGCCTAACGAGAAGTCTACGTTACCATAATAACGAGGACCCGGACGACCTACGTCGGCCCAAGAAGCACGTACTTTACCAAAGTTCAAACTTGGAATATCGAATGCTTCCGTGAAGATCCATGACAAGCTGGCACCTGGGTAGAAGTAATGGTTATTTTCCGGAGGAAGGATGGAAGACCAGTCATTACGAGCCTGGATTTCCAAATACACCTGGTTGGCATAAGCTAACTGAGCAGAAGCGAACACACTCAACAATAAGTCATTTCCACGAGAACGGCTGGAACGAGGTCCGAAGTCTTCACGCGTATTACTCAAAGAAAACCAGTTTTCAATAGCGAATGTTTCCGCTACGTATTGTTCCTGATATTCCTCTTTATTATACTTAACAGCACCACCGACCATGGCTGACAAATCCCAAACGTCATTGAATGTCTGATTGTAGTTGAAAGAAGACTGACCGTACATAATCATGTTACGTTTGTTCGCGATCTGATACCAACCTTGCTTATTTTCGTAAGACAGCGGTTTGCTGACATGTTGCTTAATTTCCTGATCGGATACTGTCCAGTCAATACCACCCAGCGTAGTCCAGGAGAACTTATCATTGAATGTTACATCAACGTTCAATGATTGAATCAAGTGGTTACGGTCAAAGTCATTCGAGTTACGCAACTGTGACCAATAATAACCAGAGAAATAACTGGTATAAGGAGCCATCTGCGTAACAGAGTTGTTCATGCTGAAATAATTGTAACCTTCATCTGTCAGATACATATCTTTGATCAAGTTGACATCCTGTTCACGAGGGAAACCGTAAGTTGCAAAACTTTGCATGGCATACGGAGCATTGTGATCTTTCGTGTTCGAGAAGTTGGTATTCATTTTCACCTTAATCCAGTCATTTGCTTTCAGATCCGCAGCAAAACTAAATGAGTGAGCTTTGTTATCTGCACCATAAGAGATAGCATTGTAATCACGATAGTTGTATGACAAACGGAAAGACCCCAACTCTCCGCCATTACTCAATGCAAAATTTACATTGGTTTGACCACCTGTGCGATATAAATCTCTTTGATTATTCTTTTGAGCAGAATAAGAATGATATTGACCGTCCCACCATAACAACTGACGGCCATCCAAACGTGGACCGAAGTTATAACTGGAACCTCTCCATAAAGACTCGACAGTTTGTCCGGTATGCGGGTCAGTCATTGTATAGAAACCATCTTTAGAGATTTCTTTTAAAGCGGCAGTACCGGCACTCGAACCTGTACCGAATTCATTCTGCAATTCAGGTAAGTACGCAGCCATATTCCAGGAATGGTTGATACCGAAATCAATACCTAATCCTTTTTTACCACCGGTTTTAGTCGTAATCAACATGACCCCGTTAGCACCTTCCGATCCATATAATACGGCCGCTTTCGCTCCTTTCAGGATTTCAATGGAAGCAATGTCCTCCGGATTAATGTCGTTCAAACCAGTACCATGGTCACCACCGGTACGGCTGTTGGTAGACTGTCCGGTATTTTCATCATGAATAGGAATACCATCTACTACAATCAATGGACGCGTAGAAGAATCTTCTGTCAACGAAATGGCATTACGAACCTTAATGTTCATACCGCCGGAAGGACCGGAAGCTGTAGATTGTAATTGTAAGCCTGAAGTTTTACCATACAGAGCTTGCATAGCATTCATCGGTGTACCGGCTTCAGTCAGTTCTTCTCCTTTTACACTACTTACCGAATAACCCAACGCTTTCTTTTCGCGTTTGATACCCAAAGCTGTTACAACGACTTCATCCAGTTTCTGAGCGTCTTCCGCCAGTTTTACTTGTAAAGCCGGTTGACCAGTGTACTTGATTTCCTGGGTTGAGTACCCTATAAAAGAAATCTGAATAATGTCACCGCTCTTCACACCTTCCAATGTAAAGTTACCGTCCATATCGGTAATCGATCCATTTGTGGTTCCTTTTACAACTACAGATGCTCCGGCTACAGGACCGAATTCATCTTCAACTACTCCCGTTACTTTCCCAGTCTGTTGGGAAATACTTGTTTTTGGCATTGCTGCAACCGTATCCGCAAATACATATCCGGGAATACCCAGTGTACCGGCCAACAGCAATAAGCCTACAGGCTTAAAGTTTTTCAACATAATTGATGGTTTTTATTTGAACATACAATAGCCATTGCTTTGGCGAAACAATGGTCTGTTCTAATTCTCATTGGATATAATTTTCAATGATTCTTTAGCACCAAGTGTTTTTTTAGTTGGCGTTGATAACTTAGTACTAAAAGGACTATAGTGTTTTTGGAATCAAATTGTATTGATAATCAATAAGTTATAATTTTAAACTACAATATTTAACTACTTGTGTCAGGGTAAAAACTATATTATTTAAAAGCTTTGGAAGCTTTTCTGATGGGTTAATATTGATTAATAGGAGGACAGAGTTCTGATTTGTGGGAGATTTCTCCTTATTTATATAAATTTTAGTAAATCCGGCGTCATATTTCGGTAGAGATATTTTAACAAGTTGTACCATAGGAATATGGGGGTGACGCCATGGCAGGAGGACGGCATCACCCCGCTTGTTTTATCAGATTTCAATTACATGGTAGTAATTGCCTGTTTTCGTATGTTTTTTGGTTACATTATTCTTTATTCTTTAGCAACAGTCGGCCGAACAGAGCCATGTTGCGGATACCAGATTTTATCTTGCTTCGTTGTTCGATCCGTCTCAATATTTCGGCGGCAGGGAGCAGTTCGCCCTGTTCTCCGGTTTCAGGCAAGCGGAAATATTGGAAGAAGAGTTGCTCTTCAACCGGAATCTAATAGATATAACGTTTTACGTCCCTGTCCCATAGCGGGATACCTTCTTCCTGCGCATTCAGGCTGATACTGTTGAGGACCTGTTCGTTAACAGGAAAGAAATTGAAATAGTACGATTTGCGTTCACGGAATTCCGCATCTCCCTTCATATTATTATATCTGAATTCATACCGGCGTTTCATAAATTCGTTGGCTTGAAAGGCGAGTACCTGCTCCGGACGGATACACGGTTTCCGGCCGAAACCGGAGGACAGGCAGTAGACATTGTGTACGGTTGTCCGTATCTCCGCTTCAAAAATCCGGAAATGGGTATGTACCGGCAACCACTTGACCACCTCTTCTTCCGGGATACCACTGCGGAAGCAATTCTCGACAAGACAAGTAAGGAAAGGCTTGATATCTTCATCCTCTTTTCGATAACCGGTCGCATCTATGGCTTGCCGTAATGAATTTTCGAAAAGTAACGAAACGATCCGGCTTCGTTCATAACCGGGAACGAGGCGTTGTAGCGGGTCTGTCACGGCTGGTGACGGTGCAGAAACCGGTAGCTTTTCCGGCGTCTCCCAAGGTTGTTCGATCCGGATAGGCAGGGCGTCCGGATTGTAGTAAATATCCGGATCGAATGAAAGCCGGCAGACCGCATCCAATTCGTTTTCTTCAACAGTGATCTGTTGTTGCAACTCTTCCCGGTAATAGGCTGCCGCTCTGTCATAGGCCCGGGCATGGAAAAAACGAATAAGCGTATCGTTCTGTGGGACAGTATAATCCGGCAGTGTGAAAGGAATTACAATTTTCACGCTTTTTCCGCTTGATCCGATAAAAGCTGCCATCGTCTGTAATGATCCGGCTGCTTGCCAGCGGACATTTTTTGCCTCGTTGCAGTTAGCGAGATTGTTTATTTTGAGCAGGACCAATCCGTTATATTGGTTTCTGACAAACGTCCCATCCTGCTTTTTTACGGTAGAACAGAAGTAGACGACCGGCAACCGGTTCGCCTCTTTTACCGAAACTCCGGGAATGGTGTAGCGCAATTCTTCACGCAGGGCTGCCACTTGCTTTTCTTTGTAACCGTCACGGATCAGTCCGACCAGTTTTTCCATCTCAATTGTCTTTTGTGCTTTCTGATTTGCACTGAATAAAGTTGCTTTCATTTGTCTTCTTTTTTTATTGATTTTTTCCAAAGGTAAGTATCTGAATGCCGGTTTACAGCATGTAAAGACCAATCATTATCAGGAAGGATACAACTATTTCATCTATTGAAAATAAAGGAGATAACTATTGTTTATCCACTTATATTTTATATCTTTGGTCGTATATTCTTAACCCTTCGACCTGGGTGAACCTTATAGTTGACCTAGGGCAAATTGAAGTTCGACCTGGGGCGAATATATGGTTGACCTGGGTCAAATACTTACTAAGTCCAGTCTTTAGCCATAAAAGTCTATAGGCCGGATGATAAAAACACACTGGTATGACAGCAATTTACAAGATGGAGCAGAATCCGCCTAAAAAGGGTTCAGGTAAAAAAGTCGTATTGCATCCCCGTATAGTCCCTTGGGATACAGTGAGTACCGATCGTTTAATAGAGGAAGCGTCTTCGCGATCCACTTATACTAGTGGTGACCTGAAAGGGGCGGTCCGTCTGCTCTCCGACATGCTGAAAGAGAAACTACGCGATGGATATAATGTTTATCTCGACGGAATCGGCTATTTCAGTGTATCGTTGAAATCGCGCCCGGTAGAAGACAAGAAGGAGTTGCGTAGTGAATCCGTTCATTTCAAGAATGTGAATTTTCGTTGTTGTGCCGGACTGAAGCATGAACTGAAAACAATGCCGGTGGAACGTTATAAGGAGCCAAAGGTAACTGATTTTTCACAGGAAGAAAAGGAAAGTCGGCTACTGCGGTATCTGGAGCGACATGCATATATTACAACCTTGGCTTATCAGGGTTTGAACGGTTGTACCCAATATCTGGCACGCAAAGAGCTCAAACAATTTGTGGCCGACGGTATCCTGGTGGAAGACGGGACACGAAGAATGTGCATTTATGTGAAGCGTCCGGAACCGGCGGAATTGCCGGATAGCCTGGTGGTGGATTCGAATATGGGGAGGTAAAATGATTGGTGACGCCATTTGTTAATAATAGCGTCACCATTTAGTGATATGCAAATCAAGAGATAATAATGTCATAAATGAATGTGATACCGCGAGTCAGATATAATTTATAATCCCAGGCAGAAATTAACTAAAGTTATTACATCTTTAGGGGTATTCATATCTGTCTTTTGTTTCTTTATGAAATCTTCTATTTGTGTTTCTTTATTGGGGAAAAGTTTCAGGAGGGTTTTCTTGTTTTTGAATTTGAAAGGCTGACCATCGCGAAAAATACAGTATTCATTCTGGTTTGCTAATTTAAATACCTCCGTATATTGGTCTTCATAAACACCGTATTGCCATTCTGCGGTATTTATTGTTTCTACTTTAGCCTGTTGTACACCATAAGCACCTTTATAGCCTTGTGATTTATTTTTTAATAGCCAATTTATGCCGATAAGTCCGTTGGGGACTGGTATTATTTCATAAAAACTTTCTCTCTTTCCGGCAGGGATAAATTTGGAGTCACCGATATAAACAGTATCAACCTGCGATAAATTAGTCAGAATCATTTCTTCTGCTCCGCTTTTAAACATCATGACTTGATTACCGCAATCATAATTGAGTTCGGCAGGGGTTTTTGATTTATTTTTCATCAATACGATACCCCTGTTATAGTTTTCAAATAACATCTGACGTTTTTTCTGTGCGTTGGCACTTATTATAGTGACTAAACAACAAATAAAGATAATTAACGAGTATGTTCTCATTGCAGTAGATTATAAAAAAGAGTAGTTGCTCATGGCAACTACTCTTTAGCGGTTATTAATTATATAAATTACTTCTTTAGCCCTTCACCCCATTGCGGAGCATTCTTATCCTGCCATGTACGCTCAGAGTTTAAGATGGTCTTGTTATTATCCCCTGCTGCTGTGACTGTATAGCCTTGTGCTGCGTAGGCATCCAATTCTATCTGATATAACTGGCTGGTTTCGTTAGGAACACCGGTATGGAAACGGCGTGGTATATTGGTAACAGGTATTGAACTATAGTTTTCGCGGCTGATAAATTCGGAATTGAATTTAGGTATACCTGAACGACGAGCTGTTACAAACTGGTCGTAAGGATACATCGTGAAGTGCAATAACTGCTGTAAGTAGACTTTTTCCAATTGTTCATCGACAGAACCTGTGAGTTTATAATCCTTGGATGCAAGCATTGCATCGATTTCTCCATCCTTCAGTTCGATAGAAACCTCGTTCGGATCATAATCATATGTAGTACCGTAATAAGCAATTTGGTTGAGTCCGGCTGCTTTATCATATTCCATAACAGATAGTTTTAATCCTTGTGTGTAATAAGACTCGGCTGTATTGGGCAAATCGGCACCTAACAGTTTGAATTCCGCCAGATAGAGATTGACTTCTCCGCCCCCTAAATACATACCGTACCAAGGACGACTTTCGTTTTTCGTGATAACCGGACCGCCGGGAATTGTCGGCATGGTAAAGTTATAAGTGCGTCCGATAACCATCTGCCGTTGATACATAGAGTAAGGACGGTAAGTTTTGGCACTTTGACCTTTATCATCGGTAATCTTATAACGATTTCCGTAGTCAAACCATTCTCCATAAACTGCACTGTTATTATTTGCATTATATTCAACAGGTAATCCGTAATATCGAACCCAAGGTTCACCCATTCCCTTCCATTTCACAAATGTCTTTTTGCCGTCGGCATTTGTTGTAAACTCGATATTTTCTTCAATATATGAAGGTATACTTTTACCCTGATCGTAAAACTCTTGTACGATCTTTGAGTTCCAGTCGTTCTTATCGTAGCAGAAGCGAACACGCGGGTCTTTATTTTCAAGCATGAAATTTATAACGCGCTGATTAGCTGCAGTCGATTCCATAAATCCGTTACTCCAGTGATAGATGTAATCATCGCTACTTGAATTTATGACAGATTTATTAAACAGTATGGCATCGTCTATGGAATCGATGTAGCCGCAAGATGCATTAGCCACTTCCGACGCGATTTTCAAGGCTTTTGCTTTATCCTGTGAGAGCAGACGGACTGCTATTTTCAATTTCAGGGAGTTTGCAGCTTTAGCCCATTTGGTAAGATCTCCATGGTAAATAGGATCCTGTTTTGTCGGGAATATCTGTTCTGTTGCTGTTGTGAATGTGGTGATGGCAGCATCCAGTTGTTCTAACCATAAATTATATAGATCAGCAATTCTATCGTAGGCCGGTGTCAATGTGCCGCCATGCAATGCATTTCCGGCTTCCGTAAATTGAATATCGCCATTGATATCACTGCTGGCAATAGCGAGATATGTAGTTAGCATATCCACGCATGCAGCTGTTGCTGCATGTTTGGCAGATTCTTCTTCACTCATGTTAGAGCGTAAAAATGTAATCTCGTGTGCCAGTTTTAATACATTCACATAGCCTACACCGCCAACCGCAGTTGTCAATAAAACTGCCTGTAGGTACAGCCATCTGACTCCAGGCTGTCAACATCGGTGAGTCGTAGAACCAATAAGTGTAACTAAAAGGTTCAAAATCCATAACGGCCTGTGTGAAAAGATAAGATGGCTCAGCCTTTGTTACTTGAGTAGGACTGGAGTTGATGTCTGAAAATTCATCGCGACATCCGGTTGTGCATACTATCGTTGCACTTAATCCCAATCCCAATAATATATTACGATAATTGTTCATGATTAATCAATTTAATGTTTCTGATTTTAGTTTAGAATCCGACATTAACAGTAAATGTGTAATTCGCTGTCAAACCGCTGAAAGAACGAACACGAAATTCGGAAGCAACTGTACCGCGAACAGATTCAGGATTTACCCCGTCGGGCATTGTATTCAACAGATAACCCAGATTTCGTCCAGATACAGATAAATTCAAATGTTGTGCACCAATTTTATTAGCAAACTTTTGAGGCATTCTGTATGATAATGTAATTTCACGTACAGCAATATAATTCAACTTTTTCAACCATGCATCGTTTACAGTACCTGTCCCCCATGCATTATTCCAATAATGCCATGCTGAAGCGTGCTGTGGATCCAACAGCCCTTTGCTATGCAAAGATTCATAAGTTTCGCCACCTTCGGCTACAGTATAAGAAGTTCCGTCAGGCAGGGGTATGGAAATACCACCTTCGATCAAACCGACTGGAATAATACCGTCATGATATGTTTGACCATCCCAGATAGAAGTATAAGTCATACCTCCATTTTCCGAATCACGCCATTTCAAAGACGTTTCTGTAAACCCATAAGCTGTACCATAACGATTTGCATAAGAGGCTACATATCCTCCGAAGCGCATATCAAATAATGCACGTAAACTCCAGTTCTTATAGGTTAACGAAGTGCTAACAGAGCCTAAGAAGTCCGGAACCAACGAACCAATGATTTCTGCTTCGCCACTGCGTTGGTAGTACATAGCGTGCATTCCTTTATTACCCCCATAATAATCAACAGCATTTAGGATAGGCAGACCAGTTGCTTTATCTATTTTGGCTTTAGAGTCACTCATCAATACTCCGTACGATTCGCCGACTTTTGCAACTGAACCTACACGATAGTTTCCGTAACTAACTTCACCAGACAATGTAATATAATTTGCTACATTCGGATGCAATTCTATTATCTTATTTTCATTTTTAGTATAGGTGAAATCCAAATCCCATTGCCAGTCTTTTGTTTTGATTGGTGTTGTGTTCAGTGCAATTTCAAGACCTCTGTTCTGGATGTTTCCTGCGTTGATATACTGACTGTTGATGCCGGAAATACCAGGAACGCTGATCGACATGATCTGATTTTTGGTGTTTTCTTTATAATAAGTGAAATCAAGACCGATTCTGTTAGACAAGAAGCGCCAGTCCAAACCTATTTCCCATGCATTTTTACGTTCGGGCTTCAAATCATTTGAGTAGGCTGTAGACGGAATACTTAATGCATAAATATTATCTCCGTTTTGTAGTTGACCCGTCATCAGTGAATAGGCAGAGTTGATAGTATAAGCCTCTGTGTCATTACCAACCTGTGCCCATGAAGCACGTATTTTAGCAAAGGATATCCATTCCGGTAACTGGTCGCGAAGTGTTTCATGTATCAACCATGATCCGGAGACAGATGGGTAAAAGTATGAATAATTTCCATGACCGTCTGAATAAACCAATGAAGAGGACCAGTCGTTACGTCCGGTTACATCCAGGAAAAGTTGGTCTTTCCAACTGGCACTAGCCTGGAATGATAGGGATAACATCCGTTTTTCCCCTTCAATCTTACCGCTATATGATGGTGTGTTGATGGAGTTAGCAATAAAATATTGGTTAGGTACAACCAGACCTCCGTTTGTATTTTCTGCCATTGTTTGTTGCATGTTGTTATAATATTCTCCACGGATAAAACCACCGAATGTGAAATCGCTTACACTTTTATTAAATGTAAATGATGCATTAAAATTGGTCTGTTCTTTTGTGTACAATCCCATTCCGTAATATCCGCTATTAGTATTGGCATATCCGTCTCCTGGCTTTTTGCTTTCATAGCGGGTATAATAATAATTGTAGTTTCCTTCAGCACGGAATTTCATCCAGTCTGTTAAATCGGCCGTTAAAACCAAGGTTGGACGAACAGAAGTTTCCTTTTGTGAGTAATCATTCTCATAAATGTTCCACCAAGTGCTTCGTCCAGGGTTGTTGCCATATTCATCTCCATAATCGGCACTAGCCAATCCACCGTGAGATCCTTTGTAGCGTTTACGGAAGTACTGTGTGTCGTAAGTACGTCCCCATGTGCCGTCTACAAATAGCTCTCCGATATTCGGTTGAGCATTCTTCGGATTTGAATTTGCAAAAGAAATAGATGCTTCAATTTCTACTTTATTGGTTAACTTGTGCGATGCTTTAGCTAGAAAAGATACACGGTCGAAACTATTGTTTGGTAATGTTCCGTTTGCGTATTTATAAGATAAAGAGGTGTAGAATGAAGTCTTTTCAGAACTACCGCTAACGGAAATGTTTGTATTGCTATTGAATCCTAGATTATAAGCATCTTTAAAGTTATTTTCTACAGGACTGTATGCGATTGTGCTATAATCGAAATTTTCAATATCTCTTCCGTCAAAAGCAGGTCCCCAATGACGGCCTGTTCCTCCGACCAAAGTCGGGTTTCCGGCAGAGTTCAGATAGAACTGACCGAGGTTGTCATACAAATAATAATTACCTTCAGCATCGGTTTCTCCATAACCGACATTTCCTGTATAATTACCACGTCCGTATTTGTTCTGCAATCCAGGCTGTTTAAACATGTGGTCGATGCCTAAAGTCTGTGTTACGTTAACTCCGATACCCTTTTGTCCTTTACCTGATTTTGTTGTAATGACAACAGCACCATTCAAACCACGTGAACCATATAATGCAGTTGCAGCTGCACCTTTCAAAACGGAAACTGTTTCAAAGTCGTCCGGGTTCAAGTTCTTTAACTCATTACCGTAGTCATAGTTATTGGAATCCCAGTCGGCATCTCCATTCCTGATGGAATTGTCTAAAATAATACCGTCAACAACATAAATAGGTTGATTGTTTTTACCTAAAGTAGAAGCACCACGAATCTGGATTTTTGTTGAACCGAACATACCTCCGTCTGACCCTGCAATTTCAACACCTGCTACTTTACCTTGCAAAGCTGAAACCGGATTAATAGAATTATTAAGTAACTCTTCTCCCTTTAATTCAGTCACGGCGTAACCTAACGCTTTAGTTTCGCGTTTCATACCTAAAGCGGTAACAACTACTTCATCTAATTTTTGTGCATCTTCAATTAGTTTAATTGGTAAAGAAGGTTGTCCCGTATATTTGATTTCCTGGGTTGCGTAACCTATAAAAGAAATCAGAATAACGTCACCACTCTTTACTCCTTCCAATGTAAAGTTACCGTCCATATCGGTAATTGACCCATTGGTTGTCCCTTTCACTACGACAGACGCTCCGGCAACAGGGCCGAAATCATCTTCTACTGTACCTGTGACCTTCCCGCTTTGCTGAGAAATGTTCACTTCCGACTTAACAGGTGCTGTGTTTGCGTATACTTTAGGAAAACATAACGCTCCAGCAACTAAAATTAAGCTAACCGGTTTAAAGTTTTTCAACATAATTGATGGTTTTTATTATACTCAGATGCTATTTTGGCGTAAAAAGCACCTTTTAATTCATTTTGGTATAAAATATAGAGACTTTGAGTAGGAACGCTTGTATGATTTGGCGTTATAAGTCGTTCATAGTACTAAAAGGACTATAGTGTTTTCGGTAAATCAACAAAAGATGGATATAAGTACTAAAAGAACTTAATCCAATATAGCTAATTATATAGAAATGTGCATGTTGGCTAATGTGTTGTTTAGTAGTCAGGTAAGAGATTTATAATATGGTCTGTCTTTTGAATGGAATTATTTGTTGTTAGATTTTTAGGTAAAATATAGCACATTTATAAATGTTAATGAGAAAATGAAGGAAAGTTTGGTTGAAGAAAAATCATAAAGCTATTTAACAAATAAGACAGAATTTGAGTATTGAATTAACTTAATTACGATTGATTATTGTTAGCCAATGTGTTAAAAACAAAATCCCACGATATTTTTTTGACGAAAAATAACACGGGGTAATAATTATTTCATATATTTGTCGCGGATATAAAATGTACAGAGTTCTTTTAGAACTAAGGTAATAACGCCAACTAAATATACGCCAGGCTCTAAATCGCTTTGTAAAGTTATATCCAAAATAAAGAACAGACTTTTGTTTCGCCAAAACATTGTCTATTAATGTTCAAATAAAACCATCAATTATGTTGAAAAACTTTAAGCCTGTAGGCTTATTGCTGTTAGCCGGTACACTAGGTATCCCCGGATATGCGTCTGCGGATACGGTTACAGCAGGGCCGAGAACTAGTATTTCCCAGCAAGACGGAAAAGTTACGGGAACAGTTGAGGATGAATTCGGTCCCGTTGCCGGAGCATCTGTAGTAGTGAAAGGAACAACAAATGGTAACATTACCGACATGGACGGTAATTTTACTTTGGAAGGTGTGAAAAGTGGAGATATCATCCAGATATCTTTTATTGGGTATGCAACTCAGGAAATCAAGTACACTGGACAAGGAACTATCTCTGTTAAATTAGCAGAAGATACCCAGAAACTGGATGAAGTAGTTGTAACTGCCCTGGGTATGAAACGCTCAGAAAAAGCCTTGGGTTACGCTGTAACTGAATTGAAAGGTGATGAATTGAAAACAAATGCTATTAACCCGGTAGCTTCTTTGCAAGGAAAAGTGGCTGGTGTTGAAATTGCATCTTCTGATGGCGGTATGTTTGGTGCTACTAAAATTCAAATTCGTGGAGCTTCCACTTTGAACGGCAACAACCAGCCTATTTATGTTGTGGATGGCGTTATTCTGTCGAATGATTTGTCTGGTACCGGTTCTTCCGACTGGGATTCGAATGCTAATGACTACGGTAATATGCTGAAGAACCTGAACCCGGATGACTTTGAAACTGTATCTGTATTGAAAGGTGCTGCCGCTACTGCTTTGTACGGTTCACGTGGTTTGAACGGTGCAGTTGTGATCACGACTAAGAGTGGAAAAGGTGCTACCGGTTTCGGTGTTTCTGTTTCTCAGACATTCGGTCTGGATCGTGCACACGGAGGTATGGAGCGTCAAATGCTTTATGGCCCCGGAACGATCGGTGGAGATATCAGCTACGGAGAAGTGAATGCGGACGGCAGCTATAAGAAATGGGATCAGAATCAGTTCCGTTTGAACTCAAGAGGAGAGGGAACGGTTATCGGTGCTTCAACCATGTTGTGGGGACCGCGTTATGACGGTCGTCAGATCGAGAACTACGATGGAACAATGACTTCGTATTCACCGATCGAGAGCAACATGTCGGATGCTTACCAGACCGGGTTGAACTCAAATACCAATGTGTCTGTTCGCGGTGGAAACGAAACAACCAATTATTTTTCTTCCATCTCTTACAAGAAGGCTAAAGGTATTGTTGAAAACAATGATTTTGAACGTTACTCTTTGTTGCTGAAAGGTTCTCATAAGATCAGTAACCGTGTAGATGTAAATGCTTCTATCAGCTTTGCAAACTCTACGCCGAAGAACGCACAGATCAATATTGGTGAAAGTTTCGCAACCGGAACTTATTCAACCATGTACGATACTAATTATTTCCGCGATAAATATCTGGGTGACCATCATACTGGTCTGGCCAGCAATGACTATGGCGATAAGTATGGTAGTGTGCCGGGTAAGAGTTTGTGGTTTAAGATAGACAATAACGATAAAACCCGTAAGGAAACTGTTGTTCGTCCGACTGTTGAGATCAATGTTAAGATGTTAGACTGGTTGTCTTTCCGTGCTGAAGGTAATATGAACTATTATTATACCAGCTGGGAAGATAAACAATTAGGCGAAGGCTACAATAACAAAGGCGGTTTTTACGAAATGGGTCAGGAGTATAATAAGCAGACTACTTTCGGCGGAACTTTTACCTTTAATAAAGATGTAAAGGATTTCCATATCGGTGGTTTCCTTCGTGGTGAATACTATACGACAAGTGCAGCTACTCAGACATCTAAAACAGATGGTGGTCTGGCTGTTCCCGGTCAGTATTTTGTCGGTAACTCTTTGAATACCTCTAAAACGACGGCAGAAATTAAAAATACAAAACGTATTCTTTCCGCAGTTGCTGCTGTGAACCTGAGTTGGAGAAACCAGTTGTTCCTGGATATTACAGGACGTAATGACTGGTCTTCCGGTTTGATCTATACCAACGGAACGGGTAACTACTCCTATTTCTATCCGTCTATCGGTGGATCATGGTTGATCAATGAAACATTCCGTGATCAAATGCCTGAATGGATTAACCTGGCTAAGATCCGTGGTTCATGGGCACAGGTAGGTAACGATGCCAGCCCGTATTCTATTTATTCTTATTATACATTGGGTTCTTTATTGCAGCCGGATGGTTCCAATATCTTTACGAACTATTGGAATGATGATAATAAGAAACTGTTCAGCCCGAACCTGAAACCTGAACGTAAAAATTCATGGGAAATCGGTTTGGACTGGCGTATATTCGACAGCCGTATCGCCTTGGATGCAACTTACTACAAGGAAAATACGACTGATCAGATTATGACAATTGCTATCCCGTCCGAATCAGGTATCAGCAAACAGTTGATCAATGCAGGTAATATTCAGAACTCCGGTGTTGAAATTGCCTTGAATACGATTCCTTTCAAAAACAAAGACTGGGAATGGACATTGGACTTCACATTTACAAAGAACTCGAACAAGATCGTTGAACTTCACCCGAACGTAGCAAACTATATTGCCTTGGAAGGTGATGTAGCTTACGGTAACTATCGTGTAGGTTCTGTTGCGATTGTTGGTGGTTCTTATGGTATGTTGATGTCTGATGCAATGCCTAAAAAGAATGAAAATGGTGAAACCGTATTGACATGGCGTGATTCTTATCGTTCTGCATTTGCTCAACGTAGCGGCACTGCTGAAGAAGTAGGTAGCCTGGTTCCGAAGTTTATGGGTTCTATTGCTACAGGCGTAACCTGGAAAGACCTGAGTTTGCGTGTTGCCCTGGATGCCCGTATCGGTGGAAAGGTTGCTTCTTATTCTAATAAATACGGACAGGCTTATGGATTTACCCAATCTTCTTTAGACTTCCGTGATGAAGAACATGGTGGTATTACCTGGACTTCAAACTACGGAGATTCTAAGGGTATGACATTCCATGACGGTGTGATTCCTGAAGGTGTATTCGAAGCTGGTACAATGGCTACTTGTGTAGACGGTGTTAAACGCGACCTGGGCGGCATGAGTTTTGCTGATGCTGTGAATAAGGGATATTTGGAACCGGTACATGCTTCTGATTATCACTATTGGAGTAACCAGTGGGGTACTGGTACTGTAAACGATTACTGGGTACATGACCTGAGTTATATCGCATTACGCGAAATCACATTAGGATACCGCGTACCGAAGACCATCGCCTCTAAAATAGGTGCAAAGGGACTGAACCTGTCATTCAGTGCAAGAAATCTGGGTTACCTGTATAACTCATTACCAAACAATATTAATCCGGAAAGTGTGCGTAGTAACAAATCGGCTGAGTTCCGTGAACGTTCAAACAGCCCGATCACATCCAGCTATATGTTCACTATCAATTTGGATTTCTAATTAATAAATGAAGCAAATTATGAGATATAAATCTTTTTTAGCAGCAACCCTGTTAGGAACTTCTCTGATGGTAGCTCCGGGGTGTCAGGACGATTTCGCTAAAACAAATACCAACCAGTCTGCTATCACGAAAGCAGATGTGCGCTATTTGTTTACACAGATGTTAAGTGAATTCGAACCGTCGAAATACCAGCAATGGTTTTATAATAATCTGGCTTATACATTGCGTTGGACGCAAGCTAATGTGCCTGATGGCGGTAATACTTCTTCTTTGAACCTGATGGGTGCTTTTGAAGGATCGCAGAGCCAGGTTATTAATGTGAAGTTATATGCTGAAGAAATCAAGCATGTATTATCGTTAATGGATGAAAACGAAAAGGCTACCTATGAAAATATCAATGTCCTCGCAAATCCGTTATTGGTATATCTGGGTATCTTCGGTACGGATATGTATGGTTCAATCGCCTATACGGAAGCAGGCAGAGGATTGCATGAAGAGATCCTGACTCCGGCTTATCAAAGTCAGGAAGAATTGTTCCCTATCTGGTTGGATCAGCTGAATGAAACGATCGATGTGCTGTTGGCTGACAAACCAAATCAGGTGAAGCTGGATGCACAGGATTTCGTTTACAAAGGAGACACCAAGTTATGGGCTAAATTCGCCAACTCCCTGAAGTTGAAGATTGCCGTTCGTATGTTGCATGTTGATAAGGCAAAGGCACTGGCTATTGCTGAAGAAGCTGTGAATAATAAGGCTGGCATCATGTCTGGTTTGGATGATGATTTCATCTATTGCAAAGGTTCTCAGGAATATCACTTTGGAGATGATGTACTGGATGGGCAGAGTAAAGGTATCGGTTCTAAACAACTGATCAACTTCCTGGTTGACAATAAAGACCCGCGTGTTCGTTTTATTTTCCAGAAGAATGACTTTAACTCTAAAGTGGTACAGGCTTTCTTGGATAATAAGAAAGAACTGCCTCCTTATATTAAAGAAGTGGCTGAGATCAAAGACGGTAAATTTGAAGGTTGGAAAGCTCCGGGTGAACCTTGGGTTCGTTACTTCGGTAGTCCGGTGCAGACTTCTGCCAGAGAAAATGCTGAAATAAACAACGCTTATTTCAATTACGACAAATTTAAACTGCCTACAGAAGACGGTGGTGAAAAGCAGTATTATCCGTTGGCTCGTATGAACCGTGAAATGTTGCAGGGTCAGAAAGACTATACTTTCCCTGATGCTCCGGGTGTTTCTGCTACGATCGACGATCAGGACCGTGCATGGTATGGTTTACATTACTCTTCTGCAGAAGTAGCTTTGTATCTGGCCGAATTGAAATTGCTGGGTGCTAACTTGCCTGGTTCGGCTGAAAGCTATTATCAGGAAGGTATCCGTCTGTCTGTTCAGGAATATGACAAACTGGCTTCTTTGAATCAGATTCCGTATTATTCTAGTGTATATGACAAAGAGTTTGAAAAGACTATCAAACTGGAAGATGGTGAAATCGATGCTTTGCTTGCAAACGAGAAATACAAACTGTCCGGTTCTACAAAGGAACAGTTGGAAAAAGTATATATCCAGCAGTATGTTCACTTCCTGTTGTTCCCGAATGAACAGTTCGTACAGGTTCGTCGTTCAGGTGTTCCTATGAAAGATAGTAAAGTATTGGCATGGGAAAACTTTACAGATGACGATGCAAACTTCCAGATCCCGCGTCGTTGGACTATCAATACTCCGCTTCAGAGTGATTTGATGTATACTATCAAGAAGACTGCTTATGAAGCACAAGGATTTACGACAGGTACACAAGATCCGGCTACATTGAACCGTGAACGTATATGGTATGATAAGGGAGCACCTAACTTTGGTGAAGGTCCTAATTTTTAAAGGTATATCTTTGTAAATAGATTAAATAATAAAGAAGAGGGAAGGATTGTCAATATTCTTCCCTCTTTGTCTTTAAATCATACAAATAAATATGAAATATCAGATCACATTCATCATTTTTTTGATCTCGCTTATCACTGAGACCGGTTATGCACAAAGGAAGTCTATTTATCTGCTGGATGATTTCACCCAGGGAGTCGTATTAATGAAAAACGGAGCAAAGACAAATGCCCTGTTGAATTATGACGGAAGTAACAGGAAAATGAAATTTAAACAACAAGATGAGATCATGATCCTGACAAATACACAGGCGATCGATACCGTCTTTATTGCTTCTCATAAGTTTATCCCATACAGCCGGAATTTTCTGGAAGTGGTAGAAATGCCTAATGGCAATTTGTATATCAATTGGTCACTGAGAGAACTTTATAAAGGCAGGCAAGGAGCTTACGGCTATGCAAATCAGAGCACGACGACAACTTCTATTAATACCAGTTTTTATAACAAGGGCTATTATAAGGTAGAAAATCCGGATATAATGGAAGAAATCAATGACAATGATTACTGGTTTTTCCGTACTGATAAGCCTGTTAAGTTCCGCAATGAGAAGTCGCTGTTAAAGCTTTTTCCCGGTAAAGAGGAACTAATCAGGATTTATATAAAAGAACATAATATAAATATGAAAAATCCGGAGCAAGTGATAGAATTATCTAATTATTGCATGGGCTTATAGAGTGTATGTTTTTCTACATTAATATGTAAGTATATCTAAAAAAATATTATTTCATGATTCAGGGGATGTAGAGAAGGACAGTTCTACATCCCCTGAATTGTTTCCTATTTATTGATTTAGTAAAAGAATGAGGAAGAGATATCAACCTTCTTCCCCAATGTTAATCTTGCAACAACTCTTGTTTCTTTCTGTTTATATTACCAAATGACATTGGTTGACGCCAAATGCATAGATCTAATAAATTAAACAAAAAACATCAGTATGTTGAAAAGATTCAAATCTGTCAGCATGATTCTCCTGGCGGGCGCGTTGGGCTTTACCGGAAACGCCGTTGCCAATCCGAATACCGGGAATCCTGCTATTGACATTTCCCAACAGGATACGAAGATTACGGGAACAGTGGAAGACGAGTTCGGACCCGTCGCAGGGGCTTCTGTTGTAATTAAAGGTACCACAAACGGGACGATGACCGATATGGACGGCCATTTCACGCTGGAAGGTGTAAAGAAGGGAGACATTATCCAAATATCCTTCATTGGCTTTGCCACACAAGATATTCCTTACACCGGACAAACCGCTCTCAATGTTAAACTCGAAGAAGATGCCCAGAAACTGGATGAAGTTGTTGTTACCGCCTTAGGTATGAAACGTGACAAGAAAGCACTGGGTTACGCTATGCAGGAACTGAAAGGTGACGAACTGCTCTCTTCACGCGAACCTAACCTGGCCAACTCTTTGTCGGGTAAAGTCTCCGGCTTACAGATCGTACGCTCCAGCAATGGGGTGGGAGGGTCTTCGAAGATTGTGCTCCGTGGTAATAACTCGCTGACCGGTAGTAACCAGCCACTGATCGTTGTCGACGGTACGCCGATGGATAACTTCACAGGCGGGGTCGATGATGTATGGGGTAACTCCGGTGCCGATATGGGTAACGGTCTTTCCGACATCAATCCCGAAGATATCGAGTCGATGACTGTGCTGAAAGGTGCTTCGGCTGCGGCTTTATACGGTTCAAGGGCCGGTAACGGGGTGATACTTATTACGACCAAGTCGGGAAAGAAGAATGAAGGGCTGGGTATTACGGTCAATGCCGGTATCACAACCGAGTCGATTTTCCTGAAACCGGATATGCAGAACAGTTTCGGACAAGGATCGGTCGGTGCTTACGATAACCAGTCACGATTGAGCTGGGGACCGAAGGCGGAAGGACAGACGGTTACCGACTGGATGGGACGCCAGGTTCCTTTGAGGACGTACGATAATATAGATGCTTTCTTTAATACCGGTACTTCTTTTAATGAAGGTATCAGCTTCCAGCAGAATATAAAAGGGACGTCGGTCTTTTCTTCCATCAACCGTTCGGATGATGCAGGTATTACTCCGGAGTCGAAGCTGAACAAAACGAATATCACCTTGCGTGCCACCACTTTCCTCGACGAAGCCGAAAAGTGGAAGGTAGATGCCAAAGTGAACTATATCAATCTGAATGCCCACAACCGCCCGATCCAGGGTGTCAACCCTTCCAATGCTTTCAACACGATCTACAACCTGCCCCGTTCGCTGAATGTGGCTGACTTTAAGAATAGTGTGGACGAAGATGGAAACATGATCTGGTGGGACGCTTCGAAGAACCCGCAGGAAAACCCATACTGGGTGACGAAATACCGCCAGAACAACGATACCCGTAACCGTTTGCTGGGTAACATCGCATTGAAATACGCTCCCACCAACTGGTTCAATATCGAATTGAGAGGCGGTACAGACTATTATACAACGACTAAGAACGAAAAAGTATATGCCGGAGGTAATACAACCCCCAGCGGTTTATACAGCGAAGGTTCCGAGACATTTTACGAAAACAACTACAGCTTCCTGGCTACCGCCAATAAAGATAACCTGATCGACCGCCTGGGTGGTTTCGTTACTTTCGGTGGTAACCTGATGATACAGAGGCGAACGAAGATGAATGCCTCGGCCGGCGAATTGCTTGTGCCAAACCTCTTCTCACTGAACAATGGTATTAATAAACCGACGGTAACCTCTGAACTGATCCGCCGAAAGATGAATTCGCTTTACGGATCGTTGCAATTGAACTGGGACGGCTATCTGTTCCTGGATATTACGGCACGTAACGACTGGTCGTCTACCATGTCGAAAGCCAACCGTTCTTATTTCTATCCCTCGGTCAGCCTGTCCGGAGTGATCTCCGACATGGTGCCTAAACTGGGCGGACAGATGCCTGAATGGTTTACCTTTGCCAAGGTGAGAGCTTCCTATGCCGAAGTCGGTAACGACCTCGATCCGTATCAGTTATACAATAACTTCACCGTCGGTAAGGATGAAAATGGGAATACGACAGCCGCTCCCGGAAACGTACTTTACGACTCCAACGTGCGCAGCGAGTTGATCAAATCATGGGAAGCCGGTTTCGATATCCGCTTTTTCAACAACCGCCTCGGACTGGATGCCGCCTGGTATAAAACCAATGCCACCCGGCAGCTGCTCAACCTTCCGATGGACCCCTTCTCCGGATATAGTTCCCGCAAGGTAAATGCCGGTAATATTCAGAATGAAGGCGTTGAAATCTCTCTGAACGGCTTAATTCTCGACAATCCCAAAGGACTAAGCTGGAACTCGACAGCACAGTTCTCCCTGAACCGAAACAAGATCATCGACCTCTATCCGGGTGTTACCCTCTATGATATAAAAACGCTGGATGCCATCCAGATCGTAGCCGTGCAAGGCAGTTATTATGGTGATATCTACGGGCAAACCTTCCAACGTGTGGAAGACAAGAATGATCCTAACTACGGCAAGATCATTGTCGGTGAAGACGGACTTCCATTGATCACGACCGGCAAATCGAAAGTCGGCAACCAGAGTCCCGACTGGATGCTGGGATGGACGAACAGCTTTTCATACAAAGGCTTCAACCTGAGTTTTCTGGTGGACTTCCGTATTGGTGGCGACCTTTATTCGGCAACCGCTTCCAACCTGTACACCCGTGGTAATGCGGCCGGGACAGTAGTAAACGGCGAACGACAGGACTTCATTGTCCCTAATTCGGTTGTCCAGACTCCCAACGGCTATACGGAAAATAAAGTACCCGTCACCCATCAGAATTATTGGGAACGTATCGGATCAACCGGTAATTACGGCTTGCCGGAAATGTACACATACGATGCAACGAATATCCGTTTACGTAATATTACGTTAGGATATGATTTCAATAAAGCGATGCTAAAGAATACTCCGTTCCAGCGCCTGCGTTTGTCTGCGACATGCAATAACGTCTGGATGATCCATTATAACCTGCCGGGCATCGACCCTGAATCTGTTTCAGCAACCAATACGAATGCTACCGGATTCGAGAATGGGGCAGCTCCGACAAGCCGTTCATTTACGTTTAATGTAACAGTTGGTTTCTAGTATTAGATAGCAGATATATTTTGTTCCATCTAATGGAATAAGTAATGTAGCAGACATGGAATAAGTAATGTAGCAGACACGGAAGTGGTAATGTAGCAGACATGGAAGTGGTAATGTAGCATACATGGAACAAGCAATATTGAAAATTACGAATAAATATCATCTGCTAAAATCTAATTATAATCATTCATAAATATCAATTATCAACTACTAAGAACAAAATAAGATGAATACAAAGAATATATTGCTTACCGGCATGTTCACATTAGCGGCTTTGTTCTCTTCCTGTAACGATTTTCAGGAGATAAATGAAGACCCTAACCAAGTGGGCGAAGACAAAGTGAAGCCGGAATGGTTTCTCAATGCCTCCATCATCGGGGCGCAGATGAATCCAGAGATTGCCGAACGTATCTTCATTGCCGAATGGAATCGTGCCGCTCGCTTCAACCGAGGTAGCGGATTCACGATCGGTACGGACAATAACGATTATATCACCCTCTACCTCAGCAACTCCTATGCCGTAGGCTGGCTCAACAAAGCCACCCAGGCTATCGAACTGGGAGAAAAGAAGATCGAGGCAGGCGAAGCCGAACAATATCCTTATTATAAAAATGTGGTTCAGATGGCCCGTATCTGGCGTGCTTATCTGAATGCTGAAGTATCCGACGGCTTCGGACCTATCCCGGCTTTGTCGGCTTTCACCGGCGTACCCGGCGAATACGACAGTGTAGAGGCTATCTATGGTTTCATCCTCAAAGAGTTGAAAGAAGCTGAAGTCTCTCTCGATCCTTCTATCAATATGGAGCCGATGGCAGGCGAGGATGCCTTCTATGCCGGAAATGTCAATGAGTGGAAGAAATATGCCAACTCCCTGCGTATGCGTTATGCCATGCGTATCTCGGCCGTATCGCCCGAACTGGCAAAGACCGAATTTGAAGATGCGGCAAGCAAAACCTTTATCTCGTCACTGGATGATCTGGCAGGCGTACAGGAGAAAGATGGTTGGAACGACCTGACAGGCGTCATGTCGCGTACCTGGAATGCACAGCCTATGTCTGTGACTTTCAAGAACCTGGCCGAAGGACTTGGAGGCATTGAATTTCCTCTTCCCGATTCCCTGAAGAGCCATCTGAAAGATCCCCACACCTATATGGGACTCTATCTGAACAAGCATTTCCCGTTGAATACCAACGATCCATGTGCCGGATTCTACTTTGATGCCATTCCGCAGTATGTAGATCCCCGCGCACCGAAACTATTCAGCGTAGTAGGCTGGAACGACGGTGTGGTTTATTCCGACTATATCGGTGCAGCCAGCGAAGTACACCCCGTTGAATTAATGGACCCGAACGATAACTCCAAACCGATGCTCACGATCGACCCGCGTTATACCTGGGGTACCTGGGTAGCCGGTGAATGGAACAACCTGTCCGGCCTTGTCAGCGCCTTGACCGGTAAGAACTACAACTATCCTTCCATGGCAAAACAATACCGTATGAATACGCAGAAGCGCGTCTTCTTCGGCCCGTGGGAAAGCTATTTCCTGATAGCTGAAGCTGCTCTGAAAGGATGGACGGTACCGGGCACTGCCCAGTCGAATTATGAAAGCGGCATCACAGCCAGCTTCGAATATCATGGCCTGCAAAGCCAGGTTTCTCAATACCTGTCCTCTACGGATTATAACCGGGTAGGTACTTCCGTCAGCTTCACCCATACAACGGAAGCGAAGCCTTATACCATCAATTATGTCGATCCTTATACAAAGGAAAATAAGACAATGACCTATAACTTCCCGAAGAATTCAATTTACCGCGGCGGTGCTTACAACAACGACGCATTGACAAAGATTCTTACCCAGAAATATATCGCACAGGTACCCTGGTTACCCGAAGAAGCATGGAGCGATCATCGTCGCCTCGGTCTCCCGTTCTTTGAAAACCAAGCTGTAGAAAAAGACTACAACCCATTGAACCAGGTTCCCCTGACAATGGCAACAGCCAAGGAATGTCGCCTTGATTTCTACCCGAAACGCTACCGTTATCCGGCCAATATCCAGACCAATAACCTGGAAGGATACCAAAAAGCCTTAGAGCTATTGGGCGGCCCCGATGTAGTGACAACGCCACTTTGGTGGAATCAGAAGTGAGACCTGCATTTCTCTTGATAGAAAAGTAGGCAAAAGATCAAGGCTGCATCTATTTCGCTACTTTGATCTTTTGTTACTTTTCTATCAAGGGAAAAGTAAAGAAAACAAACTAAACAAAAACACAATTATGGTACGTAAACTATTAATCCGCGACCTCACCCTCCGTGACGGTCAGCAGTCAGCTTGTGCAACGCGCATGTCGCAGAAACAAATCGACCGTGTACTACCTTTCTATAAAGAAGTTGGTTTCTATGCGATGGAAGTATGGGGTGGGGCAGTGCCCGACGCCGCTATGCGCTACCTGAACGAAGATCCCTGGGAAAGAGTGGAAAAGATCAAAGCCGCAGTAGGTACAACCACCAAACTGGCAGCCTTATGCCGCGGACGCGACCTGTTCGGCTACAATCCTTACCCGGACAACGTTGTCAAAGGCGTATGCCGCAACACCGTCGAGTCAGGAATTGATATCATGCGTATCTTCGATGCCATGAACGATATAGACAATATGAAGCCGGCCATCAAGTACACCGACCGTTACGGTGGAATGGCCGATTGTGCCGTCTGCTACGCCATCGACCCTCACCATTCTGCCCTCGAACGGATCGAAGCCGCCTTCCACGGACGTCCCCTTCATAAGCCGGTCTTCAAGAACGACTATTTCCTGGACAAAGCCCAGCGGTTAGAGAACTTCCGGGCCGACATCATCACCCTTGAAGATGCCAACGGACTCATCACCCCTGCAAGGACTGCCGAACTGATACGCCTTTTCAAGAAGAACCTGAAATCTCCTGTCGACTTCCACACCCGCTGTACTGCCGGATACGGCTTGGCCTCGATGCTTGCCGCTATTGTCAACGGCGTCGATATTGTCGATACGAATATCTGGTATTTTGCCGGAGGCTGTTGTGCTCCCGCCATCGAGCTGGTCTACGTCTTCTGCAAGAAGATGGGTATCGAACTGGAAATCGATATGGAAGCCGTCGCCCGCATCAACGCCGAACTCCTGAAAATACGAAAAGAACTGAAAGCCTACGATACCTCCCGCGAGTTGCCCAATCCTTTCAATCCCCTGACTGATAAGTTACCTACCGAGATCGACCGCTTCTTCAACGATGCCATCGAAGCCGCCCGCAAAGACAAGGAAGACGACCTGATCATCTTCTGCCGTGCCATCGAAGAATACTTCAACTTCCCCGAACCCAACGAAATGGTCCAGAAATCGCAGATTCCGGCCAACATGTACAATCAGATAGTTGCCTTGCTGAAGCAGCAGGACCATCCTGAGCTATTGGAGAAAGCGATGTCATTAATCCCTCGGGTACGGATGGATGCCGGCCTGCCCCCCTTGGTGACGCCGATAAGTCAGGTGATAGCCTCGCAGGCAGTCTCCTGTGCCTTCGATGAACTGAACGGTCGCCCGTTATATAGCAAACCCGTTTACCCCTTTATCTCCCTGATCCGCGGAGATTATGGGAAAACCCCGTTGCCTGTCGACCCTGACTTCCGCCAGCAAATAACCGGCAAGCGGGAAGAGCAACTTTATGATGCCTCAGATTATGAGATGCAGGAGAACCCTGTCATTGATGAAGTCGGTATTCTGGTAGCCGAAAATGAAAAGGAGATGCTTCTCCTCGAACTCTTCCCGATGTCTGCCCGTCATTTCCTGACAAAACAGAAGAAGGAGAAGTTCAGGAACGATCTGATGGTTTGATGTTTACCCTCTTATATTTATAAGACTGTTTTAAATAAAAAATCCCGTTGTTTTTACAACGGGATTTTTTCTATCCGCCGTATGTGCCGACCTCCTTCGAACGGAGTGTTTAAAAAGGCTTCGACGGTGCGAGTAGCTTCCTCCTGACTGATAAACCGACCGGGCATGACAAGTATGTTGGCATCATTGTGTTCACGAGCCAGTCGTGCAATTTCTTCCTGCCAGCATAAAGCGGCCCGTATTCCCTGGTGTTTGTTTAAAGTCATTGCGATACCATTTCCTGAGCCGCAGATCGCTATTCCGGGATATACTTCCCCGGCTTCTACAGCGTAAGCCAACGGATGGGCGAAATCGGGATAATCGCAACTTTCTGCAGAGCAGGTTCCGAAATCCTTATAGGATAATCCTTTGGAGTCCAGTATTTGTTTCACATACTCTTTTAGTTCGTAACCTGCGTGGTCACAACATAAACCTAGTGTTTTCATCTTTATCTGTTAGAGGTAGTAAAAAAGAGTGTTTTCAAGGCATGCTTGAAGCTCCTTTCAAGGACCGCTTGAAACCTCCTTCAAGAGTCCCTTGAAACCTCCTTCAAGACATGCTTGAAGCCTGCTTCAACAGACCCTTGAAAGTAATAGGAACAAACAGCCCTCTTTTACCAGTAGTTTCTTATGCTAATAATTCTTTAACTTGATTGTATACATTCTGTCCTGTGAAGCCCAGCTTTTCGTCCAGTACCTTGTAAGGAGCGGAGAAGCCGAACGATTCGAGCCCCCAAACCTTACCGTTTGCTCCGACTAATCCTTCCAGATTAACGGGCAGACCGGCGGTCAGGCCGAATATTTTGCTTCCGGTAGGAATAACAGATTCCTGGTATTCCTTGCTCTGGCTACGGAATAATCCTTCGGAAGGAACAGATACGACACGAACCTTTACACCGTCGGCACGAAGCAAGGCTGCTCCTTCTTCCAATGTAGCAACTTCCGAGCCGGAAGCGACCATGATAACGTCCGGGTTTTCGTCGCTTTCTACAATATAGGCACCCTTTTCGGCCTGCAAGGCTTCGTTGTAACGATTACCTTTGGAGGGCAGGTCAGTGATGTTCTGACGGGAAAGAATCAAAGCGGTAGGAGTGGCTGTATTTTCCATTGCCATCTTCCATGCAACGGTTGTTTCAATGACATCGGCCGGACGGAGAACCAACATAGAGTTGTGGCCCTTATGGTTCTTCAGTTTTTCCATCAGGCGGATTTGTGCTTCCTGTTCAACCGGTTCGTGAGTCGGTCCGTCTTCACCAACACGGAAGGCATCGTGCGACCAGATGAACTTCACCGGTTGTTCCATCAATGCAGCCATACGGATTGCAGGCTTCATATAATCGGAGAATACGAAGAAGGTACCGCAAGCCACGATCACGCCGCCGTGCAGTGACATACCGATACATACACAGGCCATTGTCAGTTCGGAAACACCGGCCTGGAAGAAGGCACCGCTGAAGTCGCCTTTCACGAATGAATGCGTTTTCTTCAGGAAACCGTCTGTCTTGTCCGAGTTGGACAGGTCGGCGGATGAGCAGATCATATTTTCAACCTTTGTAGCCAGTACGCCTAATACGGTAGCGGATGCGGCACGGGTTGCCTGGTTTGCTTTCTGTTCGATAGCTTCCCAATCCAGTTTCGGGGCTTTGCCTGAGAACCAGAATTTCATCTTTTCTGCCAGTTCCGGGTTAGCTTTCGCCCATGCGTCTTTAGCTGCATAACGTTCGGCTACGATAGCTTCCAGTTCTTTGGCACGCTTTGCATAGAGTTCGGCAACTTCCGGGAATACGGAGAAGGGGTTCTGAGGATCACCTCCCAGGTTCTTGATTGTTTCTTCGATGGATGCACCGGCGGCAGACAGGGGTTGGCCGTGAGTAGATACTTTGTTTTCGTAGTTACTCTTGTCGGCACCCATGGCACCTTTACCCATGATGGTATTACCGATGATCAGGGTAGGACGCTGGGTTTCGGCTTTCGCTTCGTCCAGAGCCTTGCGTATTTCATTTACATCGTTTCCGTTGATGCTGATCACTTTCCAACCCCATGCTTCATATTTCATAGCGACATTTTCAGCCGTTACTTCTTCTACGGTTGTAGAAAGCTGGATGTTGTTGGAGTCGTAGAACATGATCAGGTTGTCCAGTCCCAGTGTTCCGGCAACACGGCCGGCGCCTTGTGAGATTTCTTCCTGGATACCGCCATCGGAAATATATGCGTAAATAGTCTGGTTCATTACATCACCCAGGCGGGCTTTCAGGAACTTGGCGGCGATAGCAGCACCTACGGCGTAGGTATGGCCTTGTCCCAGCGGACCTGAGGTATTTTCGATTCCTCGCTTGATGTCAACTTCCGGATGGCCGGGAGTCGGGCTTCCCCACTGGCGGAACATAGACAGTTCTTCCATGGTGAATTTGCCTGTCAGGGCGAGGGCTGAATAAAGCATCGGCGACATATGTCCCGGGTCCTGGAAGTAGCGATCCCTGCCTTCCCATTCCGGGTTCTTAGGATCATAGACCAAATACTCTGAGAATAGTACATTGATAAAATCTGCACCACCCATTGCACCACCCGGATGACCGGACTTAGCCTTTTCTACCATTGAGGCAGCCAGGACGCGGATATTGTCCGCTGCTCTGTTCATTACTTTAATATCGTTCATTTTGATGAATTAGTTTAATTTTTGCACAAAGATAGGGAATCTCTTCTTATAGACCGCCATATCATACAAACAATTCATTTTCTGTAAAGTTTCCTAACGTGCGATATTTCTCGCAGAGAGCCGGATATGCAAGGAAGTTACAAGGAGAAATAGAATCCCTGATTCAGCAGACGGTCATATTTCTCTTTATTGAACATATAATAGAAAGCGCCTCTTTTAGAGCCCTTTTTATCTTTCTCGTCCAGTTTTTCCAGGATATCCATAGAGTTTAGTTTCTTGCGGAAATTACGTTTATCCAATGGAGTCTGATAAATTGCTTCATATAGACTTTGAAGCTGGGGGAGAGTGAATTTCTCCGGAAGAAGGTTGAAACCGATAGGACAGGTGGCTGCTTTTCTTTTCAGACGCGCCAATGTGTCGGCAACCATTTGGTTATGGTCGAAGATCAATTCGGGTATTTCACTGATTTTTACCCATTCGGCATTATGTTCTTTCAGCAATTCCCGATTGAAGTCATTCATGTTAACTAAGGAATAGTATGCTACGGAGATAACCCGTTCCCCGAGGTCGCGGGTAACATCTCCGTAGGCACCTACCTGTTCCATAAAAAGATTATCGATACCGGAGCATTCGGTAAGCACGCGGGATGCCGCTTCGTTTACGCTTTCGCCGGATTTGATAAAGCCGCCCATCAGAGACCATTGTTCTTTCAGAGGTTCAAAATTCCGCTTGTAAAGTAAAACATTGAGTTCACCTCTGTTGAACCCGAGGATGATACAATCAACGGCTACGAAAAATTTGACTTCGTTCTGATAAAATGCGGTTGTCATGATCTTTTATGGATATTGAATTAATTTTTTAAGCGAGTTTGCGTGCGCCGTCGCTGATTACTACTTCATATACTTTTGGTTCGTGTCCGAATTTCTTTGTATAAGATTCGAATGCTTCCTTAATGAAGGCATCGTGCAATTCGTCTTTTACGAGGTTGATCGTGCAGCCGCCGAAACCGCCACCCATGACACGTGAACCGGTTACGCCACATTTCTTGGCTACATCGTTCAGGAAGTCCAGTTCTTCGCAACTTACTTCATACAATTTGCTCATGCCGTGATGCGTTTCGTACATTTTCTGTCCTACGGTTTCGTAATCGCCTTTTTCCAGGGCTTCGCAAACGTCGAGTACGCGCTGTACTTCTTCGATCACATATTCGGCACGCATATAGTCTTCTGCGCTGATATCGCCTTTTACTTCGTTCAGCATCTCCATTGTTGCGTCACGCAGGAATTCTACCTCCGGATGATTGCGGCGGATTGCGGCGGCTGCGTTTTCGCAAGACTGGCGGCGTTTGTTGTAAGCCGAAGAAGCCAGCTCGTGTTTAACTACAGAGTCCAGCAATACCAGTTTATAGCCAACCGGGTTGAACGGGAAGTATTTATATTCCAAAGAACGGCAATCCAAACGAATCAGGCTTCCTTCTTTACCGAATACAGAAGCGAACTGGTCCATGATACCACAGTTAACACCACAATAGTTGTGTTCGGTAGACTGGCCGATCTTTGCTAATTCGAATTTGTCGATACCCAAAGAGAAGAGTTCATTCAAAGCGAAAGCATAGGTACTTTCCAAAGCTGCGGATGAAGACATACCGGCACCCAAAGGAACATCACCAGCAAATACGGTATCAAATCCCTGGATCTGGCCGCCACGTTTGATGATCTCACGGCATACACCGAATATGTATCTTGCCCAGCTTGCTTTTGGAGCATCTTCTTCGTTCAGACCGAATTCCGCATAATCGTTCAGGTCGATAGAGAATGCACGAACTTTACCGGTTCCGTTCGGTTTGATCTCTGCGATCATCCCTTTGTCGATAGCACCGGGGAATACGAAACCGCCATTGTAGTCTGTGTGTTCGCCGATCAGGTTGATACGGCCCGGAGAAGCAAATACAGCACCTTCTGTGTTGAATAACTCTTGAAATTTATCTCTGATTTTTTTCTGCATGATATTATTTCTTTTAAAGGTTATAAATAAAGAAATTATCCGGTTACGAATAAAACCGGATAATTTCATGAATAGACATATTGTTTATTTTATTCTGATTTCTTCGATGGTTTAGAACCGATAGCGGCATAGAACAGAATGTAAGCAGCACTAAAGAGTACAACCCAGTAGCTGGTCATATAATCAGTCATATCGGCAACCCAACCCTGGATGGCAACCATTACAGCGCAACCGAATACCATCGTCATAAAGATACCGCTGGCGATAGCTGTGTATTTTCCTAACCCTTCGACAGCCATGTTGAATATACCGCCCCACATTACGCTGGTGCAGAGACCTACGAGAAGGAATGCCAAAATACCAACGGGAACTTCCTGCCAGATCACACTTAATGAAGCCCAGTCTACACCAGGAACTTCAACTGTATTTGTTTCGGGTGAGAACATACCGAAGCTAACCAATAGAAGAGTTGCGATCGATACGATAGTGATCATCGTGCGGCTGGAAACCTTACCACCGATACTTGCTCCTACAAAACGTCCGATAAGCATCATCAGCCAATAAACAGCTACGATAAGACCAACGGTGCTGGCAGGTATGCCTTTCGCTGTAAGGTATTGAAGAATATAGGTCGGAGTTCCAACTTCAACGCTCATGTAAAGGAAGATAGCAAGTGCTCCCAATGCAAAATGGCGATGGCTTAAAGCGCCTTTGATCAAACTTGTGTCGACAGGAGCCTGTTCCGGTTCTTCGATTTTAGTAAACATGATAACTACGAATGCGATAACGAAAATAGCAAGGGCGATCATTAATGCCGGTGTTGCGTCGGCAATATGTGCTTTGGCTGCATCACCGATAAGAGCTCCCATCAGGATGTAGCAGGCAACAGCAGCAGTACTGTTGAATACACCACCGAGCTGGATAAGCTGGTTACCCTTGTTTCCACCGCCACCGAGCAGGTTAAGCATCGGATTAACCACACAGTTAAGAATACACATTGTGAAACCGCTGATAAATGCTCCGATCAGGTAAACCAGGAAAGCGCTATCTTTGCCCACATGGCCACTCAACCATTGAACTAAAATACCTATGACACCTACGGCAAGACCGATAAGAGCTGTTTTCTTGTAGCCGTATTTGGCGATAAGCATACCGGCAGGGATACCCATTACCAGATAGGCAATGAAGTTACCATAGTTTCCAATTTGAGCAAGAACATTACTTGCTCCAAAGTCGTTCTTTACGATAATAGCCATTGGTGAACAAAGGTTAGTCACGAATGCAATCATTGCAAAAAGTGCAATCATAATGATGATGGCACCCCATTGTTTTTTTTCTTGAGTCATTGATTGATCTTTTTTATTGTTATTGATATATTAATTTTGTTATTTGTTATTCGGCTGAGAATTTATAGATAGTCTTGCTTTCGAAAACTTCTCCTGGACGAAGTACGGTCGACGGATATTCCGGTTTGTTCGGACTATCGGGGAAATGTTGTGTTTCCAGGCATAAGGCTGCTCTTGCCGGATAGCGTTGTCCGTTCTTTCCTTCGAAATTGCCGGTCATCCAGTTACCTGTATATAATTGTACGCCCGGTTGAGTAGTATATGTTTCCATGATGATACCGGTCTTGGGAGATTGACAGCGGGCACAGAAACCCAGTTCGCCTTCTTCCTTATTTAATATATAGGTATGGTCATAGCCTCTTGCCCAGGTCAACTGGTCGGTCGGTTCGTCGATGCGGGTACCTACCAGATAAGGAGTGCGGAAGTCCATCGGCGTACCTTCTACTTTTTCGGGGGCACCGTAAGGAATGGCAGTTTCATCCGTAGGCAGATAATAGTCTGCATTGATGGTTAACGTATGGTCTGCAACTGACGGGTCACCGGCTCCTGACAGGTTGAAGTAGGAGTGGTTGGTCAGATTTAATACGGTAGGCTTGTCTGTTACGGCCTGATACATGATCACGACTTCGTTGTCGTCGGTCAGGTGATAAGTGACAGTAGTCTGTAGTGTGCCGGGGAAACCTTCTTCGCCGTCGGCTGAGGTATATTTCAGTTCTACGGTCTGGTCGTCGGTTTGATTAGCGTCCCACACAACGGAATTGAAACCTTTCAGTCCTCCGTGGAGGCTGTTAGGGCCGTTGTTGATAGCCAGCTTATCGTATACAATACCATCCAGTGTAAATGTTCCTTTGGCAATGCGGTTACCGTAGCGGCCGCAGATTGCTCCGAAGTAAGGTTCTTCAGAGACCAGATAATCATCGAGGGAATTATGTCCGGTAACTACATCGGTTAACTTGCCGGACCGATCCGGTACCATAAGCGATACAATTTTTGCACCGTAGTTGGTAATGGTAAGTTCTGCACCTTTTTTATTGGTCAGGATACATAGCATCGTCTCCTTCCCGTCTATTTGCTTGCTGAAATTTGCAACAGCCAAGCCAGACAGTGTATTCTTGTTCTTCATGTATGTAATGTTATCAAAATTGCGTGTAAAATTAGCCTACTTCTTTGTAAGTAGGATGCGCGAAAAGATGTTATAAAGCATAAAGCGGCTTTTTGTCTGTCAAAAGAGTGTATTATCCACCTTTCTGGAAGCGAAGAATACGTTTTGCAATCCCAGTCAGGTTGCCCTTGTTGTATCATTTCCTGCTGAGAGGGTCGTACTCATTCGAACTGTTCCTGGTTGAGGGAGTAATATTTCCCTTTCAGTGCCAGTAATTCCTGATGGCTGCCTTGTTCGATAATCTTTCCATGTTCGAGGACGAGGATAAGGTCGGCGTTTCTCACTGTTGAGAGACGGTGGGCGATGATGAGGCTCGTACGTCCTTGCATCAGTTGGTCGAGACCTTTCTGGATAAGGATTTCGCTGCGGGTGTCGATATTGCTGGTCGCTTCATCCAGTAGCAGGATGGGAGGGTCGGCAATGGCGGCACGGGCGATATTGAGTAACTGGCGCTGTCCCTGGCTCAGGTTGGCACCGTCGTTTTCAAGGAGCGTGTCATAGCCTTGGGGGAGGCGCTTGATAAAGGAATGGGCAGCTGTTAGTTTGGCGGCGGCAATGACTTCCTCGTCGGTCGCATCGAGACGGCCGAAACGGATATTTTCGCGTACGGTTCCGGTGAAGAGATGCGTATCCTGGAGGACGATTGCCATGGATTGACGCAGGTTGTTTCGTTTGATCCGGCGGAGGGGATGACCGTCTATCGTGATTTCTCCCGACTGGATATCGAAGAAGCGGGGAAGCATGTTCAGGATAGTTGTCTTTCCGGCTCCGGTGGCACCGACCAGAGCAATTTTGCAGCCGGCCCTTGCATGCAGGGAGATTCCTTTCAGAATCGTTTTCTCCGGTTTGTATCCGAAATAAACGTCTTTCATGGCTACGTCGCCTTGTACATGCTGTAATGCGATTGCGTCGGAAGCATCTGGTGTTTCGGGTGTTTCGTCTATGACTTCAAAGATACGTTCGGCACCGGCAATAGCTGCCTGGATACTGTTGTAGAGGCTGGCGAGTTCGTTGATCGGACGCCCGAACTGGCGGGAGTATTGCAGGAAGGCGGCCAGTCCGCCGACATCGAATCCGCGGAAGATGGCGAGCAGGGCGCCGACGATGGTGATAAATACATAATTCAGCGTATTTAGGTTCTGCATGACGGGCATCATCAGTCCGGAGTAGAACTGGGCCTTTTGCGACTTCTCTTTCAGATCGCTGTTCTGCACTTCAAAGTTGGCATTTACTTTCTTTTCATGGCCGAATACTTTGACGACCTTTTGTCCGCTTATCATTTCTTCGATATAACCGTTCAGTGTACCGATAGATTCCTGCTGTGCTTTGAAATATTTGCAGCTTCGCTTTACAATTTCTTTTGCGCTGAGGAACATCAGCGGGACAGTAATCAGGGTTACAAGCGTCAGGACCGGACTGATATAAAGCATCAGGCAGAAGATACCGATCAGCGTCAGAGCGCTGGAGAGCATATCGGAGAGGCTGTCGGTCAAGGCGTCGCTGATCTTGTCGATATCATTCGTATAACGGCTCATCAGGTCGCCATGTTGATGGGTATCGAAATACTTGACCGGCAGGTGTTCCATCTTCTCAAAAAGGTCGGAACGCATCCGGGTGACTGTTCGCTGGCCGATCTTGTTCAATAATATATATTGGATATACACGGCTGCGACCCCTGTCAGATACACGACGGCCAGAATAATCAGTGTCCGTATCAATCCGTGGAAATCTCCCGGAATGATATAGTCGTTGATGATAGGACGCAACATATAAGAGCCCAGCAGGTTGGCTATGATGCTGACAATAATCAGGAAGCCAATCACGAACAACAAGCGCCGGTCGCATGACAGGTACGATATCAGCCGACAGAAGGTTTTTCGTCCTTCTTTGGGTTTTGCATTATCTTTCAAGTGATCTCCGTGTGCCATAACTTAAAATAATACTTGTTGTGAATGATAGATTTCCTGATAGACGGTCGAACGCTTGATTAGTTCGTCCGGTGTTCCGATAGCGTTGATCTCGCCGTCTTCCAACACGATGACACGGTCGGCAGACTGCATGGTGTTGATTCGCTGGGTGATGATGAATACGGTTGTATCGTGCAGCATGGCATTCAGGTTGTTCCGTATTTTCAGTTCCGTTTCGGTATCGACGGCACTGGTACTATCGTCCAGGATAAGGATTTTCGGTTTACGGAGCAAGGCACGGGCAATGCAGATACGTTGTTTCTGGCCGCCGGAGACATTGATACCTCCGCGTCCCAGCAACGTATTGTAACCCTCGGTGAAGGAGCAGATGAAATCGTGTGCTTCGGCGGCACGGGCGGCTTCTTCGATTTCCTCCATCGAAGCGTCCGGCTTTCCCCATCTCAGGTTGTCGATAATGGTACCGGTAAACAGTTCGTTCTTTTGCAGAACCATGCCGATGCGGGCATGCAGTTCATCCAGGTTATAGTTTTTTACCGGGATGCCGTCGATCCGTATTTCTCCCGAAGTGGCGTCGTATAAACGCGGTATCAGTTGCACCAGGGAGCTTTTGGCAGAACCGGTGGCACCGACCAGCGCAATTGTTTCGCCCGGGTTGGCTCGGAAACTGATATGTTGCAAGACATCGTTTTCCCCGCCGGTATAGCGGAAACCGACATTGTCGAAAGTCACTTCTCCTTTCTCTATTCGGTATTTATCCCGTAAACCTTCTTGTGTGTTGGTCAAAGAAGGTTTCGTATCCAGTACTTCCAGGATACGTTTGGAAGAGGCGGAGGCCCGGGCATACGACATAATAATCATGGAAAGCATCATCAGTGACATCAAAACCTGCGCCAGATAATTGACGAACGAAATCAGTTCGCCGACCTTCAACTCGCCGTACATCACTTTTTGTCCGCCCAGCCACAGGATAGCCAGGATGGATAAGTTCATAACCAGCTGCATGACCGGAAATATGGAAACGACAATATTGGATGCCCGGATAACCATATCGCGTAACTCTTCGCTGCTCCTGGTAAATTTCTTTGTCTCGAAATCTTCCCGGACGAACGATTTGACTACACGGATATTAATGAGATTCTCCCTGACCACTCCGTTCAGTTGGTCCACTTTCTGCTGTACTTTCAGGAAATAAGGAAACCCTTTGCTGAGTATCAGGTAAACGCTTCCTCCCAGAATGGGGATGGCGGCTATCAGTACAACAGCCAGCTCCCGGTTAATCCTGACAACGAAAAAGACAGCCATCGCCAACATAAGGGGAGAACGGAGCAGAAGCCGCATAGACATCAGCACAATTTGCTGTATACGGGAAATATCGCTTGTCAACCGTGTCACCAGCGAAGCCGAACTGAATTTATCTATATCGAAAAAGGACAGTTGTTGTATCTTGTCGAAAAGCCTGGTCCGCAAGTCGGTTCCGAAGCCGATACCGATGCGGGAAGACACATACACATTAATGATATTAACGAATAATCCCGCCAACGAAATCAAAATCATAAAGGTGCCGACCCGTGTAATAACCGAAAGGTCACGAGGCATAACCCCGTTGTCGATAATCTCAGCCATAAACATCGGCTGAACAGTTTCACACAGTACAGTTATCAGTACAAGCAGCGGACTGACTGCCAGTCCTCCTTTATATTGTTTGAGTATTTGCCAATATTTCTCCATGTTGTTCTGCAAAGATAGAACATAATTGGGAAAAGAGTTGTTCGATGTGTTAAATACACTTCTGCTTACCCGGTGAGGCTTTTTGGTTATCCGATATAGTTTTCTTTTAATATTTCGGCGAAAGGTCTGTTTGTCAGTTTACTTTCTATCCATGAAAGTATATCGAATGTTTTAAGCAGTTGCTTTTCATATTTGTCTTCCCTGATTTTTACTATTTCCTTTTGAAATTGCATCCACAGTTTGTTTTGCGCTTTCTGATAAGACGGCAATGGATAGGACATGACAAAACGGAACAGTAGCTTTTCTGTACGGTATATATGTTTTTCATAATGAATATTACGCTTGATGGAGTTGATTTCATTTTCGAAAAAGCTGTAATCCCCCAGTTCAGCCAGTATCAGCAGATTTATCAACCGGGCCGTTTTATACGAAGGCAATGTATGAAATAGTTTGCCGGAGCTGAATATTTTCTTCATGCTTTTGCGTGCTCTCTTCGGTTCTTCCAGGCACAGATAAAGAATGGAAGTATTCAAATATAGTTTTAGTTGTGTTTCCAACCTGAGCAGGCCGGTCTTTTTAAACAAATGATCTTCATAGTTGCCGGATAGTTCCAAGGCAATTTCGAACTTGCCTGTATTTATATAACTAACTTGCTCATATTGATAGATGGAAGCATTTATTTCCAAAAAAAATTCTGTTGCGTAGTCGCCCTGCTGCATTTTTCTCAGGCGGTCTATGAAAAAAGGCATTTCCTGGTACAGTCCTGCCAGATGAAGACTATCGAGAATGCCTTTTAGGGCACTCAAATAGTAAATCGGAGGATTCAGGATCAGGTGCTGATTCGATTCGAAAAGAGTAATAAGTTCCTGATAAAAACGGATGGCTGATTTATAGTTACCTGTATTCAGATAATAAGTGGCCTGAAACAGGAGATGTAGTTTTCTGGCTTCAAATCCTTTGTAGGAATTATTGGCTATCAGATTCAGTTCGCTTAAAACCAGGTCATTCAGGTTGTCTTTTTGTTTCTCGGAGCGTATATATCCTTTATTGGCAATCCGATGTTTTAAAATATCATATAGTTGCAGGTGAAGATTGATATTTCTTGAATATTTCATGATGTCATTGATCTTCATCTGTTTATTGACCAGTTCCCGTTCAGATATTTCATTGAAGCCGAGTGAACTGAGATATTTAAGTTCAGTCCGGCGTATCAGAAGGAGGAGCGGATCGTTTTCATAGGTTGCTGCAAGTTTTTGGGCTTTATTCAGTTGATTGAAGGCTTCTTCAAACAGTTCTCTTTCGAACAGAATGTCTGCTTTTGTTATATAGTTGAAAATAGTTGCCTGTACATCTTCTTTCTTCCGTAAATGTACCAGGCAATCCATAATCACCCGGTAAAGATGCTTGGCTGCCATATCGAAATTGTTCTTGTTTTCCTCCTGGCAATAGAGCCTGTAAACTCCGTCGGAAGGAATCCCTTTATTGATCAGGTCGAACAGGAAAAGATAGTTCTTTTCACCACTTTGCAAATTGGCATATAAACGGAAGTATCTTTTTTCTGCCTTTGTCAGAGACTGTATAAGCTGTATGAGATGATCAGGATTCGTGTATTTCATGTCAGTACCGGATTTATTTATAAAGTGTTTTTGAGGTAGCATCAGTACACGAATTTAGAAAAAGTTTTTTATTTGGGATTATCTGTATGGATAAATTATTTATGGAATAGTAGAGAATATAGAGCTATATTTGTATCGCTTCATTGCAGACTTTAAATTCGTATAGATATGGATACAGAACAATTATGCCGGCATAATATCCTGGTGGTGGGCAGTAGCAACACCGACATGGTAATCAAGGCCGGACATCTTCCCCGTCCGGGGGAAACCATTCTGGGAGGAACTTTCTTTATGAATCCCGGAGGAAAAGGTGCAAATCAGGCGGTCGCTATTGCCCGTTTGGGAGCATCTGTAACTTTTATATGTAAGACAGGCAGTGATATTTTCGGACATCAGTCTCAGCAACTTTTCGAAGAGGAGGGGATTAATACTTCCTATATCTTTTCAGACTCGGAGTATCCTTCCGGCGTAGCTCTGATAACAGTAGATGAGCAGGCCGAAAATTGTATAGTGGTGGCTTCCGGTGCAAATGCCAATTTATTACCTTCGGATCTGGCAAAAGCGGAAGAGGCTGTCGATCTGGCAGATATTGTTTTGATGCAGTTAGAGATACCGATGGAGACTGTAGAATATGTTGCGGAGATCGCATATTATAAGAATAAAAAGGTGATATTGAATCCGGCTCCGGCACAACCGTTATCTCCGTCGTTATTAAAACATCTTTATATGATTACGCCTAACGAAACAGAGGCGGAAATGATTTCCGGAGTTAAAATAACCGGGCAGGAGTCGGCGGTTAAGGCAGCACGTGTTCTTTCTGAAATGGGCGTGCAGAATGTCATCATTACGCTGGGTTCAAAAGGGGCGCTGGTCTATTGCGACGAAGGAGTGGAGTTTATCCCTGCTTTCAAAGTAGAGGCTGTGGATACGACGGCAGCAGGTGATGTCTTTAATGGCGCCTTGGCTGTTGCTTTATCGGAAGGGCGGAACCAGATCGAGGCTGTCCGGTTTGCCTGTAAAGCTTCCGCTATTTCCGTCACACGGGTCGGGGCACAATCGTCCGTCCCTTACAGGAGTGAAGTCGATATATTTGAATAACAACTATAATCTGTATATTATGAAAAATCTAATTATTCCTGTTTTATCAGGTTGTTTTCTCCTGTTGGCTTCTACGGCTTGTTCCGAACGAGCGTCGACAACAGGAAAACAAGTTGTTTTACCATCGGAAATATCGATCAGCAAAGACAAACTGATGGATAAGATCAAAGGAGGCTGGGCCGGACAAGCGATTGGTTGTACATATGGAGGGCCGACGGAGTTTCGTTATAACGGGACGATGATTCAGGATTATGTTCCTATTGTCTGGCCGGACGGGTATATAAAATGGTGGTATGAGAATGTTCCGGGATTATATGACGATGTTTATATGGACCTTACTTTTGTTGATGTCTTCGACCGTCTGGGCTTGGATGCACCTGTCGATTCTTTTGCGATGGCATTTGCGAATGCCGGATATACGCTATGGCATGCCAATCAGGCTGCACGCTATAATATCCTGCAAGGTATCATGCCTCCCGCTTCCGGCCATTGGCTGAACAATCCGCATGCGGATGACCTGGATTATCAGATCGAAGCCGATTATGCCGGTTTGATGTCGCCGGGGATGCCGAATACAGCTTCGGAGATCTCGGATAAGATCGGGCATATCATGAATTATGGCGACGGTTGGTATGGTGGCGTTTATGTGGGAGCCATGTATTCACTCGCATTTGTTTCGGATGATATAGCGTTTATAGTTTCCGAAGCCCTTAAAACGATTCCGGAAGAAAGCCGTTATTATCAATGTATGAACGATGTGATCCGCTGGCATAAAGAGTTTCCGGATGATTGGAAACGTACCTGGTTTGAATGCGAAAAGAAATGGAGCGAAGATATCGGTTGCCCGGATGGCGTTTTTGTCCCGTTCAATATCGATGCTGTAATTAACAGTGCTTATATCCTGATCGGTTTGTTGTATGGTGAAGGTGATTTTTATAAAACGATGGATATTGCCACCCGTTGCGGGCAGGATTCCGATTGTAATCCGGCTTCGGCCGCTGGAATTTTAGGGACAGTTTTAGGGTACAGCAAGATTCCTGAATATTGGTTGAAAAACCTGAGAGAAGTGGAGGATATGGACTTTGCCTATACTACGATCTCTCTGAATAAGACCTACCGGATGAGTTTTAACCAGGCTTTGCAGGTCGTAGAACGGAATGGAGGGAAGATAGAAGGAGATAATGTCTTTATTTCCTGCCAGCAACCTGTTCCGGTAAGATTGGAGAAGGCTTTCGAAGGATTATATCCGGTAGACCGTATAGGTGTTAATAAACAAGTGGCAAAAGTGGGTGACGTTACATTTGAAGGGACAGGCATTGTCTTTAAAGGGAATGTGCAGGCCAGGGATAACGAGTATGTTGCCCATGTGGAAATGTACATAGATGGGGAATTAGTGGAAACAGCCAATTTACCCGCTTCATATATTACCCGCCGCCATGAATTGTTCTGGAAATATCAGTTGCCTGAAAAACAGCACACCGTCACTTTTAAATGGCTGAATCCCCATCCGGATGCATCAGTCAATTTCGGTGAAGCGATTGTTTATTCGGATGCACCATTGAAAATAAACCATCAATAATATCATATCATGAAACATCTATTTTTGTTAATCTGTGTATTATCCCTGCTGGTCTCCTGTAACAGTACACCGAAGAAAACCGTACAGGAAACCGCCATGCAGCCTGTCAGTCTGATCCTGGATACTGATTTGGGGCCTGATTATGATGATGTCGGTGCAATGGCTGTCATGCATGCCCTGGCTGATAGCGGATATGTCGATATTCTTGCAACTTTGTCATCCAACCATGATGAATCAGTCGTCCCTTGTATCGAAGTATTGAATACCTATTTTAATCGTCCTTCCATTCCTGTCGGGGCGCCCAAAAGCGAAGGCGGTGTAACGATGACTTCCGGTCATAAGATCAAATGGACGGAGGCTTTGCCTGATAAATATCCTCATAAAACAAAGAAGACGTCGGATGCTCCTGATGCCGTTCAGGTATATCGCAAAGTGCTGAGTGCGCAGCCAGATAAAAGTGTGGTGATCTGTACAATCGGCTTTTTTACCAATCTGAAAGACCTGTTACATTCCGAAGGTGACGAATATAGCCCTTTGTCAGGAAAAGAACTGGTCGCTAAAAAGGTAAAACAGGTTGTCGCTATGGCTGGCTTTTTCCCAAAAGGACGGGAGTTCAATGTCTTTTGTGACACGCCGGCTTCGAAGACTGTGGCAGAACAATGGCCTACTGAAATTGTCTTTAGTGGTTTTGAGATCGGAAATGTCGTTTTGACGGGTAAGAAGCTGGTCGCTTCCGATATAACGGATAGTCCCGTAAAGGATGCTTATGCCTTGTGCTTTGCGGAAGGAGATCCGGACGGACGGATGAGTTGGGATCTTACGGCTGTCTGGGTCGCCATTAAAGGATATGACCCTTATTATAATGTGGAACGTGGAATATTCAAAGTGATCGATGAGGAAGGTACTAACACTTGGATTCCGGACGAGAACGGAAAGGACCTTCGTCTGATAGAAAAGATGCCGGCCGGTCAGATGGCTGCCTTGCTGGAAAATTATATGATGCATCAACCTGGTTCTAAATAGTAAAGATATGTTTATTGTACAAAGTTATACATTGGCAATTGTTTTTTGTGTTGTGACCATGTTGTGTTGGGGCTCATGGGGAAATACACAGAAACTGGCCTCCAGGACATGGAGGTATGAGTTCTTTTATTGGGATTATGTGATCGGAGTTCTTTTGTTCTCCGTTATCTCTGCTTTTACCTTGGGTAGTATCGGTTCCGAAGGCCGCAGTTTTATTCCCGATCTGATGCAGGCCGAACCGGTCAGCATCGGCAGTGCGTTTTTGGGAGGAATCATTTTTAATGCCTCGAACATATTGCTTTCGGCAGCAATAGCCATATGCGGTATGTCCGTCGCTTTTCCGGTAGGAGTTGGTTTGGCTTTGGTTTTGGGCGTCCTGATCAATTATTTTGGTGCCGCTAAAGGAGAGCCATTGTTTATTTTTGTCGGTGTGGCATTGATTGCTGTTGCGATCCTTCTGAACGGGCTGGCTTATAAAAAAGCATTGGTCGGCTCAAAAAAAGTTTCCGGAAAAGGAATATTTATTTCTGTTGCAGCCGGTGTGATCATGGCTTTCTTTTACCGTTTTGTTGCTGCTTCCATGGATCTGGAAAACTTTGCCTCTCCCGCAGCAGGCAAGTTGACGCCCTATACGGCTGTTTTCATTTTTGCCCTCGGCGTATTTGCCAGCAATTTTCTCTTTAACACGATTGCAATGAAAAAACCGGTAGAAGGCGCCCCTGTCTCTATTGCCGGTTATTTTAAAGGGAATATCCGTACCCATTTTGTCGGGATATTAGGCGGAGTGATCTGGTGTATAGGGCAGTCATTCAGTATGATTGCTTCTGAAAAAGCCGGAGCCGCCATTTCTTACGGCCTGGGGCAAGGTGCAACATTGGTTTCGGCCCTGTGGGGAATCCTGATCTGGCATGAATTTAAAGGAGCGCCCAGATCTTCCGGTTATCTGAATTTGGGAATGTTCCTGTTTTTTGTTGTCGGTTTGGGTTTCCTGATCTATGCAGGCGTTTGATTCGCATAATTTGAACTGATCTGGGGGATAAAAGGTAAATAAAAATGCCATTTATCCCCGTTTTTATGCTCTAATGCCAAAAATATCGGGAAAAAGCCTTACTTTTGTCTTAGTTTCTTGTTTATTGGGTATAGTATATAACTAAAAAAACAGGTCTATGAAAGAAGAAGGTGATGTATTCAAGAAGTTCCGTGACTCTTTTAGCAAGATGGACGGACATTTCCATATATTAGAACAGCGTGTTCCGGTTGAACTTCAGATGGAATATTTCAAGTATTCCGAACAGGTTCGTAAAGAAAGGGCAAAACCGGATTTAAACGATATGGATTATACAGCCTTCCGCGAAAGTCTGTCTAATCCGGAGTCGACAACCGATTATAAGAAATATATTTTATCCATGCTGGCAACTTCCCGCGAGGTGAAAGCCTACCGGATGCTGGAAGATTATGTGCAGCACCCGGACGAAGATGTGAGCAACTGGGCTTATATGGCTTTGATGGAAAGTCGCATCTCTTTGGAGTCGGAGTTGTCGGATGAGAAACAAATATATATTTCGACAGGGCTGGGAGGCAAAGGTGAGAAATTGCGCTTTTACGTATTGATGTTATCCAGGGATCGTAAACCTTTCCTGGAGTATCAGCGTAAAGTCATAGAACGTGAGTTCGCTTATTTCCTGCCGAAGGCCGACTGCGAGATAGAGCGCCTGACGATCGGGGAGCAATATGTGGAACTGGTGTTTTTGATACCGGTACGTGCAGACATCAAGTTAACCCTTGACAAGGTTATCAATGAATGTAACCAATACGGCGATTTCCTTTCAGACATCTTTACAATAACAAATGTAAAGGAACTGACACAGCAGGAAGTCACTGATATTATAAATAAGAATGGAAACAGTAAAACAAGCCATTAAGTATGGTATAGTGGGAGTGGGGAACACCGTTATAACAGCTGTCGTTATCTGGATAATGATGAAGCTGCTCGGTTGTTCGGATATTGTATCGAATATAGTCGGTTATGCGGCGGGGGTACTGAACAGTTTTATCTGGAACAAGCAATGGACGTTCCATAGCGATGCGGGCTGGATGAGCAGTGCCGTCCGTTTTGGTGTTGTGTTCGGTATCTGTTACCTGATGCAACTGGGTTTGCTGATGTATCTGAATGCCAACCTGTCGATCGATCCTTATTATAACCAGTTGCTGGCTATGGCTTTTTATACGGTTATTAATTTCGTAATGAATAAGTTTTATACATTCAAGTCATAAAAAGCAGATGAAGAAGCTTGCAGTTATAGTGCCGTGTTACAACGAGGAGTTGGTTATATCCGAATCATACCGTCGTATAAAGGAAGCATTGCAGTCGGTGCCTATTGCTACTGAGATTATTTATATTAACGATGGAAGTCGGGATAAAACCCGGGAATTACTGGATGGTATAGCTGCCTCTGATCCACAGGTAAAGGTAATCCATTTTTCAAGAAACTTCGGACATCAGCCGGCCGTAACGGCAGGTATCAATAACTGTGACGCTGATCTGGCCGTCATACTCGATGCCGATATGCAGGACCCTCCCGAACTGATTCCCGGTATATTGGAATTGCAGGAAAAAGAGCATGCAAACGTAGTCTATTGCGTACGAAAATCAAGAGAAGGGGAAAGCTTTTTCAAAAAAATTACCTCAAAAGCATTTTACCGTTTGCTTAATTATATGAGTGACGTCAGCTTTCCGTTGGATACCGGTGACTTCCGTATGATCGACCGGAAAATTATGGATCAATTCGACCGTTTTCAGGAACGGGGTAAATATATCAGGGGATTGATAAGCTGGCTCGGTTATAAGCAGGTGCCGTTTTATTATGAGCGGGAAGCCCGGATTGCCGGTGAAACGAAATATCCTTTCAGCAAAATGTGGAAATTTGCTTCGACGGCCATGTTGTATTTCTCTAAAAAGCCGCTTCGGTTGGCAACAAGTTTGGGATTTATAGCTGTGGTGGTCGGTATTGTTTTGGCCGCCTGGTTTACACTGGGAAAAATCTACGGGTTCAGTAATGCCGAAAGCGGTTGGACTTCCATTATGACATCTGTTATTTTCTTTGGCGGTGTTCAGTTGTTGACGGTGGGTGTCTTAGGACAATATGTAGGGATTCTGTTCGATGAAATCAAAGCGCGTCCCGAATATATTATTGACGATAAGAAAAACTTCTGATAGTATATTTTTAGTTTCTTCCGGATGAAACAGTTGTTTCTCCCGGAAGAAATTTTAGTTTCCCTAGGATGAAACAAAATCAATCATTGAATATCTTTCGATAAATATGGCAATAAGGAGTTTCTCCCTTCTTGTCGTAATAATGTTGGTGATAGTCTTCTCCTATCCAGAATTTCTCGGCGGGTTCCAATGCTGTAGCTACTTTAAATCCCATTCCGAATAATTTACCGATATATCTTTCCGCGATCTCCTTTTGTTCTTCATTGCAATAGAAGATAACGGAGCGGTATTGGCTGCCTATGTCCGGACCTTGTCCGCCTACCTGTGTGAAATCATGTGTTTCGAAGTAAAGACGCAGCAATTGTTCGAAGCTGGTTTGTGAAGGATCAAAGATGACTTCAACGGTTTCTACATGGCCGGTTGTCCCTGTTTTAACTTCCGGATAGGACGGATTATTTGCTGTTCCGCCCATGTAGCCGACATGCGTATATTCTACGCCTTTTACTTTTTCCAGGTGATATTGGGTTCCCCAAAAACAGCCGGATGCAAAATAGGCTGTTTCTTTATGAAAGCTATTCTGTGTCATATTCTTATTCAGCGTTTGAATTATTCTATTTATATTTGTGCAAATATAATCTTTTATTTCGCAATGGACAGCAAAAAATCACTGAGCCCCGCTCAAAAAACAATAGTGGGCGTTCAATTTCTCTTTGTAGCCTTTGGTGCAACAGTATTAGTGCCTTTATTGGTCGGTCTTGATCCTTCGACAGCCCTTTTTACTGCCGGGCTGGGTACATTGATCTTTCATCTGGTTACAAAAGGAAAAGTTCCTATTTTCCTGGGAAGTAGTTTTGCTTTCGTTGCTCCCATCATTAAAGCGACGGAATTATATGGTTTGCCGGGTACGATGTCCGGTCTGGTTGCCGTAGGTGCTGTCTACGGACTGATGAGCGCATTGATAAAATGGCGTGGCATCGGTTTTATTAAAACGCTTTTCCCTCCGGTCGTGATCGGGCCGGTTATTATACTGATTGGTTTGTCGCTTGCCGGTTCCGGTGTGAATATGGCGAAAGAGAACTGGCCGCTGGCCCTGATCGCTTTGCTGACGGCTATTCTGGCATCCTTGCTCGGGAAGGGGATGATCAAGCTGATCCCTATCTTTTGCGGGATAATTGTGGGGTATATTGCCGGGGCAGTCTTTGGGATGATTGATTTTGAACCGATTGTTGCCGCTCCCTGGTTTGCGTTTCCCCAGTTCGTTAAACCGGAATTATCCTGGGGAGCTGTGATTTTTATGATTCCGGTTACCATAGCCCCGATCATTGAACATATCGGCGATGTGTATGCTATCAATGAAGTGACCGGTAAAGATTTCGTGAAAGATCCGGGTTTGCACCGTACTATGTTGGGGGATGGCCTGGCATGTGTTGCTGCCGGCCTGATCGGAGGACCTCCTGTAACGACTTATTCCGAAGTGACTGGCGCTATCTCGCTGACAAAGATCACGGACCCTACCGTTATCCGTATTGCTGCGGTGACAGGTATTGTCTTTTCTGTCTTTGGGAAGATCAGTGCTTTTCTGAAATCGATTCCGCCGGCAGTGTTGGGCGGAATAATGTTGTTATTGTTCGGTACGATTGCGGCTGTCGGTATAAACAGCCTGATACAAAACCGGACGAATCTGGGCGATACACGCAACCTGATTATTGTTTCGCTGATCCTTACCTTCGGCATAGGTGGCGCAGCAATTGAATTTGGCGGCTTTACAATGGCCGGTATCGGGTTGTCCGCATTGTTGGGAGTTTTACTGAATCTGTTGTTACCCAAGGGAAATAAATAAAGTTCGGCAACGTTCTTTTATATATCCATCTCTTAACGGTTCAGACGTTTTGAAAGTCCCTTAAAATGTATACCTTTGTGCCGCTTTTTATAAATGGGAGCGATTATATGTTTAACTTGTAAGGAAAAGGGATAAATCTATGCAAAAGTCCGACTGCATTATCAGTGTAGAACATGTATCCAAGTTCTTTGGGGACAAGGCTGTGCTGAATGATGTAAATTTGTTTGTCCGTAAGGGCGAGTTTGTTACTATTTTGGGACCTTCCGGTTGTGGTAAGACCACATTGTTACGTCTGATAGCCGGATTTCAGACCGCTTCGGAAGGGGAGATCTCCATTGCAGGAAAGGAGATTACACAAACACCGCCACATAAAAGGCCGGTCAATACGGTGTTTCAGAAATATGCATTGTTCCCGCACCTGAATGTTTTCAATAATATCGCTTTCGGCCTGAAATTAAAGAAACTGCCTTCCGCCGTGATCGAAAAGAAGGTAAAGCAAGCCTTGAAGATGGTCGGTATGACCGACTACGAATACCGTGATGTCGATTCCCTTTCCGGCGGACAACAGCAACGTGTCGCCATTGCCCGGGCCATTGTGAATGAACCGGAAGTGTTATTACTCGACGAACCGTTGGCTGCACTCGACCTGAAGATGCGTAAAGATATGCAGATGGAATTGAAGGAAATGCATAAGTCACTCGGCATAACCTTCGTTTATGTAACACATGACCAGGAAGAAGCATTGACATTGAGCGATACGATTGTCGTGATGAGCGAAGGCCGTATCCAGCAGATAGGAACCCCGATCGATATCTATAACGAACCGATCAACTCGTTTGTAGCCGACTTCATCGGTGAAAGTAATATCCTGAACGGATTGATGATAAAAGATAAGCAAGTCTCTTTTGCCGGACACGATTTTGAATGTGTCGATGAAGGTTTCGGAGAACAGGCACCGGTCGATGTCGTAATCCGTCCGGAAGATATTTATATATTCGACCCGTCGGAAGCTGCTATGCTGACCGGAACGGTTACTTCTTCCATCTTTAAAGGAGTCCATTACGAAATGATGGTGCAGACTCCCGAAGGATACGAGTTCATGGTACAGGATTATCATTGTTTTGAAGCCGGACAGGAAGTCGGATTGCTGGTAAAACCATTCGATATTCATGTTATGAAGAAAGAACGTGTCTGCAACACGTTTGAAGGTAAAATGATTGATTCTACCCATGTGGAATTTCTTGGAACCACTTTTGAGTGTAACGAAGTTTCCGATATGGAACCGGACGCTCCTGTAAAAGTGGAAGTCGATTTCCGTCATGTTATTCTGGAGGATAATGAAGAAGACGGCAAGCTGACAGGTGAAGTGAAATTTATCCTGTACAAAGGGAACCATTATCATCTGACAGTGTTTACTGACTGGGACGAAGATATTTTCGTCGATACGACAGATGTCTGGGACGATGGTGACCGGGTCGGTATACGGATTGCCCCTGAGAATATACGTATTATTCATAACTAAAAGGAAAGGAAGTGATAAATAAAGTCTCAGCATTTTTCATGCGGCGCAGGAACTGGACGATTCCTTACGCATTATTTCTGGCGGTATTCGTAGTGATGCCATTGCTCCTGATCGTTTTATATGCCTTTACGGATGCCGAGGGAGCATTTACTTTCGCCAACTTCCGTAAATTTATGATGCATCCCGAGGCATTGAATACCTTTGTCTATTCTATTGGGATTGCGATCATTACTACTTTGGCCTGCCTGCTCTTAGGATATCCGGCAGCCTATATATTGAGTCAGGCCCGTTTTAATACTTCCCGTACGATGGTCGTGTTGTTTATCCTGCCGATGTGGGTGAACATTCTGATCCGTACGTTGGCAACAGTCGCCCTGTTCGATTTCCTTGATTTGCCTTTGGGCGAAGGAGCCTTGATCTTCGGTATGGTATACAACTTTCTGCCCTTTATGATCTATCCGATCTATAACACCTTGCAGAAGATGGACCGCAGCCTGATTGAAGCCGCACAGGATTTGGGTGCCAATCCTTTCCAGGTATTTACGAAGACAATTTTTCCTTTGTCGATGCCCGGTGTGATGAGCGGTATCGTGATGGTCTTTATGCCGACCGTTTCGACGTTCGCCATTGCCGAGTTGCTGACAATGAACAATATCAAACTGTTCGGTACGACCGTACAAGAGAATATCAATAACGGGATGTGGAACTATGGCGCCGCCCTGTCTCTTATCATGTTGCTGCTGATCGGTGTCACGATCCTGTTTACCAACGAGGAAGACAATGCCTCAAATGAAGGAGGAGGTGTGATATGATGACGAAAATAATGGCGAAGGCCTATCTGTGGTTGCTTCTTATCCTGCTTTATTCTCCGATCCTGATCATTATGATCTTTTCATTTACCGAAGCGAAGGTGCTGGGTAACTGGACGGGATTTTCAACAAAATTGTATACTTCCTTGTTTACCGGAGGCGTGCAGCGTTCGCTGGTAGGTGCTTTGTGGAATACATTTGCCATTGCCATGCTGGCTGCATCTATCTCGACAATCCTGGGAAGTATTGCTGCCATCGGTATATTCAACCTGAGAAGCCGTTCGCGTAGAATCATGAACTTCGGAAATGCCATACCGATGATGAATGCAGATATCATAACCGGGGTTTCCCTGTTCCTGTTGTTTGTCAGTTTCGGTATTTCGCAGGGCTTTACAACAGTCGTACTGGCGCATATTTCATTCTGTACTCCTTATGTGGTACTGAGTGTGATGCCCCGTCTGAAAAAGATGAACCAGAATGTGTATGAAGCCGCGCTTGATCTGGGTGCAACCCCGTTTCAGGCACTGCGCAAAGTGATTATGCCGGAGATATGGCCTGGAATGATCAGTGGTTTTATCCTGGCTTTCACGCTTTCGATCGACGACTTCGCCGTCACGATCTTTACTATCGGTAACGAAGGACTGGAGACACTTTCAACCTTTATCTATGCGGATGCCCGGAAGGGAGGACTTACTCCTGAACTGCGTCCGTTGTCCACAATCATCTTTGTCACCGTACTGGTGTTGCTGATTGTGATAAATAAGAGAGCTGATAAAGCCGCTAAATAATGTCAAACAGGAGTAGGGTATGAACAGACTAATTAAAATAATATGCGTACTTGTCGCTTGCCTGGGCGTCTTTTCGTCCTGTGCACGTACGGAAAAAGAGCGCAGTAAGATATTGAAAATTTATAACTGGGCGGATTATATCGATGAAGATATTCTGGATGAATTTCCGGTCTGGTATAAGGAGCAGACGGGAGAGGATATCCGTATCATTTACCAGGTATTCGATATTAACGAGATCATGTTGACCAAGGTGGAGCGCGGTCACGAAGATTTCGACCTGATATGTCCTTCGGAATATATCATCGAACGTATGCTGAAGAAAAAGCTGTTGCTTCCCATCGACCGTAACTTCGGAAAAACGCCCGATTACCTGGATAACATTTCTCCGTATATCCAGGAACAACTCAATAAACTGAGCCAGCCGGGAATGAAAACGACCGACTATGTCGTCCCTTATATGTGGGGCACGGCAGGCTTGCTCTATAATAAGAAGTTTGTTTCAAAGGATGAAGTGATGACCTGGGATTGCCTGTGGAATCCCAAGTATAAAAACAAGATCCTGATGAAAGACAGTTATCGCGATGCCTATGGTACTGCCATCATTTATGCTCATGCCAAGGAACTTGCTGACGGAACCGTTACGGTAGAACAATTGATGAACGACAACTCCCCTGAAGCAATCGCTATTGCTGAGGATTACCTGAAACGCATGAAACCCAATATTGCCGGATGGGAAGCCGACTTCGGTAAGGAAATGATGACCAAAAACAAGGCCTGGCTGAACCTTACCTGGAGCGGAGATGCCGTCTGGGCAATGGAAGAAGCCGATGCCGTAGGAGTGGAGCTGGGTTATGAAGTGCCGCTCGAAGGTAGTAATATCTGGTATGATGGCTGGGCAATCCCCAAATATGCCCGCAATGTGAAGGCTGCCAGTTATTTTTTGGATTATCTTTGCCGTCCGGACATTGCCTTGCGCAATATGGATGCCAATGGTTATGTAAGTGCCGTTGCCACACCGGAGATACTGGAGGCAAAAATAGATACGACAATCGAGGAGTTTTCTGATCTCAGCTATTTCTTTGGTCCCGGAAACGACAGTATCCGGATCAATCCGGTACAATATCCCGATCATAAAGTGGTGGAACGTTGTGCTATGATCCGTGACTTTGGCGATGAGACGGAGCTTGTGCTGGAAATGTGGAGCCGTGTGAAAGGCGATAACCTGAATACCGGTATTGTCCTGTTGATCTTTGCTGTGTTCGGTTTGTTATTTGTCTGGGTAGTCTACCGCAGAATACGTGAATATAAACAAAAACAGCGTCACCGCAGACGTCGCAGACGCTGGTAATTATTATTGATGAGTATGGAAGGAATAAAGAATCTGATTATAGACTTTGGCGGAGTGATCATTAATCTGACCCGCAACCGCTGTGTGGAGGCCTTTGAAAGTTTTGGTGTGCCCGATGTCCGCGACTGCATCCTGAACAGTAAAGACCTGTTTATGCAGATAGAGATGGGAACTATCACCTCTGCCGAGTTCAGGGACGGTATCCGTCACCTTACCCAGCAGCGCCTGACCGATGAACAGATTGATGCTGCCTGGATTGCCATGCTCGATGATATACCCGCCTACAAACTCGATTTATTGATGGACCTTCGTTCCAGGTACAATACGATGCTTCTCAGTAATACGAATGAGATCCACTGGCAATGGGCCGAGAAGAATAGCTTTGCCTATAAAGGACATCATGCCGAAGACTTTTTCGGAAAGATATACCTTTCCTATGAGTTGAACATGGTCAAGCCCAATGCCGATATATTTGAATATGTCTTGAAAGATGCCGGTATCAATCCGGAAGAAACCTTATTCCTGGATGATGCCGTACCTAACTGTCGTACGGCGGAGGCGCTTGGTATTCGTACCTATACTCCCCAGCCGCGGGAAGACTGGTCGCATTTGTTCAAATAAATAGTAGCCGTTACTTTAAAAGTTAATAAGACCGATTCCGAGAACCAAATTGTTTGTGTGCTGTTTCTATAAGCATAAATCTAAACAAATATTTGGTGATTATGAATAAGTTAGTTTTCTCTACGCTATTGATGGGCGTATTTTTCGGCAGCTGTTCGAAGGATGACGATTGCCATTGCGTAAACACAGATGATCTGATAAGTCCCGAGTTGGCCGAAATGAGAGTTTCGACAGGTACTTCAACAACATCATTTACCGGTGTCCTGATGGTTTATCCCTGTACCGGAGATTCCAGCCTTTATTATGGGAATTATGGCATTAACGGCACATTGTCGCCTATTAATGCAACCTACACTATAAAAGACGGTTCCATTTATAAAGCTACTGCTCCTGTCAGGTTGCCTTTGGGAGATTATAATTTCCTGTACTGGGGATTATCCAAAAACAGCCAGACCGATTCGGTCTATGATGCCGCAGCTATCAGAGAGCCCAGTTTACGTGTAGGGGCAGATTTGTCAGATTTGTATATGACTATGTATCAGGATAATTATAAAGATACAACTTATATGCCTGTCTATGATTATCTGCATGCCGTCAATCCCATCAAAGTCGGTACGGATAAAATGCAGGCAACGATGAAGCATGCCACAGCCGGTTTAAAAATAACATTGACGAATAAGGACGGCAATAAGATGGATGCGAGTATCGCTTCTGCCCGTATCCTGGTTGGAAATATTGCTTCCCGGCTGGACTATTATACTGCTGAAGCAAGCGACTTCACAAAGACTGTCGCATTTCCGTTGACCATGTCGACCGATAGCATGTCCATGTCCGCCAATTCAACAGTTATGGTTTTCCCTTCTTCCGACAATCCTCCCCTCACTATTATGCTGACGTTGAAGAATGGATTGGTAAAACATTTCCGGAAACCTTTGGACAATGCATTAATAGCCGGAAACCGTCTGACTCTCAATATTACATTAGGAGAATTATACTCCGAAGAAACCTCATCTGACGGCTTCGAAGTAGAGAACTGGACAGAAAGCACAGAAACGATAGACTTTCCGGCAGGCTAAATGTAGTAAGTTGACAGTTGACAAGTGACAGTTGTCAACTGTTATATGTCTTTTACCTTCAAAACATTATAAGAAGTTCCGATATCATAGACATCGCTACCGTCCACCTTCTTTATGTATTTTACTACGCGGATCGTTACTGGAAGAATGATCACTTCATAGAGGGATTTCAGAACCGCCTGTGTCCCGATCATGATTAATAATTCTTTGCAGGGAATCAATCCGGCAAAAGCGATCGGAAAGAAAATCATCGAATCGGCACTCTCACCCACTAATGTCGAAGCGATCGCACGTAAAGAAAAGTTTTTCCCTTTGGAAGCAATCTTCATCTTACTCATCACATACGCATTCAGGAACGAGCCGACCAGAAAAGCGATCAGACTTGCAATCGCAATGCGCGGAGCCATTCCAAAGACGAAGTTAAAACCTTCTTCCCCTTCCCAAAACGGGGCGGCAGGCAACATGACTGCCAGTTGTGCAAATCCGATAACGAGGAAGTTAGAAGCAAATCCGCTCCAGATAATCAAACGCGCTTTCTTAAATCCCCATACTTCGGCAATACAATCATTGATAATATAGGAAATAGGGAATACGATCAGTCCGGCTGTAGCAGTAATACCAAATACCTGTACGACTTTCGTCTCTAAAAGATTGGACGCTACCAGGCATATATTGAACAGGATGCCAAGCAGCATAAATGGGATTGTTACAGTTGTCTTCTGCATAATTCTTGTTTTTTACGAGGTTTATCAAGCACTCGGGAAAGCAAAAACTTTCCGTATCATGTCTATAAATTAAATTCCGGCTGCAAAGATAGTTATTTTTTTAGAACCTGTGTGAATAGGTCAGCCCTATTGCATGTTTATAATTGACCGGATCATATACGTTGAATATATGGTAACGGTAATATAACTGCAATGCGTTTTGCTTGTTTATCTTATAATCGCTTCCGGCTGAGAGGCGAATCCTGTCTGTGTGCATATTACCTTGATAGCCTGTGTCATTAAATATTTCGGCATAAGCAAAAGGGGAGAAATCCGTTTTACTGATCTTGTAGGAGAGGGTGAGCATTGTCCGGAGATAATTCTTGGGATGTTCGGCGCCTGTTTTATAAGTACTCTGGAATCGTTCGCGAAGAGACAGGACAAAGTTGCCGACAGGATATTTTCCCGAAGCATACACATAATATCTGTTCCGTAACTCTTCGGAAGCCTTGTACTGGTTAAGTAACATATAGGCTACTCCGGCTTTCAGATACCGATTGAATGTATAGTTGATTTCTCCTGTTGTCAGAAACCACTCCGCCTGTTTGAAGTTTGATTTCGGACGGATATCCTCTTCCAGTAAAAAAGAAAACTTATGATAAATCTTTCCCGACAGACTAACCTTAAATGCCATTCCGGCACCATCCATTGCCCACAGAGTAGAATGACTCTGAAACATCAAAAAGACGAATAGAATAAAGAAACAATTTCTTTTGAAATAGTTTTTCATAAGAATATGATGTGTTTTTAATTTAGATTTAGGGCAAAGATAAGGATAAAAGAATTATTTTTGTATCTCATGTAACTTAATAAAATCATGTTATGAAGAACTTTAAGAAATGGCTGATGCTGGTTGTGTGTGCATTGGCTGCCTCCTCTCTTTTAGGCCAGGAGAAAGATTGGGCCAATTTTGGCCGGTATGCCGAACTTAATAAAACGGTAGAACTCCCATCTAAAGTGGTATTCATGGGAAATTCGATTACGGAAGGCTGGTGGAATAACGATTCGCTTTTCTTTAAGAACAATGGCTTTATCGGCAGAGGTATCAGCGGACAAACGACGGCGCAAATGCTGGTGCGGTTTCGTGCAGATGTAATCAACCTCAAACCGAAGGCTGTTGTAATCCTGGCCGGGACCAATGATATTGCCCAAAACAACGGATATATCTCTCAGGAAAATATACTGGGAAATATCATATCTATGACCGAATTGGCAAAAGCAAACCATATCGATGTAATTCTTTGTTCTGTCTTGCCCGCCTATGATTTCGGCTGGCGTAAAGGACTGGAACCTGCCGATAAAATTATCGAACTGAATAAAATGATTAAGGCTTATGCAGACCGTAACGGCTTTACTTATATAGATTATCATTCTCAATTGGCGGATGAGCGGGGAGGTTTGCCGGAGAAATATTCCAAAGACGGCGTGCACCCTACTTTGGGCGGATATAAGATCATGGAAAAGATACTTTTTCCGGCACTGAGTGGTTACTAACCGGATTATTTTGCTATATTTGCTCCCGAATTATAAAAACAGTTTTTTGAAAACACTACTTTCTACATCTATAAGTGCTTAATAACAGCCTATAACTCTTTATAGGCTGGTCACTTCAATACTCCGGATATACATCTTCATCCGGGCCTTATTATTATATCCTTTTATAGATAAAAACTGTTCCCATAAGGGAGCATAGTAACCATTTAATATATCATAGTCATGAATTTAAACGACGTGCAAGTCAGGAGGGCTACTTCTGACGATTTTAACGATGTAATGAACGTTGAACGACTCGCTTTCGGTGAAGATGACGAGGCCGTACTGGTGGAAGACCTTTTGGCAGATCAGACAGCAGAACCTTATGTCTCATTGCTTGCCTGTTATCAGGGGGAGGCTATAGGCCATATCCTTTTTACAAAGGCCTCACTGGAGGGGAGCAATCCTTCACCTTCTGTTTATATCCTGGCTCCTTTGGCCGTAAAGCCGGAGTATCAGAAACAAGGTCTCGGAGGTTTGCTGATCCGGGAAGGCCATCGGATATTGAAGGAGATGGGAGTGGAGATGGTTTTTGTGCTGGGGCATAAAGAGTATTATCCCCGTCATGGTTTTAAGGGGAATGCAGAAGCAGCCGGTTATCCGCCTCCTTATCCGATTGAAGATATCTATGCTGATTGTTGGATGTATCAATCCCTTACTTCGGAAGCAGGAAGTATTCCTAAAGGAAAGGTAAGATGCGCTGATGCACTGGACAAGCCGGAGTATTGGCGTGAATAAAGAGAAGAGGGGAGATATATTCTCCCCTTTCATATATACTTTCTGTCTTTTATTCAATCTCCAATACCGCCGGGCAATGATCTGAATGCACGGCATCATTCAGAATATAAGCCGATTTCAGCAGCGGTTTTACCGGTTCGCTGACCATGCAGTAATCGATACGCCAGCCTTTATTGTTTTTACGGGCGTTGAAACGATAGCTCCACCATGTATATTGTTGCTTTTCCGGATTGAGATGGCGGAATGTGTCGATAAATCCCGCATCCAGAAACCGTGTCATCCATTCGCGCTCTTCGGGAAGGAAACCGCTGTTAGTCGCATTGCGTACCGGATCATGAATGTCTATCGGTTCATGACAGATATTATAGTCGCCGCAAAGAATCAGATTCTTACGTGTTTTCTGTAATTCCACTACATACTTCTGGAAATCTTCCAGCCACTCCATTTTAAAGGCCTGGCGTTCATCACCACTGGTTCCGGAAGGATGGTAGACACTGACAATTGACAGGTCACCATAATCCGCACGGATAAAACGGCCTTCGTTATCATATTTTTCTATGCCCATTCCTATTTCCACATGATCGGGTTCCTGACGGGTGAGGATAGCTACCCCGCTATAACCTTTCTTCTGGGCACTGAACAGGTAAGGTTTATAACCTGAATCCGCAAAGGCCTCTGCCGGGAATTGATCCGGCTGAAGTTTAGTTTCCTGCAGGCAGAGTACATCGGGCTGCTCTTGTTTTAACCATTCCGGAAAGCCTTTTCCCACAGCGGCGCGGAGGCCGTTTACATTGTATGTTATTATCTTCATATAACAGCTCTTTTAGATCGTTTAATAGGAATCCAAAGATACAATTTAACAGTTGGATGTACTAATTTTTACCGGATAATTCTATTTTACATCTAAATGAATCCTACATTTGTAGCGGCAAAAAGAAAATTATACGAGGAAAATACAGAATGGAAGAAAATAGTTTTGAAGCCCGTTTGCTTCATACGCCTTACGAGAAGCCGGACGCCTATGGCTCATTGGCAATGCCGGTCTATAACACTGCTGCTTACGAGTTCGAATCGGCCGAAGCGATGGAAGCCGCTTTCTGTGGCCGTACGTCCGACCATGCTTATTCGAGGATTACGAATCCGACCGTACAATATTTTGAAGATCGTGTGCTGTCCGTTACCGGAGCTATGAGTGTCACCGCCCTCAATTCCGGTATGGCTGCCATTTGCAATATGTTGATGACGATCGGGCGTGCAAAAGCCAATATCGTCACTTCCCCGCATCTGTTCGGCAATACCTGGTCATTGATGAAGACGACGCTGGCCACCTTTGATATCGAGGCACGTTTCTGTAACCTGACCGATCCCGACGAGGTCCGCGCCTATATCGACTGCAACACCTGTGCGATCTTTCTCGAAGTGATTACCAATCCGCAGCTGGAAGTGGCCGACCTGAAGATGTTATCTTCTATCGCAAAGGAGGCGGGAGTACCTTTGATCGCCGACACGACGATCGTTCCTTTCTCTGTCTTCCACGGAAAAGATTTTGGTATAGATATCGAGATCGTATCCAGCACCAAATATATCTCCGGCGGGGCAACAAGCATAGGAGGTCTGATACTTGATAACGGGACCTTCGACTGGAGCCATTTTATCACACTGAAACATTGGTATGAACAGTTTGGCGAACGCGCTTTCACCGCCCGCCTCCGGAAGGAGATACACCGGAACCTGGGCGCTTATATGACGCCGCAGGTTGCCTACATGCAGACGCTGGGACTGGAAACCATGCCTCTCCGTTTCGAACGGCAGGGAGCAACTTGCCTGGAACTAGCCGGCCGGCTGCAAACGCTGGAAGGTATTGTGTCGGTCAATTACACCGGCCTGAAAGATAATCCTTATTATAAACTGAGCACTGTCCAGTTCGGAAAATATCCGGGAGCCATGCTGACATTCGACCTGCCTTCCCGTGAGGCCTGCTTTGCCTTTATGAACCGCCTGCAACTGATCCGCCGTGCCACGAACCTGTTCGACAACAAGACATTGGCTATCCATCCGGCAAGCACCATCTATGGCAGTTTCACCGAAATGCAACGGCAGGAAATGGATATCAGCCAGCAAACAATCCGCCTGTCGGTCGGACTCGAACCGGTCGACGATTTGTATAACGACATTAAACAGGCTTTAGCCATACGCTGATGCGGACGCTTATCATAGCCGATAACCAGGATATCACCAAAGCCGGCATCCTTTACCTGAGCGACAGGATGCCGGATCTTAGCCTTGTGACCGAGGCTGCCGACAAACACGAGCTGCTTCAACTCCTTCAACAGCATCCGCAGGCTGTCGTGATCCTCGACTACACGCTTTTCGATTTGACGAGTGCCGACGAACTTCTGATCTTGCAGGAGCGTTTCAAACAGGTCTCCTGGATACTTTTCAGCGATGAACTGAGCGAAAATTTTATCCGTCGCATCCTCTTCAGCAGCGAGGCTTTCAGCATCGTCTTGAAGGATGCCCCGTCAGCAGAAATACGTGCGGCCCTGCAATCGGCTTTACATTCCGAACGTTTTATCTGTCAACGGATTCATAACCTGCTTTCAGAAAAGAAAATAGTCCGTGAACCCAAAGAGCACCCCGTACTGACCTCGACAGAAAAAGAAATACTGAAATCCATCGCTTTAGGCAAGACGACCAAAGAAATTGCCTCCGAGCGTTTCTCCAGCATCCACACCATCACCACCCATCGCAAAAATATTTTCCGCAAACTGGAAGTAAATAATGTGCACGAGGCAACCAAATATGCTCTGCGCGCAGGGATAGTCGATGCAGCGGAATACTATATTTAATCAGACCATATCTTCCCCAGTCTTCACAATCTCGACTTTCAAAGTCTTGTGGAAAGGCGTAAAGCGGGAGATAACCATCACCACAATCGCAAAGATGAGCACGTAGCCGATAATCGTTTTCAAGGCAAGCAACAAGCTTTGCGATTGCAGTGTGGTGTAAAGGCTGTTTGTAGCCAGTTGCACGGCATCCGTCATGCTATGTCCCTGTGCCAGTGCATTATTGAGTGACTGGTTGTATTGCTGTGCCGCCAGCGGGTTATCGAGGCGCATATTCTCCGAGAGGATCGCCATATCCCGCAATTGCAGACGGTAAAGCATATTATTGAAGAAGGCCGACGACAGGGCAGGAGCTATCACCGAACGGCAGGTGATCAGGAAAAAGGCATTATATATCATCAGCTTCGGATTCATATCTTCCACCGCATACACACCGAAAGCGATAAACAAGATCATCATTCCCATTCCCCGGAGAAACATCGGAAGATACAACATTTCGTACCTCCCGTCCGGTGTGATCCCGAAATAGAGGATAGCCAGATAGATCACATAACACAGCATCCCTCCGGATATCAGTATCCTGAAACGCCACCGTTGCCAGCGGAACCACCAGAAACAGATCACCGCCCCGCAGATAAACCCCGGCAGCATCCAGAGATTCAGAAAGTTGGCATGTACGCTGTCTACCCGTATGATATTATTCATATAACTGGTCACCAGCGAACTGGTGGAAGAAAAGAACATCACCAACATCATGAAGAAATAGCCGATCAACGCCTTGCTGCTGTTCAGCACTTCCAGTTTCAGATACGGATTTTTCCGCGTCTTCTGCCGGAACTGGAATAACCAGACCAATACCGGCAGCGACAGCACATACACCGTGATTTTAGCGGACGAAAACCAGTCGAGTGTCTTCCCGTAGGTGGCCGACCAGATGGTGAAAAGCAGGATGGAGGCCATGAGCAGGATACTTTTCCAATCTATCTCTTTAAAAGGAAAATAGACAGGACGCCTGGCATACCGGAAGAACATCAGGATAAAAGAGATGGCAACCAGCAAGAGCAGGATAACGAAGTAATACATATACTGCCATTGGTAGTAATAGGCCAACTGTGCCGTGACCGCCATCGAGACCTGGCCTGCCGAGAACACGATCGGGTAGAAGTAAGCATAAAATTCGCTGCGCACATTCTGCGGACTGAAAAGCGGACGTATCATCAGGATGATCTCCAGCATGGCGAAACCTTTCAGAAAACCGATAAAGAAGCTGCATACGATAATGATATCCATCTGGTTCACCTGCGCACAGATAAAGCTGAGGATCACCTGCAACAAGAGGTCGATCAGCAGGATCGTTTTAGTGGTCACTACCGGACGCACTTTCGGGATCAGCGGATAAGCAACCGCCATTCCCGCCGATGTCGCATAGTAAGCCATGCTGATGTCTTCGCTCAACACACCCAGCGTTCCTGAAACTTCGGTGATAGTCCCGGTATAGGCTCCGTTGATCAGGATGATCGGCAGCATGACGGTAAAAGCCGTAACGATCCCCAGCCAGCGGGGGACCCAGGGGCGGATAGGGACATTCAGGGGTGTTTGTGTAGCCATTATGCTGTATTATTCAATGTCTTTTCAATGCTTCCGTTTCCACCATCATGCCGGCACGGAGCAGATTCATGTCTTCGGGCGAAACGTCAATCAGGTCGATGCGCACAGGGATGCGCTGTTGTATCTTGACGAAGTTGCCGGCAGAGTTATCGGTCGGGACGAGGGAGTATTTGGAGCCGGTCGCTTCGGAGATCGCCGTCACGGTGCCGTGGAAAATGCGGTCGTCTACAGCATCTACTTTGATGCGTACTTTTTGGCCGATGTAGATATGGCTGATTTGTGTTTCCTTGTAATTGGCGGTTATCCATTTGTCATTGTTGCGGACGAGGTAGCTGAGGGTTTGTCCGGCTTGAACCAGTTGTCCGGTTTCCAGCGTGCGGCGTCCCATGTATCCGTCGAAGGGAGCGGTGACGACTGTATACGACAGGTTGAGTTGCGCCATCTCCAGGTCGGCTTCTTTGCGCAGGATGGCCGCCTTCACACTGCCGCTTTTCTTGCTCGTCTCCGAATATTGCGATTGGGCGGCACTCTTTTGGCGGAGCAGGGATTCGTAACGGGCTTTCATGGCTTCGTATTCAGCCTTGACCTGTTCGTATTGCTGTTGCGAGACGGACTCTTCGGCCAGGAGGTTGGCATAACGTCGATGGTCCTGTTCGAGTTGCCGGAGGCGGGCTTCCGTCTCGGCGATATTGGCCTCCTGTACGCTGATATTCACCTGGGAGGTTTCGATGCCGGAACTTAGTATGTCTTTGGAGGCCTGGGCATCGAGGAGGGCGGCTTCGGCATCTTTCAGCTTGATACGGTATTCCCGGTCGTCGAGGATCAGAAGGGTGTCGCCTTCCTTTACCTGCTGGTGCTCGGTGAAACGGACTTCCCTGATGTAACCCGGTACGCGGATATTGACGGGGGTGATATATTGATCCACTACGGCATCATTGGTGATTTCGTAGTTGACATATTTCCAGAAATAGTTGACCGTCCATGATATGCCGCCGAAAGCGAGCAGGATACATACGGTATTGAGGGTGATATTCCTTATTTTCAGTCGCCTCAGTTGTTTTCTTTTTCTATGTAATCCGGACATATTTGTCTGTTTTTAATTAAGTTATAAATTGCCGCATGCATGCATCAGTTGATAATAACTGTAGATGGCCTCGGTGCGTGCATTGGTCAATTGCAGTTCGGCTTCAAGCCTGACACTGCTGGCATCGAGCAGGTCGGTCAGGATGGATAGCTGGTTGAGATAACGGTTGTTTACGATACGGTAGTTCTCTTCCGCTTGCCTGACCGATAGGATCAGTGCCTGTACGCGGTCGAGCGCTTCGTGATGCCTGATCCAGGCGCTTTTGACATTAATACGGATATCCTGGCGGATTTGTTCTTCCTTATTTTTCTGGATATTGACAATTTGTTTTACCTCATGCATCTTATGTTTATTCTGATAAAGGGATGACAGGTTGTAGGAGAGGCTTAAAGCGATATTCCAGTTGTTGGAGAAGACGTCTTCCATCGTAGTGCTCAGCGGGCGTGCCAGGGTATTGGCGGCACGTACCGAGAGTGAGGGCAGATAGTCGGCTTTTGACAGGAATATATCGTTTTCAGCCAGCTTCGTGTTGTAGCGGGCGATCTGTAATTCGGGATAGTTGAGGTAAGCCTGTTGGACGTAGGCATCATAGCTTTCCAGTGAAACGGCCGTGTAAAGCAATGCCGTGTCGGGTTGCAGGAGGAATGTTTCATCCAGTCCGAGCAGGACGTCAAGTTGCTGGGAGACGATTGCGATATTATCGTCTGCTTCGCGGCAGGCCAGCTGGTCGTTGGTGAGTTGCAGTTCACTACGCAACTCGTCGTTTCGGGTGACGATACCTTCTTTCTTCAGGCGGCGGATATCCTCAAGTCTGCGGGTGGACTCTTCCACGTTACGGGCAAATACGTCTTTTTGTTTGTAGAGGCTGAAAAGGTCCATATACTGACGGAGCAGGAGCAGTTTGACTTCGGCTTTGCTACTGGCCGAATTGAGTGCTGCAATCTGTTTCTCCAACGAGGCACGTTTGATATTATAATGTATTTTACCTCCGCGATAGACGGGTTGGGTTACTTCTACATTATAATTATGTGACCAGTCGGGCAGGTCGGGATGAACCGGTTGCGTCAGTCCCTGCCGGAAGACGGTAGACTGTCCGATATATCCGGTCGTCGCACCGATACTGATACCGGGCAGACGGGCCGTTTGCGCTGTTTTTTTCTTGTCGGCTGCGACGACTTCCTGCATGTGGGAGGCTTGCAGACGCAGACTGTTTTCCGTACCCAAGCGGAAGAGTTCGTCGAGGGTAAGAGAATAAGCCTGTTGGGAACAAGTCGCAACAGGCTTTCCTATAAACAGTAACAATAAAAAACTATATTTGATCAAATATCTCATTCAGTTTGCTTAGATGTTTCATACAGGCTTCCATATGTTTGGTGTTCATTTGTTGCCCGACCTGGGTGTACATGTCTTTCAGGAGGGATTTAATCTTGTCGGCCACCTTTTCTCCTTCGGGGGTGAGGTATATCAGTTTATTACGGCGGTCGTTGCAATCTTCCTGCCGTATAACCCATCCTTTCTTCTCGAGATTATTGATCAGGTTGGTGAGGCATGCTTTGTCTTTCGCTGTTTTTTCGGCCAGCGATTGTTGGCTGACTCCCTGTTCTTTCCACAAACAATGCATTACCTGAAGCATTTCAAAGGTCATATCGACGTTGTTGCTTTTCAGTATTCGCTGAATGGTCTGGCGGAATGTCATGCGTGTCCTTAATACTAGTAGATTAAGTTCGTGAGCTAATTCACTATCTGTCATACTTGCTGTTTTTATCGGCGCAAAGATAGATATTTATCGGATATTAGTCAAATGTTTGACTAATTATGTGTGAAAAACTAAGGGAAAGAAGTTCGATATTTATCAGATTTGAACTATCCGATTATTGACCGGTTGTACCTGTCTCCCCTCTTGAGAGGGGGAAGGGGGTGTGTTATTGTTCGCCCTATAACTAGCTTTAACACACCCCTTATCCCCTCTCAAGAGGGGAATTGGTTACTCCCATCACTATAAACTGATAGCTCAATTATTCCTAAATTGGCATATTGCCACATTGGCTCATTATTTTCTAAATATGCTTCAGTTTATAGAATATAGATAAGGTCTCGTTTATAACGGATATTCTTCGAATGCATATAATACGGTAGAAAGATACCGCTCTCCGGTATCGGGTAATAGGGCAACGATTGTTTTGCCTGCATTCTCCGGCAGTTCCGCCAGTTTTAGAGCAGCGTATACGGCAGCACCGGAAGAGATACCTACCAGCAATCCTTCTTTTTGTGCCAGTTCACGGCTGGTACGGATGGCATCGTCATTTTCTACCTGAATGATTTCATCGACGTATTTGCCGTTATATGTTTTAGGAATGAATCCGGCCCCGATACCCTGTATCTTATGCGGTCCCGGTTTACCACCGGAGAGGACGGGGGAGTCGCTCGGTTCTACCGCTACGATTTTCACATTCGGATTATGTGTTTTCAATCCTTCACCGACACCGTTGACTGTTCCGCCCGTACCGACACCGGCTACGAAAATATCGACTTTACCATCCGTATCGCGCCAGATTTCCTGTGCAGTAGTCTGTACGTGTTTAGCCGGATTGGCCGGATTCTCGAATTGTTGCAGGATGACGGAACCGGGTGTTTCATCACGTAATGATTCGGCTTTGGCGATAGCTCCCTTCATGCCATCGGCTCCGGGAGTTAATACTAGGTGGGCTCCAAGAGCTTTCAATAAGTTGCGGCGTTCTACACTCATCGTTTCCGGCATTGTCAGAACCAGTTTATATCCTTTGGCAGCAGAAACGAAGGCAAGTCCTACACCAGTATTTCCACTTGTCGGTTCGATAATGGTCGCTCCCGGTTTCAGAAGTCCTTTCTGTTCTGCGTCTTCGATCATTGCCAGGGCGATGCGGTCTTTCACACTGCCTGCCGGGTTGAAGTATTCCAGTTTACCGATCAGTTTTGCTTTTAATCCTTTGCTTGCATTGAAGTTGGAAAACTCTAATAACGGAGTGTTACCAATCAGGTCTGTCAGTTTTTTTGCTACGTTTGCCATATCATTCTATATTTTAGTTGTTCTTATTTATGCAACAAAGATAAGAGGAGTATTGATTATGGGAAATACCATAAAGAGGGTATATTTTATTTTTTACTTTCTGCCGGGTAAAATAAAATCTCTTATATTTGCATACATTCTGAATGTGGAAAATGGAGGATAACGAACTGATATTATTATTGAAGCAAAACAGTAAAGAGGCTTTTACTGCTTTATATAAAAAGTACTGGAGGCAGGTATACAACTTCAGCCGTCTTTACCTGACCAATCAGGATACAGCAGAGGAAGTCGTGCAGGAAGTTTTTATAAAAGTGTGGGAAGGGCGTGACTTTATGCGTGAAGACGATAATTTCAAAGGATTGATGTTTATCATCACCCGCAACCTGATATTTAACCAACACCGAAAAAATTTGAACGAAGATTTTTATAAAATGACCGTCCTCGCCGCTATGGAAGATTCATACGATATTGAAGAGGAGATAGAGGCGAAGAACCTGAGCGAATATATTGACATGCTTATAAACGAGTTGCCGCCACGCCGCCGGGAAATATTTAATCTGAGCCGGAAAGGAAACAAGAGCTATAAAGAAATAGCCGAATTGTTGAATATATCGGAGAAAACTGTTGAAAATCAAATTAGTGAAGCGCTTAAATATCTGCGGAAGAATATCACTCTACTTTCTCTTTTCCTGTAAAAACCGATTCCCTTTTTTCATTTATTCTTAGAAAATTAAAAAAAAACGATGGGCGGATAGGGGTAACCTATATGTTCGGGGGTATTTATTATAAAGCAGATAAAAAGAAATGGATCAGGATAATAAAAGATATATATTAAAAAAGCTGATGCAGGATGCATTGGGAGAGGAGGAGCGTACTGCACTGAATGAGCGGGATGCGGTAAAAACACAAATGTTCAGTCAGTGGAACAATGCTCCGGATGCTGCGTATATTGACCGGGCTGACAGTATGCGGATATGGCATCGTATACGCCAAAGTATTTGGGACAATGTATCTGTAAAAAGATATTTATTCTATAAAGTTTATAGTGTGGCAGCATCTGTTTTATTGTTGTTGGTTGTTGGAGGGATGGCTTATTATCTAGGAGAGAAAGATAATATTCCTGTTTATGTTGTTACGTCAGGTATTCAGAATATGCAATCGGTATCATTGCCGGACGGGACGGTCGTACAGTTGGGACCCGGTAGTAAATTGACCTATCCTGCTGCATTTACAGGAAAAACACGTGAAATACATTTAGATGGTCAGGCTTTTTTTGATATCCATAAAAATCCTCACAAACCCTTTATCGTACATACTTCGGAAATGGAAGTACAGGCTTTGGGAACGGCTTTCGAGGTGTTTGATTATGATATAGAAAGTAAATCGGAGACTGTCCTGTTAAATGGGAAAGTCAAGATAGGAATAAATAATTCAAAAGGTGATAGAGCTGAGTTTATTTTGTCGCCGAATGAAAAGATGGTATATGATCAGCAAGCAGATTCGGCCTATGTTTTAACTGTCGATGCAGATAAATATACTTCATGGCGAAAACAGAAGATAGTCAGTTTCGAAAATGAAAAACTATCCATGATTATTCCACGTCTGGAGCAATGGTACGGACGTAAGATTATGTGCCAGCAAGATCTGGCGGATAAATACCGCTTTACATTTAAGGTAAGGGATGAATCATTGGAACGGATATTGTTTATGATGGGAGAATCATCTCCTTTAAAATATCAAAAGACAAGTAATGGAAATTATGTGTTAGTTCTCAAATAATTAATAATCTAAATCTATAGCCTATGGACATATCGAGCAGTTAACCTAAAAAAATTGGAAGATACCTGCAAGTACCTTCCAATCCGTGAGTTTTCAAGAAAATGCACGTCATAAGGAGTCCAAGCCAACGACTTGCATTTATTATTCATTAAAAACAATACAAAGTTATGAAAAAAAACAATGACAGGGATTGTTGTGTCCCGTTATTAAGAAAAACAATTCGCATTATGAAGATCACAACCTTATTTTCATTGGCTGTTGCCTGTTGTATTTCTGCCTCCACCTATGCGCAGGATTATAAAGTTTCAATCAAAAAGAATAATGCCAGTATCATTGAAATACTGAAAGAGATTGAGAAGAACAGCGAGTTTACTTTCTTTTTTAATGACAATCATGTAAATGTAAATAAGAAAGTAAGTGTAAATGCTAAGAATGTAACATTGGATGAAGTTCTTACGCAGATATTTAATAATACGGGATATAATTATCAGATTATTGATCGTCAGGTATTAATTAAGGCTTTTAAACCCAATCAGGCTACGAATGCGGCACAGCAGAAGACGAAAATTGTATCGGGAGTTATTAATGATGAAACAGGTTTGCCTGTTATTGGTGCAAACGTGGTAGAAAAAGGGACGACAAACGGTACAATAACGGATGCCGAAGGGAGGTTCTCCCTCAACGTAGCGTCTGACGCTACGTTAGTTATCACTTATATAGGATATGTAACGAGTGAGATACCTGTCATTGGCAAGAACTCCGTAACAATCACTTTGAGAGAAGATACTGAAGTTTTGGATGAAGTTATCGTTGTTGGTTATGGTACCATGAAAAAGAAAGACCTGACAGGTTCTGTCGCTGCTATAAAAGGGGATGATTTGGCAGCCCGTAAGACAACACAATTATCTACTGCGTTGCAAGGTGCTATAGCTGGTGTGACGGTAACCCGTGATAACAATGCTCCAGGGGCAGCTGCCGGTAGTATCCGGGTTCGTGGTATTACCACGATTGGCGATACCAGTCCGTTGGTGATTATCGATGGTGTTCCCGGTAGTATTAATGATGTGAATCCGAATGATGTGGAAAGCATGTCTGTTTTGAAAGATGCGGCGTCATCTTCCATATATGGTTCACGTGCAGCGGCAGGCGTCATTTTGATTACGACTAAGCGGGCCCAGGAGAAAAGTCTGTCGATCGATTATAATTTTGAATACGGATTGGAGATACCAACCAAGCAACCGAAATACGTAGGGGTTAAACGTTTTTTGGAAACGACCAATGAGTTGCGTTATAATGACAATAAATCCGGAGGTTGGAACCAGGCTTATTCGGATGATGATATAAATAATTGGGAAAAATATCACCAGACAAACCCTGATAAATATCCTATGACAGATTGGGTTGGAATGATTTTGAAAGGTTCGGCTCCGCGTCAGACTCATACGATTAGTGTAGCCGGGGGGGCTAAGACTGTAAAATCGAATGCTTCATTCGTCTATGATAAAGTGGACGGTTTATACGCAGACCGTGATTATGAGCGTTTCATGATTCGTGCCAATAATGATTTTACGGTAAATAAGTATTTGGGGGCGACATTGGATTTTAATTTTAAACGGACAAAAAATCATCAGCCTTATTACTCTCCCTTCTCTGATATGCGCTTAGCTCCTATGATTTATCCGGCTGTATGGGCTAACGGAGAATATGCGAGCGGAAAGAATGGGAATAATTCCTATGCTGTAGTAAATTCCGGAGGTTTTAAAGATGAGTGGTATAATCAGATGGGAGGACGTGCTGCAATTAATATAACTCCGATTGAAGGTTTGAAAATTTCAGGAGTGATTGCACCTAATTATACATTTGAGAAAAAGAAACATTTCCGTAAGGCGGTACCTTATTCTTTGGAAAATGATCCGAATATGGTTGGCGGTTACATGGAAGGCTATAATACAACAAAATTATCAGAAGAGAGGAATGACAGTTATAATATAACAATTCAAGGAATTGCCAATTATATGAAGACTTTTGGTAAGCATGATTTGAACTTGATGGCTGGTTATGAAACTTATTATTCATCCGGTGAGAATCTGGGTGCTTCCCGTGATCAATATGAATTGAGTAATTTCCCTTATTTGAATGTAGGTCCGTTGGATTTGCGTGATAATAGCGGAAGTGCTACGGAGTTGTCTTATAGATCCTGGTTTGGCCGTGTAGCTTATAGTTTTGATAACAGATATTTGTTTCAGGCGAATATTCGTTATGACGGATCTTCCCGTTTTCATTCTGATTATCGTTGGGGAGTATTTCCGTCTTTCTCTGCCGGTTGGGTGTTAAGTGAAGAAGCATTTATGGAGAATGCGGATATTAATTGGTTGTCTTTCCTGAAATTGAGGGCTTCTTATGGTACGTTGGGTAATGAACGGATTACGGATAAAGATGGAAATGCCCTTTACTATCCGTATCAGGCTTTTATCAACTTCAGTGATGTCCTGTTCTATCAAAATGGAACGGTTGTTCCTGAGTTATCAGCGGCGCAGTGGGCTTATGCCGTTGAAAATATCTCCTGGGAAACAACAAGTTCGGTAGATATCGGTTTGGATGCTAATTTCTTTAATAATCGTTTGCGCTTTACGGCTGATTATTATAACAAGCAGACGAAAGATATGCTATTGGCTTTGGAAATCCCTGATTATGTCGGGTTTGATAATCCGCAGAGAAATACAGGTAAGATGTATACCAATGGATATGACATCGAATTAGCCTGGAATGACCGTATAGGGGATTTGACTTACGGAATTTCTGCGAATTTCTCCGACTTTGTTTCTAAGATGGGAGATTTGGGCGGAACGGAATTCCTGGGAGATCAGGTGAAATTGAAAGACAGTGAATTTAACGAATGGTATGGTTATTTGAGTGATGGTCTGATGCTGACGGAAGAGGATTTAAAAGGACCGAAATTAAATGATAACGTACAATTGGGCGATGTTAAATATAAAGATATTTCCGGACCTGACGGTGTACCTGATGGAAAGATTTCTCCTGAGTATGACCGTGTTTTATTAGGCGGATCTTTGCCGCGTTTTCAATATGGAGGAACGCTGAATCTGGGGTATAAAGGTTTTGATTTCTCTGTTGCAATTCAGGGAGTAGGCAGGCGAAATACCCGTCTATCCTCTGCAATGGTACAACCGCTACAAGCAAACTGGGGGAATACTCCGGCGATTATCGATGGTAAATATTGGAGTGAAAAAAATACGGAAGCACAGAATGCCGAGGCTATTTATCCTCGTCTGACATATTCTAATAGTAGTATAAACTATGCCATGTCAGATTTCTGGTTATTTAATGGCCGTTATTTCCGTTTGAAAAATTTGACATTAGGTTACACATTACCAGCGGAGTGGACAGAGAAAGTAATGATCAAGCAAACTCGTATTTATGTGGCAGCCAATGATTTGTTCTGTATCAGTAAATATCCGAAAGGTTGGGACCCGGAGATGGGAAGTTCTGCTTATCCGATTACTACGTCTGTGTTATTTGGTTTGTCTGTAAAATTTTAAAAGAATAAAAAGATGAAACGTACATTTATCATATTATTAGGATGTTGTTTGGGCTTAAACTCTTGTTATGAGTTAGATTTAAATCCTCTGTCGCAGGCATCCAGCGAAAATTGGTACTCCAATGAGACTGAAATAGAAATGTCGATCAAAGACTTTTATAGAGATGCATTCTGGCCATTGGACAATGAAGATAAGACCGATAATTTTATTTATAGGGAAACTCCCTCTGAAATTATAAAAGGGACCTTCAATGGTCAAAGCGGAGATGTAACAACGTTATGGGCCAATCAATACAAATCTATCGCACGAACGAATACAATTTTGTCCAATATGGATAAGGCGGCAGAGATGGGTATTTCCGAAGAAAAGATAAAACGGTATGAGGCTGAGGCTTTGTTTCAAAGAGCATCTTGTTATGCCAGACTGGTCACTTATTTCGGAGATGTTGTTTACGTGACAAGTGTGGTCGATATTGAAGAGGCTTTTACACTTGGTCGTACTCCTAAATCGGAAATAGTACCGAAGATTTATGAAGATTACGATAAAGCGGCAGAAGGTTTGCCGGAGAAATATACCGGTGTATCTTCTTTGCGTGCAACAAAAGGGGCAGCCCTGGCATTGAAGGCTCGTTTTGCTCTTTATATGGGGGATTGGGAAATCGCGGCTGATGCTGCTAAAAAGTGTATGGATTTAGGACTTTATAAATTGCATGCGGACTATGCCGAACTTTTTTTGACGACTACTAAAAATTCGGAAGAGTCGATTTTCTTGTTACCCCGTTCTATCGAATATAAAGTGACGTTAGGAAACTGGACAGTTATGAATGAGGTATCAAGAAATCCGGGTGGTTGGGGCGCTTTTGCTCCGTCCTGGGATTTACTTGCTGCTTATGAATGTATAGATGGTCTTCCGATAGATGAATCACCTTTGTTTGATCCTCAAAACCCATTTAAAAATCGTGATCCGCGTTGTACGGCGACGATTGTTGAATTTGGAACCCGGCATTTGGGATTTGATTATAATCCGCATCCGGATGCAGTGGAGGTAATGAATTACAATACGGGCAAGATGCAGAAAAACAACGATGCCCGTGTGAATGCTCAGTTTGCATCTTATAATGGATTATTATGGAAAAAAGGAATTGATGAAACATGGCTGGAGAATGGGAAGGATGTTGATCCCGATAAAATAATTATCCGTTATGCAGATGTTTTACTCATGTATGCTGAAGCAAAGATCGAGTTGAATCAGATAGATCAATCCGTATTAGATGCAATTAACAGGGTTCGTGCCAGAGCATATGGGGTAGATTATACAAATATAAGTGCCTATCCGGCAATTACTACAACTTCTCAACAGAAGTTACGTACGATTATCCGTAACGAACGACGTGTGGAATTTGCAAAGGAAGGTTTGCGTTATATGGATTTGGTCAGATGGAAAATTGCAGGAAAAGCATTGACGCGTCCTAATTATGGAATGTTGTATCCGGTAAGCTTATTGCGTGAAAAGATCATAGATAAAGGCCTATGGTTTTGGCCGGATGTTCCGCAGATTGACGAAGACGGTATTCCTGATTTCTCTGCGATGGAAAAAGCCGGACTGATAGCTCCAATGTCTCAACGTATGTGGAACGATCGTCAATATTTATGGCCGATTCCTACGAAGGAAGTTCTTATCAATGAGAATTTAAAACAGAATCCCGGATATTAAATTCGTATAAATAATTCTTATATTGGCTCCTCTCTTGTCTTAATGCGTATAAGCGTTGAGAGGAGCCTTTATTGCTAATTTTATAACAGAAATAAAATGAAGATGAAATTAAACAGTACGATAGGCATATTGACAGTACTATCGATAATGAGTTGTTCGGCACAAAAAGAGTCTAAGAGAGTTCCGGATTCGGTATCCGGTATTTATCCTTGTTTGGCTTATTATAATAATGAAGGAGAATGTGGAACGGGAGCCGTGGTTCCCTGGGCAGACCGATTATGGGTTATTACCTATGGGCCGCATTTACCTAATGGCTCTTCGGATAAATTGTATGAGGTAACATCCGATTATCGCCAGATTATACATGATGAGAGTATAGGAGGAACTCCGGCGAACCGCATGGTCCATAAAGAAAGCAACCAGCTTTTTATTGGTCCGTATGCCATTGATAAAACAGGTAAAGTTCGGGTGATACCTTATTCGGTAATGCCGGGACGTCATACCGGCAATGCCCGCCATTTGACGGATCCTGCCCATAAAATCTATTACGGTACGATGGAAGAGGGTTTTTATGAGGTGGATGTCAATACGTTGGAAGTAAAAGAATTATATCAGGATGGAAATAGAAAGAAAGGTATAAAGGATGATACGAATGATGTATTGCCGGGTGTACATGGAAAAGGTTTCTATTCGGGACAAGGCGTTGCTGTTTTTTCCAACAATGGGGAAGGTACGGCTGAAGCATTGAAAAAGTTTGATGTAAAAGCCGGTGTTTTGGCTGAATGGAATGGTAAAGATTGGAAAACGGTTCGGAGGAATCAATTTACGGAAGTAACAGGTCCGGGGGGCATTTATGGAAATACGAATCCGGAGACAGACCCGTTGTGGGCTACGGGTTGGGATCATAAGTCTGTTTTACTGGGAGTGCGTGATGCGAAGAAAGGTTGGTCTTTCTATCGCCTTCCCAAAGCCAGCCATAGCTATGACGGAGCGCACGGATGGAATACGGAATGGCCCCGTATCCGGAATGTCGGAACAGAATCCAATCCTGATTATCTGATGACGATGCATGGCATGTTCTGGCGTTTTCCCGGTCAGTTTACAGCAGATAACAGTGCCGGTATCCGTCCGCGTTCTGCTTATCTGAAGGTTATCGGTGATTTCACTCGTTGGAACGATCAGCTCGTTTTCGGATGTGATGACTCGGCTCAGAAAGAATTCCTGAATAAACGTAAGGCAAAAGGAAATATAGAAGGTCCCGGCCAATCCAATTCCAATCTGTGGTTTACCTCTTTTTCGAAACCGGATGAATTAGGTCCGGCAACAGCCGAAGGGGCTGTTTGGGCAAAAGAGAGCATAAAGGCAAATGAAGCCTCCGAGCCTTTCCTGTTTGCCGGCTGGGCAAATCGTATCGGTTGGATTAAGAATGAGGGAAAACAACCGGTAACTTTTGCCTATGAAGTAGACGAAACTGGTACGAACGATTGGAAAACAATAAAATCCGTAACTGTTAGTCCGGGAAAGGCCGCCAGTGTTATATTTCCGGCAGAAGATAAAGGAGAATGGATTCGCGTGAAAGCAGACAAGAATACATTGGCAACAGCTAGTTTTTCTTATACGACACCTGATACCCGCTCTGTACAACCCGCAACAATTTATAAAGGTATGGCTTCTGCTACGGAGAAAAATTTAACCGGCGGTTTATTGTACGGAGTTGGGGATAACCGTCGTGCTTTGGGTTTGTTGGCTAATACCGTTGTAAATGGTAATACGGTTGAAACCGGTTATTATGAAATGAGCGATAAATTGGAACTGGTTCGCAAGGATGATGCTGAAACAGCCGGTTTGATCCGCTCAAAATTTGCTATTCCGCAACAAGTTGTTTCAATAGAAAATAGCTCGGTATTAATTGTTGACGACCTGGGACGCAGATGGCGATTGCCATTAGGGGACAAGGCGTATACATCTTTGACGAATGAGGGGCAACTTCGTATTTGTCGCGAAGTGGCAACAGAGCGTGATCTATTTTCCTGTATGGGTACATTTTATGAACTTCCTGCCGAAAATGCAGATGGTTATGCAAAGATTCGTCCTGTTTCTACTCATAATTACCGGATAAACGATTATGCTTCCTATCGTGGAATGCTTGTCCTGACAGGGGTGAATCCGGAAGAAGGAAAGGATAATGAACATGTCATTGTTTCCAACGATGGTAAAGCGGCAGTATGGGTAGGTGTTATTGATGATTTGTGGCAGTTGGGTAAACCGATCGGAAAAGGTGGTCCGTGGAAAGATACGTCAGTAAAAGCCGGTATCCCGTCTGACCCTTATCTGATTGGATTTTATGATAGGAAAAAGTTAACCTTATCGCATCAGTCTACTGACGATATTACTTTTACCATTGAAGCAGACCCGACAGGGAACGGGGATTGGATGGAATATATGGTACGGAAAGTGAAAGCGGGAGAAAAATGGACATATGAGTTTCCGGCAGAGTTCCAGGCTCGTTGGATTCGTTTCTCCACAGATGAAGATACAAAAGCTACGGCGTGGTTGGAATATAAATAGACTTGGTAATTGATCAAAGTAAAAGAGTTGTTATGAATAAATATAGTGTATTGATTATCTGTTTGCTTTTGTGCCTGAATCTGAGAGGGCAGGAACAGACATGGAGAGAAATTCCGTATTATCTGAAAGGATACGAAGCCGAATACGCAAAATCACCTAAAGAGGCTGCTTTGGCATGGTTTAAGGATGCTCGTTTTGGCTTGTTTATCCATTGGGGACCAGCCTCTTTGTATGGAAAAGGAGAATGGGTGATGTATAATGAAGCTATCCCTTATAAAGAATATGAGCAGAAAGCCCGAGAGTTCAAAGGTGAGAAATTTAATGCCCAGGATTATGTGGATTTGGCGATCAGAGCTAAAATGAAATACATAACTTTTGTAGCAAAGCATCACGATGGTTATGCCTTATGGGATACGAAAGCTACCGACTATAATAGTGTGGATTATCCTGCACAACGTGATTTTGTAAAGGAACTGGCTGTCGCTTGCCGGAAAGCCGGATTAGGCTTGTTCATTTATTATTCGATCGGTTTGGATTGGCACCATCCTTATTTTTTACCGAGTTCTATGTATAATCCGGCTCGTCCCCATTATAAGGAAATGCCCGACGAGTATGCATTTAAAAAGGTGGAAGATTTTAAACATTATCTGAACTTTGCGAAAACGCAGATTATGGAACTGTGCACGCAATACGGACCGATTGCCGGGCTTTGGTTTGATACAGTCGGTGGTGTATATCAGCATTCTGATCTTTTTAATATACAGGAAATTTACGATATGATTCATTCAATCCAGCCGCATGCACTGGTTGTGTTTAAAACAGGAGCAAATGGAAATGAGGATTTCATTACAGGTGAAAGAGAAATGGGCTCTTTGGCTTCGGTGTTTAAGAGTGCCGGCTTGCCTCAGCAAGTGCAGGATGCTGCTGATCATTCGTGGGAAAGCAATAAAGGAAAACCGGCTGAATTGAATATTCCTATTCAAACATTAGGATGGGCTTATCATAGCTCTCCGCGACAGAGACAAAAGTCGAAAGATGAGGTTATGGACTTATTGAATTATTGTGCAAAGATAAATGCAAACCTGCTTTTGAATATAGGACCACTCCCTGACGGTACAATTTTGGAAGAAAATGTGAAGACATTGGGTGAAGTTGGTGATTATCTTGAAAAGAATGGTTTCCCGGCATTGAATACAAAAGATTATATGGATTATAGAACAAAGGCTGTCCAACAGATTGATAAAGAGAAAGAGAATCAAACTGCCAGGTAAATGAGATAGGTTGCTTATGGTGAAGTAAAAAAGGAAGGAGAAAGGATCTTCTTCCTTTTTTATATAATTTACAGAATCCTGTTTTGCTCGCTATTTGTCAAAAATGGAGGTGAATAGCATAAATAAAGGTAAGTAATCTTTTAATTCTTTTTTCAGTATTTCAATCGCTTTGCTCTTATATCTTTTTACTGTTCTGCAGGATACCCCCATTATTTCAGCTATTTCTTCAATGCTCTTGTTCTCAAGGCGGTTCAGTTCAAAAGCAAGCCTGTATTCAGGCGGAAGTTTCTCTAATGTTTGATATAGTAGATGCTGCAGTTCCTGTAGTGTATAGAGATCATCTAGGTTATTAAAATATATGGGAATATTTTTTTTGATCGTTGTTTCATATTCTTGTTTATATCCCTGACTACGCAAATAGTTTAAACTAAGATTTTTGACACATGTTATGAGGAAGTTTTTACCTGAAGTGTAAGGAATGATAGTTTTCCTTTTTTCCCAAATAGTAAAAAATACATCCTGAACAATATCTTCGCGTGTTTCCTGGTCGTCGATGTATCGCCTGGCAAACTGGCATAATGAAACATAATACTGTTCGAATAACGAACGGTAAGCTACTTGGTCATCGTTATTGGATATACTCCATAAAAGATATTCTATACTCTCTGTGTCAAGTCTTTCCACTAATAAATATACATTGAATCAGTTTGTTTAGTAAAGCAAAGATAAGAATGAGAAAATATAAACCTTGCTTTTTTGAAAAAAAAATGAAAATAGAGTGTCCCCTTTTTTATTTCTGTGTGTCTATTCATAAACAAAGAAGATATGGAACTGGATAGAAAAGATATAAAAAGATACATCCTCATAGCAAAGGCTATAGATGCAGATATTTGTGATTACGATAATTATGATATTGAGCAGGCTTTTGCAAGAAATCAGAAAAGGATAACGGCTTATTCCTGGAAACAAAAATATCTTAACAACGCTTTGCGTATAGCTGCCATATTGTTGCTTCCCTTTATTTTATCGACAGGTTTCTTATCTTATCTGTATATAAACCGACTGCAAGAGGATAAGCATATATCTTATTTGGAAGTTGTTTCTGCTCCCGGCATAGTTACGCAAATGGAATTACCGGATAAGTCGAAAGTTTGGCTTAATGCAGGAAGTTCTCTACGATATCCTTCTCGCTTTACGGGGGATGAAAGGACTGTTTATCTGTCTGGAGAGGGGTATTTTGAAGTGCAATCAGACAGACTGCATCCGTTTTATGTATCAGTCAACGAAAAGATGAAAGTGAAGGCACATGGAACGAAGTTCAATGTAAATGCTTATAGTGATGAGATGTGGGTTGAAACAACATTGGAAACAGGCAAGGTGGATGTTCTCATTCATAAGCAATCTGTGCTGCTGAAGCCAAATGAGCAGGCTTATTATAGTAAATCCGATCAGAAGTTATTGATACGTACAGTCAATGTAGAGGAAAAAACGGCCTGGAAGGATGGACGCCTGGTGTTCAGGAATACTTCGCTTGATGAGGTGATAAAACGGTTATCACGACGATATAATGTCGATATTGTTATGCACCGGAAGACCGATATTGATTATAAATGCAGGGCTTCGTTCTCCACAGAAAGTGTAACTCAGATATTAGACTATTTGAAATTAGTTGCTCCGATAGATTGGAAAATCGCGGAGACTGAACAACTAAAAGATTCATCCTATCCGCGTCAGCGTATAGATATTTGGTTAAAATAAAAAGAAACAAATACCAATAAAGAAAGGAGGTTATATAAGAAACAGGTAATACAAAAAAGACAAGGACAAGTATAAGCGTCAACTTATCCTTGTCCCTTAAATCAAAAAATTAAGTCCGACGCCAATCGGTCCTAATTCGTTTAATTAAAAAATCCAAGTACAAAGTTATGAAAATTCTAAAACAATCCAATGGGGATATCCCCCTATGTATACCTAAATTAGTGCGTGTTGTGAGAATCAGTTTATTCTTGTTATTTATTGTGATGACTCAGTTACATGCAGAAAATTTGTATTCACAGAATACGGTTATTAATTTGAAACTGGAAAATGCTACTGTTGAACAAGTTCTCGATAAAATTGAAAAGGAAACGGAATACTCTTTCCTTTTCACTGATAAATCTGTGGATATTGACTGGACAGTGAATATAGATATTCATGGTAAGAGTATCAATGAAATATTAGAAATTTTATTTGGAAAGACCAATGTAGAGTATCGTATTGTAGATAAACAGATTGCATTGTCTAATAGGAGATTAGTGACAGACAGTGTTAATCAGCAGAAGAAAATCAATGGAAGTGTTATTGAACAGAACGGTAATCCGGTTATTGGTGCTAATGTTGTGGAAAAAGGGACAACAAATGGAACGATCACGGATATGAACGGGCATTTTGTTCTATCTGTTAATCAGGGTGCTGTACTAACAATTTCTTATATAGGATATATAACGAAGGAATTTCAAATTAATGATAAATCAAATATTATTATCTCTTTAGAGGAAGATTCTGAATTATTGGACGAAGTTGTAGTTGTAGGTTATGGTACCATGAAAAGAAAAGATTTGACCGGTGCGGTAGCTGCCGTGAAAGGAGATGATCTGGCTGCACGTAAAACAACGCAATTGTCTACGGCATTGCAGGGAGCTGCTTCCGGTGTATTGGTTACGCGCGATAATAGTGCTCCGGGTTCTACCGCTTCCATCAAAATACGTGGTGTAACGACGATCGGTGAATCGAGTCCGTTGGTTATTGTCGATGGGGTTCCGGGTGATATCAACCAGGTAAATCCGGAAGATGTGGAGAGCATGTCTGTTTTGAAAGATGCTGCTTCTGCCTCTATTTACGGTTCCCGTGCCGCTGCCGGAGTAATTGTGATCACAACGAAACGTGCTAAAGAGAACGATTTATCATTGAATTATAATTTTGAGTATGGTTGGGAGATGCCTACTAAACTTCCTGAATATGTGGGTACCCAACGATTTATGGAAATGGTAAATGAACTGCGTTATAATGATAATAATGCAGGAGGTTGGTATCAGACGTATTCGGAAGATCAGGTCAACAACTGGATAAAGAATAATGCAACTGATCCTGATGCTTACCCTGTAACAGACTGGCAGGATGAAATTCTGAAAAACTCTGCCCCCCGCCAGACTCACTCGATAAATATAGCAGGTGGTAGTAAAGTCGTTCGTACAAAGGCTTCATTCCGTTATGATAAAACAGACGGTATTTATGTGAACAGAAATTATGAACGTTATATGATCCGGGTAAATAACGACTTTAAGATCAATAAATATATTGAAGCTCATCTGGACGTAAATTATAAACGTTCCAAGTCTGAAGAACCACATAGAAATCCGATGGATTTACAATATCGCGCAACTCCGCCTATTTATGCAGCGCGATGGAGTAACGGTATGTGGGGAGACGTCAAGGACGGTGAGAATACGTTGGCTATGATTACGGACGGCGGTTTGAAAACCTCCTGGTATAACCGGCTGGGTGGTAAGGCTGCTATTGATATATCTCCTATTGAAGGCTTGAAGATATCGGGCGTAATTGCACCTACCTATAATTTTGATAAGGTAAAAAGTTTTCGTAAACAGGTTCCTTTTACTTATGCCAATGATCCTAATACGATAAAAGGATATATGAATGGGTTTACAACGACTAAATTGACTGAAAACAGAAACGATAGTTATGATGTGACCACTCAGTTTTTTGCGAATTATAATAAAACCTTTGGGAAACATGAACTTTCAGCAATGGTCGGTTATGAGGACTATTATGCATTTTGGGAAAAACTGAGCGCTTCTCGTGACCAGTATGAATTAACAAATTTCCCTTACCTGGATATTGGTCCTGAAAATCTGAGGGATAATGGCGGTAATGCTGAAGAATATGCTTATCGTTCATTCTTTGGCCGTATAGCATATAGTTATGATAACCGGTATCTGTTGCAGGTGAACTTCCGTCGGGACGGTTCTTCCCGTTTTGCTCCGGATAGCAGATGGGCGAACTTCCCTTCATTGTCAGCAGGCTGGGTTGCCAGTGAAGAACAGTTTATCAAAAATTTAGACTGGAACTGGCTTTCCTTCCTGAAATTGAGAGGTTCGTGGGGTACGCTGGGCAATGAACGTATCACAATGTCGAAGGATAACACAACAGTACAGAACTATTATCCTTACCAATCGGCTTTGAATTTTGGTTCTGCTTTATTTTATAGTGGGAATACTGTAAATTCTTTCCTGACAGCCGCTCAACAGTATTATGCTGTTCGTAATATATCGTGGGAGACGACAGAAACCTGGGACATTGGTCTGGATGCAAACTTCCTGGATGGACGCCTGCATTTTACCGGAGACTTCTATAAGAAGAAAACGAAGGATATGTTGCTAGCTCTCGAAATTCCGAAATTTATCGGATATGATAATCCGAGTGTAAATACCGGAAATATGCATACGACCGGTTATGATCTGGAAATCGGCTGGCGTGACCAGGTGGGTGATTTCAGATATTCCGTATCTGCCAATTTATCTGATTTCATTTCTAAAATGGGAAATTTAGGTGGAACAGAGTTTTTAGGTGAAAAGGTAAAGATGGAAGGCAGCCAGTTTGACGAATGGTACGGTTATCTTAGTGACGGACTATTCCAAACGCAGGAAGAGGTGGATAACTCACCGAAGCTGAATAATAATGTAACGATCGGCGATATCAAATATAAAGATATTTCAGGTCCGGATGGCGTGCCTGATGGCAAAATTTCTTCAGAGTACGACCGCGTATTGCTGGGCGGATCACTTCCCCGTTACATGTTTGGTGTGAACTTATCTGCTTCTTATAAAGGATTTGATATATCAATGATGTTCCAGGGAGTTGGCAGTCAGAATTCCCGTATCAGCAGAAATATGGTTGAAGGATTGAATACGAACTGGGGAGGATTCCCGTCAATCCTGGAAGGTGATTATTGGAGTACCAATAATACGGCGGAACAGAATGCTGGTGTTAAGTATCCCCGCCTGACCCGTAATAGTGTGGATGCCAACATGAGCATGTCTGATTACTGGATGTTCAACGGACGCTATCTGAGAATGAAGAACCTGACAGTAGGTTATACGCTTCCTTCCGTATGGACGAAGAAAATTAGTATGGAATCAGTTCGGTTTTATGCTTCCGGAAGCGATTTATTCTGTCTGAGTAAATACCCGCATGGTTGGGACCCGGAAGTTAGTGCAACAGGCTATCCTATTACTATGTCTGTGTTATTAGGTGTATCGGTTAACTTTTAAATAAGAATGATCATGAAACGAAATAATATAATAATTTGTTTATTCAGTGGCATAACATTGCTTACTGCCTGCCATGACCTGGATTTGAATCCTTTGTCTTATGGTTCGACGGAAAATTGGTATTCGAATGAGACAGAGATTGAAATGGCTGTCAATGAATTATACAGAGATACGTTCTGGCCGTTGGATGAGGAGGGGAATACCGATTGGTCCGATGATAATATTTATCGTGAATCTTTGACTCCTTTCCAAAATGCAACCTTAAACGGTCAGACGGATAAGGTTACAGACCTGTGGTCAAAACAATATAAGGTTATTTCCCGTGCCAATGGGGTCATATTAAAAGCACACCGTGCAGTTGAAGCAGGTGCTTCCGAAGCAAAAATCAACGGTTTTATTGCCGAGGCTCATTTTCACAGGGCATGTGCTTATGCGAAATTATCTTCAAAGTTTGGTGGCATACCTTTGGTAGAAGATGATATAGATATAGAGGCAGGTATGGCAATGGGCCGTACCGATATTGCGGTTGTGAAACAATTTGTTTATGATGAGTTTGATGTGGCGGCAGAAACTTTACCGGTTTCATACTCGGGTGCTCAGAGGGCAACGAAAGGGGCTGCTCTGGCACTGAAAGCGCGTTATGCACTCTATATGGGCGATTATGACATTGTTGTTGCTGCAACAAAGGCTGTCATGGATTTGGGTATTTATTCTTTACATAAAGACTATGGGGATCTGTTTCTGACAAATACAAAGAATGCGGAGGAATCTATCTTTCTGATACCCCGTTCCATTGAATATAATGTGGTCATGAATGTAAGAGGATGGCTACCGAGGAATTCCGGAGGATATGCTGTACCGAACCCGACCTGGGAACTATTGGCCTCGTATACTTGTATTGACGGGTTACCCATTGATGAATCTCCATTGTTCGATTCTCATGACCCGTTTAAGAATCGCGATCCCCGGTTGTCAATGACTATCGTTCCGTTTGGAGAGAACTTCCTGGGTATAGAATTCAATCCTCATCCTGAGGCATTGGAAGTTATGAACTATAAGTCAGGCAAGATGATTAGTAACAATGATTCCCGTGCAGTTGCGCAATATGCTTCTTATAATGGCCTCGTTTGGAAAAAGGGAATGGATGAAAGCTGTCTGGAGAATGCCCACAATATTGATCCTGATAAAATAATAATCCGTTATGCGGATATATTATTAATGTATGCAGAAGCAAAGATAGAATTGAACCAGATCGATCAGTCCGTATTGGATGCCATGAACGAAGTTCGTGCCAGAGCTTATGGTGTCGATAAATCGGCGGTAAGTCAGTATCCGGCATTTACAATGACAAATCAGAACAAGCTGAGATCCGAATTGCGTATGGAAAGACGTGTGGAGTTTGCCAAGGAAGGACTTCGTTATATGGATCTGATGCGCTGGAAGTTGATGGACAAAGTAATGAACAAGAAAGTGTATATGATGCTTTACCCGGCTTCTTTACTTATAGAGAAAGTTGTTAGCCAGGGAGACTGGTTCTGGCCTTATGCTCCGGATATCGATGAAAACGGCCTGGCTGATTTCACTAAGATGGAAAGTGCCGGTAAGATCGCTGTTGTTGCCCAAAAGAAATGGGATGAACGCCAGTATTTATGGCCGATACCGACGACTGAGATTCTGATTAATCCGAATATGAAGCAAAATCCTAATTATTAATCTACGAGTAAAGTATCTCCTTCATGGGGGAGATACTTTATTTCTTATACAAAATCCGAATCATAATAACAGTAAATGAAGATTTTTATGAAACAATGGTGGATTATAATATTATTAATAACGGTCTGTCCTTTGAAAGCGGATAATATTTTGATAGAAGCAGAAAGCTTTGATAAAAAAGGAGGATGGGTACTGGATAATCAATCCATGGGGCAAATGGGATCTCCTTATCTGCTGGCACATGGACTAGGTGTTCCGGTAGAAAATGCTTCAACGGTAATCCAGGTTCGGAAGGCAGGGAAATATCGTGTATGGGTTAGGACCAGGGATTGGGTGAAACAATGGAATAAAACTGGTTCTCCCGGACGTTTTGAAGTCTTATTAAACGGAAAAGCACTGGACGCTACCTTTGGGACGGAAAAAGCCTCTTGGCATTGGCAGGATGGCGGGACAATTATGTTGAAAGTTGGTGATAATCGTTTGGAACTTCAGGATTTGACTGGTTTTGATGGCCGGTGCGATGCTATTTTTCTCAGCTCTGAATTGGATTTATTTCCTCCGGATGAGGGGAAGCTGTTAGCAGTTTTCCGTCGGGAAATGTTGGGTTTACCTGTTGAGCCGGAAGACGGGGGAGAGTATGACCTGGTTGTTATTGGTGGTGGTATTGCCGGATGTTGTGCTGCTCTCAGTGCTGCCCGTCTCGGTTGTAAGGTTGCCCTGATACAAAACCGTCCGGTTTTAGGAGGCAACAATAGTTCGGAAGTCAGAGTCGGACTTTCCGGTTTGATTGCCCAGCAACCTTATACGAACCTGGGATACCTGGTAGATGAACTTGGAGGTGTCGGACATTGGAATGCCTGGGAAGCAAAGAGGGATTCGCTGTCTGTCAGGAGCAGACAGATTTTTGGAATATTACAGCGGCATCCGGAAAAGAAAATCCATAATGCAGGTCCGGCAACTAATTATGAAGATGAAAAGAAGTTGTCTTTGTTGCTAAGTCAGGAAAACCTGAGCCTATTTTTAAATATGCAGGTTTTTGATGTCAAAAAAGAAGGAAATAAAATCATTTCTGTTGTAGGACAGGATATTATGTCAGGAAAAGAGTATATCTTTAAGGGCAAATTATTTTCAGATTGCACTGGTGACGGTGAAGTCGGTTTTTTGGCAGGTGCGGACTTTCGTATGGGGCGGGAAAGTAAAGAGGAGACAGGTGAACCCAGGGCTCCTTTAAAAGCCGATCAGTTGGTAATGGGGACGTCTGTACAATGGTATACGGAAGATACTCCTGAGGTTTCAGTCTTTCCCGATTGTCCGTGGGCTATCCGGTTCAATGAGGAGACATGTATTCCGGGATTTCGAGGTGACTGGGATTGGGAGGCAGGTCTTGATAGAGATCAGATTACGGAAATAGAATATATTCGTGATCATGCCCTCCGGGCAGTCTACGGAAACTGGGCATTTCTGAAAAATGAAAGTAAGAGGAAAGAAGAGTTTGCCGGAAAGAAATTGGCATGGGTGGCTTATATCGGCGGAAAACGCGAATCCCGCCGTCTGTTGGGTGATATAATCTTACGTGAGCAGGATTTGCTGGAGAAGGTCCCTTACGAAGATGCGACCTTTACTACCACCTGGGGTGTCGACCTGCATTATCCTAAACCGATTGCAGGAATGGAAGAAGAGCCTTTTCTTTCCTATTGTGATGTGCAGGAAATAGAACCTTATCCCGTTCCGTATCGTTGTCTGTATTCAAGGAATATCGACAATCTGTTTATGGCCGGCCGGAATATCAGTGTGACTCATGTCGCATTGGGTACTGTACGGGTGATGAGAACCGGAGGGATGATGGGAGAAGTTGTCGGGATGGCCGCCTCTCTGTGCAGGAAGCATCAGACCTTGCCGAGGGGAGTGTATGAAAAATATTTACCGGATTTACAAGTGTTGATGAGCCGGGGTGTTGGTAAATCAGGCTTTCCGGAAGCAGGAAAATTAGACTAATGTAAATATATTTATCATGAAAGCATTAATAACATTATTACTATTATTGAGTTTAGGTACGGTAAGAGCCGCCGACCTTTTCGTTGAAGCTGAAAATTTCAGTAACAAAGGAGGCTGGGTAGTCGACCAGCAGTTTATGGATCTGATGGGATCGCCGTATTTGCTAGCCCATGGTATGGGTGAACCGGTGGATGATGCTTATACTGAAGTTACTTTTCCTGAAAAGGGGGAGTATTATGTATATGTCCGTACATATAACTGGACTTCTCCTTGGAAAAAAGGAGAAGGGCCCGGTAAATTCAGCTTGTCGGTAGGAGGTAAAAAGCTGGCGTCACCGTTAGGAACCGAAGGTACAGCCTGGATGTGGCAGGCTGCCGGTAAGGTGTCGGTGAAAAATCTCAGGACAGTGGTCAAGCTGCATGATCTGACAGGTTTTGACGGTCGTTGCGATGCTATTTATTTTACTACGGAAGAGGGGCGGATACCTCCGTCCGATATGAAACAACTGGAAGCCTTCCGCCGGAAAGCGCTGGGTTTTCCGGATGAAGCGCCGTTGGCGGGACAGTATGACCTGGTTGTTGTCGGAGCCGGTATTGCCGGGATGAGTGCCGCTGTATCGGCTGCCCGTTTAGGATGCAAAGTTGCTTTGATTAACGACCGTCCGGTGATTGGAGGTAATAATAGTTCGGAGATTCGTGTCCATTTGGGAGGACGTATCGAAGAAGGCGTCTATAAGGAGTTGGGAGGTTTACAAAAGGAATTCGGTCCGGAAAAGGGAGGAAATGCCCAACCTGCGGAAAACTACGAAGACCAGAAAAAACTGGATTGGCTGGCAAATGAAAAGAATGTGACTCTTTTCCTGAACTATCGTGCAATCGGCGTGACAAAAGATGGTAATAAAATAACATCCGTTACAGCCCGGCATATCGAAAGTGGTAAAGAACAGAAGTTTGAAGCCCCTCTCTTTTCAGATTGTACGGGAGACGGAACAATAGGCTATCTGGCCGGAGCCGATTTCCGTATGGGACGTGAAGCCAAGAGTGAATTCGGAGAAAGTATCGCTCCCGAAAAGGCCGATAAGATGACAATGGGTGCTTCCGTTCAATGGTATTCCGTAGACAATGGAAGAAGCTCGTCTTTTCCGGATTTCAGTTACGGCGTGGAGTTCAATGATAAGAATTGCGAGAAAGTCCTGATGGGTGAATGGACCTGGGAGACCGGAATGAACCTGGATCAGATTAAAGATTTTGAACGTATTCGTGACTATGGCATGCTGGTCGTTTATTCCAATTGGAGTTACCTGAAGAATCAGATGAAAGAGAATACTCAGTATCGCAACCGTAAACTGGGCTGGGTAGCCTATGTGGCAGGCAAACGGGAATCCCGTCGTTTGATGGGGGACTATATTCTGAAAGAAGATGACATTACAAAAAATGTCACCCATGAAGATGCTTCTTTTGCTACGACCTGGAGTATTGATCTGCATTGGCAGGATCCTGCAAACAGCGCCCATTTTCCGGGAAATGAATTTAAGGCGGTAACGAAACATATCCTGATCCATCCGTATCCGGTTCCTTATCGTTGTCTTTATTCCCGCAATATAGATAACCTGTTTATGGCCGGGCGTAATATCAGTGTTACGCATGTTGCACTGGGTACGGTCCGTGTGATGCGTACGACAGGGATGATGGGCGAGGTTGTCGGTATGGCCGCCTCTTTATGCAAGAAATACGGAGTGGAACCCCGCAAGGTGTACCAGTCTTATCTGGAAGAACTCAAAGTGCTGATGAAAGAGGGGGTAAATAAAAAAGGATTACCCAATAACCAGCGTTATAATGAAGGAGGAATATTAAAAGAAAAGCCTGTCGTTAAATAATATCCGGTTGAAAACTACGCAAACCTTTGCGTAGTTTTTTTTCGTATAAGCCGCAGCACTCAATATATAAAAGTTATACATTTGAAGCATTAAAAGCTTAATTCTTAATACAATGAAACTCTATTCTTTATTATTGTGTGCGTCAGCTGCCTGTTGGTTCGGTATGCAGGATATAAATGCCCAGATCACCGAAAGACCTCGTCCCGTCGAATGGGATCACCTGGTTGAAGGCGCCCGGTTTATAGACCGTTTTCTTCCGATGCCGGCGGGAAAACTGAGCAGTGATGTCTGGGGAGCCAAAGATGTCGTTCCACGTTATGTCGATAACGGTATCGAAGACGATATTCGTTCCTATTGGGGAGGGAATATCCTGCTGGGAGAAGATAACCAATATCATTTATACGTTTGCGGCTGGCCGGAGAACTCTCCGAAAGGACATATGTTCTGGCCCAATTCGACAGTTTACCATGCCGTATGTAAAAATTCGGTAGGTCCTTTCATAATAAAAGATACGATAGGTCCGGGACATAATCCGGAAGCCTTCCGGTTAAAAGACGGACGTGTTGTTGTTTATGTAATCGACGGATATTATATTTCCGATGGCCTGAACGGTCCGTGGACTCGTAAGAAGTTTGATTTTGATAAACGCGACCGCCGTATCATAGAAGGTCTTTCCAACCTGACTTTCGCTCAACGGGAAGACGGTTCCTATCTGATGGTTTGCCGTGGAGGTGGTGTATGGATCAGCCAGACCGGGCTTTCGCCTTACAACCAGATTTCCGATAAGCGGGCTTATCCTCCGGTAAAAGGGGAGTTTGAAGACCCTGTTGTCTGGCGTGACCACGTTCAATACCACCTGATTGTGAATGATTGGTTGGGACGTATCGCTTTTTATCAACGCTCGAAAGATGGTATCAATTGGATAACCGATCCGGGAGAGGCTTACCAGCCGGGAGTCTCTTTCCATGAAGATGGAAAAGTGGAGAACTGGTTTAAATATGAACGAATCAAAATCTTTCAGGATAAGTATGGCCGTGCTATCCAGGCAAATTTCGCTGTTATCGACACATTGAAAAACGAAGATTTGCCAAACGATAACCACAGTTCCAAAAACATCAGCATCCCCCTGAATCCGGGTGTATTGCTGACTGTTCTCGATACGAAACCGATTACGGAGAAGACAAAGACTATTCGTGTTAAGATTGCAGCCGAAGAAGGATTTAATCCGCAAACGGATATCGACCTGAACTCTCTTCGTTTCGGTGCATCTACGGAGGTGAATTATGGTAAAGGTTGTAAAGTGCTCAGTACGAAGAATGAAGGAAAAGACCTGGTCGTTACTTTCGATGCGAAAGGAAATGGTATAACCGCAGAAGAATTTGCGCCCAAATTATTAGGGAAAACAACTTCCGGCAAATTACTTTTCGGATATGCCCGTTTGCCCTGGGTGAGTTATAATGATCCGATCCTTTCTGCCCGGATGCCGATCGTGTCACCAGATAGTCAGGATATGAATGTTGTGGTAGAGAATTTCGGTCAGGTGGCATCCAAACCTGCTGTCCTGAAACTGGATTTATTACAGGATGGAAACAGGAAAGAAGTGGGACAGGCAAAGTTATCTTCTCTGAATCCTTATGGTAAGACGAATGTGTCATTACCCGGTAAAATGAAGTTTGAGAAAGGAAAAGCATACGATTTTGTGCTTACTATCCGGACAAAGGATAATGTAATCTCTACTTTCAGTTATCACTGCGAACCGATTGACAAAATGTTATATTAAGTGTCTTGTAGATAAGCTGTACGAAGGGAGAGCTGACTCGGTCTTTTTTTAAGCGATTGTAGTGCTGATGTTTGTGTTCGATATGTTATGTGAATGGTCGGATGGTTGTCGTAAAGACGGTGTATTGTGTATGGTTGCTATCAAAAAGATCTCCATATGGGTTCTTTGTGTGATTTGAGATAGTTGGAAAATGTGTGATATGTATATCGTTTTAGAATACATGATATGTTTTAAAGCATATGTTTTAGCTCTTTTTTAATCGGTGGAACAAGGCTTTTTTTGCTAATTTAACAAGATTTGACTTGTTGGTGGCTGAAAATTTGACTGCAATAAAAAAATATTTCGTTTTAAATGGAGTTTATATTCGTTTTAAACGAAATATTTTTTGCGTGTAGCGAAGAGTAATTTCGATAATAGACAAAGGTTGTGTTAATAAGTGTGTATTTTTATTTTCTGGAAGGAGAATATTGGAAGATATGTGTGTTACTGATAATTCTTGTTTTGTATCATAATATCTATAAAAAAGTGTTATTTGTGACACAGTGATATTTCTGAAATGAAAGGGATTCTTACCTTTTTTTCTTTAGGTAAGCATGAATTTTTTTGTAGGCAGTAGCAATATGTGCCTCCACTGTCTTTTGTGAGATATCCAAAAGGGTTGCTATTTCCTTTTGTTTGAGTTTATCCGAAAGAAACAATCTAAAAACTTCTTTACATTTTTCAGGTAATGAATGGATCGCTTTTTGTATAAGTTCCTGTTGTTCCTGAGCCAGTAATTTTGATTCAGGGTTATTATTATCGGCTATTAATTCGATATGATACAATTCCAAAGGTACTTTTTCCGGCTCGTTCGTTCTCCGTATGTAATGTAATGCCTGATGTTTTACGGAGGTATACAGGTAACTTTCAATATTATCTATTTTATCCAGCGTCTCCCTTTTTTTCCATATAATAAAGAATACGTCGGATACCGCTTCTTCAGCCTGCTCTTTAGACGCCAGGTAATAGAAAGCATGATGGAACAGTTGCTGATAGTACGTGTCGAAAAGCAGACGAAAGGCTTTTTCGTCCCCTTTAGTGATTTTATCAATCAAGGATGATTTTGTGTATCCACTTATTTTGAATTTCATACGTACTGCGTTCTGTGGTTTATCTCGATACTAAAGAAAAAGCAGTTTTTACCGGAGTAAATATACGGCTTTTCTTTTACGTGTAGTTTGTTCTCTGTGTTTTTAATGAAATAAATAGAAGAGTAAAGTTTCTGTAATTCAGTGGAATATATATAATGAATTCGTGATGGACATTTGCTTTTCATAAGGTGAACCTGTTTGTTTATCCGGAAATTCCCTGTCCGGATTGAACATAAAGAAAGCGTGGGAATTGCTGAATATACCTAAATACGAGGTTCTAGACTACCTTATAGACGATATAAACAACATACCCACGCTCTTTATTTGATATATAGGTACACCCATGGGTATACGTACGTATATAACAAGATAAAGAACATGAGCGTTTGTTGTCTACTATCCGTCTATAATGAAATTGTCTAGATTTCGTATTTAGGATAATATCATTAACGCTTATGTTTTTAACATGTGAATGTGCCGCAACGCTATGCTTTTTAAGCACGAAACAAATGTAGATAAAAAAGCCGAAAGGTGTATATCCATAGGTATAATTTTCTGCCCTTTTTATTAAAATGTTAAAAATGAAATTCTTTATTAGGGTTTTTTCCGGAAGCTGTCATCTATATAAGTGAACAGGATAATTATCATAATTAAAAAAGATGTCGGATATAAAAAGTAGAAAAGACGAAGAGATTACAGGACGCATTCGGTTTAAACCGGTTAAAACAGAACCGGATGTTGTCTACGAAAAACTATGGCAGCGGGTAATGAATTCGGATGCGATCATAATGGGCGTTTCTTCTGTATGGAAATATGCGTCGATTGCTGCTTCGGTTGCATTGCTGGTCGTTTCTTCTTTCTTATATAAGATGTATTTGGAACCGAGGCCGTTGGCTTATCTGGAGGTTACTTCCATGACAGGCTCAAAGACACAGGTTTTGTTGCCGGATAGTACTGTTGTCTGGTTAAATGGAAATTCACATATCCGTTATCCGGAAGTGTTTGATAGTGAAACAAGACAAATAGAACTGACGGGTGAAGCGTTCTTTGATGTGACTGAGAATAAAGAGAAGCCTTTTATTGTAAACCTGGATGGCATGCATGTGAGAGTTTTGGGAACGGAATTCAATATCTGGGCAGATCCGGATTCAGATTTGATCGAAACAACATTGGTTGAAGGCTCGGTTGCATTATATAATGATACAAACAGTACCTCGTTACCTGATAAGATTTTGGTTCCGGGTGAACAGGCACTGTTTGATAAGCAGAGTGGAAGTATCGAAGTACGTCCGGTAAGGACTTCTTCTTATACTTCATGGATGACAGGTGACTTCTTTTTCGAAAAAATCACATTCGGAGAGATCCTCAGAGTGCTGGAACGTTCTTTTAGTGTGAAGTTTCATTTGAAAAACGAATCCATAAAAGATGTATTCCTGACAGCACAATTTACGCATAAGGAGTCGCTGGAGGAAATTTTGTCTATCCTTCAAATCTCTATGAGATATAAATTTGAGATAAAGGATAGGGATGTGTATATCAGATAAATGATTGTTGAACCTTAAAAATTAATTGAAGACCATGAACAGTACGTAAGACGGTAAAAAAATTGGGAATGCTACCAACATCCCCAATTTATGCTCTAAGCGCAGATCATTTAAGTAAACGGCAACTACCAATTGCCATAAATAATCAACTAGATTTTGCAAATGTATGAATAAACATTTAATTAGAGTGTTTCATGGGGCAAAAAGCTCTATGAATGAGGGAAATATTTCTCATAAAACACGCGATCAAGTTTTAAAAGTAACGAAATTAGCCTTATTGTTCCTCATTGTCAGTTTATGGGAAGCCACAGCCGCATTGTCCTATTCTCAGGTAACAAAATTGAACCTTGAAATGAATGGAACGATCCTTCAGGTATTAAATTCTATAGAGAATCAGTCAGAGTTTACCTTCGTGTATAAACTGAATGAGGTAAACCTGGATGAGAAAGTATCCGTCGATCTGAAGAACAAATCTATAGATGAAGTATTGGAAGTCCTGCTCCGTAATAAATCGTTGGGATATAAAATAACGGACAGACATATTGTATTATTCAAAAAAGAAGAAGTAAAGCAACAGTCACAACCTACTACGATTGTTACCGGAACGATCGTAGATGACTTCGGCGAACCTGTTATCGGTGCCAATGTCCTGGTTAAGGATCAGGCGGGTATAGGTACAACGACCGATATGAACGGTAAATTTTCTCTGGACCTGAAAGATATCAAGTCACCGGTTCTAGTCATTTCTTTTATCGGTTATACCACGCAGGAAGTGGTTGTCGGTAATAAAACGACATTGAATATTACACTAAAGGAAGACTCGAAAGCGCTGGAGGAAGTTGTTGTGATTGGTTATGGTACCAACTCAAAACGTAACCTTACTTCGGCGGTGTCTACTGTGAATACGGAGAAAATGAAAAACGTGCCGGTAGCCAATGTTACAGATGCATTGGCTGGGCGTGCCACAGGTTTGATCGTTACTTCGGCTGGTGGTGGTTTGAATAAACAGTCTACTGTCTCTATTCGTGGTGGCGGAACACCTATTGTTGTTATCGATGGATTTGTTTCTGAGTATAATGACTTTGTTAATTTAAACTCAGACGATATCGAATCGATGTCTATTTTGAAGGATGCCGCTGCTGCTGCTGTATACGGACAACGTGCCGGAAATGGCGTATTGGTGGTAAAAACGAAGAACGGTTTGAAAGGGCTTCGTGTAGATTATAGTTTTAACCAGAGTTGGAGTGAACCGACCTATTTGGAAAAGAAACTGGATTCATACGAACGGGCATCATTCGACAATACAGTACGTAATCTGTATGGCCTGGAACCTCGCTGGACGGATGAGGAAATAGAAAAATATCGTACAGGATCTGATCCGTATAATTATCCGAATACGGACTGGCAAAAGATAATGCTACGTAATTTAACTCCGGAAACAAAGCATTCACTGGCTGTACGTGGTGGTTCGGAATTTAATAAGTATTATGTTTCTTTTCAGGCATACGACCAGAAGTCGATGTACAAAGCCGATACGGAATGGTTTAAAAGATACAATGTCAGAATGAATGAAGTATCGGAGTTTAAGGATCTGGGATTGAAACTGACATTTGGTTTGGATGGTTATATTTCGACTATGCAAACTCCACGTTCCCAATATTCAACCGGCTACTGGCAAACCTGGGGGCATATCCAGAATCAGGGACCTATGGGATTAGCATATAATAAAGACGGCCAGATCTATGTAGGGTACGACAATCCTGTTGCTGAAGTATCTTCTGAATCCGGTTATTTTAAGTTTGATAACAAGATGATTACCGGTCTTTTTAATGCTGAATGGAATGTATATGGTGTGGAAGGACTGAAGGTAAAAGTGGGAGGTAATTACCGTTATGGAATGTATGATACCAAAGAATGGAACAAGACTGCTCCCCAATATGATTTAGAGGGAAATAAAGGGCCGGATTTTCCTGTTAGCTTGCAATATACAACTTCCAACAATCGTATGTGGACAATGCAGTACTTTGTAGATTACAATCGTTCCTTTTTGGACGAAACGCATAACGTGTCAGCCACATTAGGATATGAACAAAGTTACGCTTTTGGACGAGGTTTTGATGCCAAACGTAAAAATTATATTTTTATGATCGACCAAATGGGGGCCGGTCCTTCTGATACGATGGAGAACGGTGGTAGTGAATGGGAGAGAGGTAGTGCCGGTTTAGTGGCCAGGGCTTCTTATAATTATAAGAAAAAATATTATATTGAAGGGTCCTTGCGTCATGATGGAAGTGACTTGTTCCCAAAAGATCGTCGCTGGGGTAATTTCTTTTCCGGTTCTGCAGCCTGGGCTGTGTCGGAAGAAGGTTTTTTTCAACCGTTGAAGGAACGTAATATATTGAATTTCTTGAAACTTCGCGCCAGTTATGGTCAGGTCGGGATGGCCGATGTCAGTAGGTTTAGTTATTTGACATCTTATGGTTTGACAGAACGTGGTTATGTAATTGATGGTAAAATTGTTCCGACTTTTAGTGAAGGTAATTTGATTAGTGATGACATAACTTGGTATACGATTAATTCTACGGATATTGGTTTCGATTTTAATACTTTAGGCGAACGTTTATCCGGTAGTTTCGACTACTTCTATATGAAAACAACCGGTTATCTGACATCTCCGTCTAATGTAGGGTATGCTGATCCATTGGGATTATCTCTTCCGAAAGTTAAATCAAATGGTGAACATCGCCGTGCCGGTTATGAATTTAATCTCTCCTGGAAAGACCACGTGGGTGATTTCAATTATGAGGTGGGTGCTAACTTTACTTATTTTGACCAGCTTGTAGCTGTAGCCTGGGATGAAGATTTAGCGAATCAAAAAAATCCATATCTAAGACAGGTTCAACAAACGGGATATTATGGTACGGGTTATACCAATCTGGGATATTATCAAAATTCGGATCAGACATTGAATTTACCTCGTCGCGACGGTTCTTCCAATCTGGTTGCCGGTGATATCATTTATAAAGATATGAATGGTGACGGATTTATTGATGGTGCCGACCAGTGGCGTATCGGAAAAAACAGCTTTCCGCGCGGAAACTATGGTATATATGCCAATCTTTCCTATAAAGGATTTTCTGCCAATATCTTATTCCAGGGGGCAACTTCACGTGACATGTATATTGAAGATGTGGTACGTGGACAATCAACCGGCGGTTATACAATGGTGTATCCTTATCAGTTGGATTATTGGATGCCGGATAATACGGATGCTAAATTTCCGAGAATAGCAATGAACTCGAGTGTAAATGGAAATAATAACTATGTTACCTCCGACTTTTGGCTGGTCAACGGACGCTATATTCGTTTGAAATCACTTCAGTTAGGTTACGATTTCCGTTCAGTCTTATTGAAGAACATTAAATGGCTTTATAAATGTCAGGTAGTGTTAAGCGGTCAGAACTTATTTACGATTTCACCTGCTACGAAATATGGCTTTGACCCGGAAAATGGTAGTACAAATAACTATGATTATCCGATGCAACGTGTATATGCCATTAGTTTGAACCTTGGATTTTAATCATTAAATAAAGAATAGACTTATGAAACTAAAGAATATAGTATCATTGGCATCCTTGTCACTTTTACTGGGAGTAGCTTCTTGTAATGTGTTGGATACTCAACCTTTTGAAACGTATGATGAAGCAACCGTATGGGGATCTAAATCGACAGCTGATGCTTTTGTTACCGGAACGATAAGTAATGTGATGTATGGTTATGTGAACGGAAACCAGACTACTTGGGAAGAACGTACGGGTAATGCTGTTCATTCTAACGGAGGAATAGGTTTCGTTCGTGAACAGATAGACCGGTACAGCGATGATGGAGGATTAGGGGATTTCGGGAATATTCGTCGCTGTAATCTGATTATCGAGAAAGCAGCTGAATATACGGGGCAAGGTCTTTCGGATGCAGATTCTAAAGACCTGATAGCGAAAGGCAAGTTATTGCGTGCATTACTTTATTATCGTCAGGCCCGTACGATGGGGCGTTTTGTATGGGTCGATCGTGTGTTGGCTCCGGCTGATACGGCCAGTAATGGAATGATGATGCCTACTACAAAAACAACAACTGAAAGTTATACTTATATATTGAACGATTTGGATGCTGCCATTCCTGATTTACCTACTTCTGTAAAAGCAGGGGAATTGTCTCGTAATATGGCTTATGCCTTTAAATCGGAAATAGCTCTACAGGCAGCCGCTTACGAAACAGATGTTGCAAAAAAGAAAGAATGGCTGAAAGCATCCATTGCTGCGGCTGATGCTGTGGAAGGTGCTTCTTTAGGAAGTAATTACGGGAATATCTTCAATGAAAAAGATCCTTATTCCAGTGAGATCATTTTTGCTATCTATCGGGATAAGGCAAATACGAATACGGATGCCATAGCACCGCTACAGAATGTGATGCCCAATACCAATAATGATAACCTGGTAAAGAATGGCTGCGGTCCGTTGTTCCAGACAAATGGCGGACAACCTTTTATCGGTTGGTTATGGTGGGCCCCTACACAAAATTTAGTAGACGGTTACGAAGTGATCGATGAGGCGACCGGACAAGGTGTGGTTTGGAGCGAATCGACTCAGTTTAAGAATAATGTAACGCTTGTCCAGGGGGCGGCCCCTGATTGGGCGATCGATCAGGAAAAGGCAGAAGTATTGTTTTATGGAAATACGAAAGGAGATAAGCCTATCAACGAGATTATGTATAGTAACCGTGATGCCCGTTTTTATGATACTTTCGTGTATGATGGGACGACCTGGTGGAATGAAGATATTCATTTAACCGTGAATGGTAACTTGTGGCGTAAGGTAAATGGTGGCTTAGGTCCTCATATGGGATTAACTAATTATTACTGGCGCAAAGGCGTATATAATGTAGAACCTCGTGTTTTGGCCGGAACCCCGACCGATTATCATTATGTGGTAACCCGTTACGGTCGCGTCCTGCTGAATAAAGCTGAAGCGATCTTGTGGTTGGCAGGAATGGGAGAGGGTAACTATGCCGATGCTGTAGCTATCTGTAACCAGACTCGTACTGTTCATGGTAAATTACCGGCTAAACAGGTTAATAATTTGCAGGAAGCCTGGAACTTCTACAAACAGGAACGCCGTTGCGAACTGCCGATGGAGAACGATTATTACTGGACTCTGTTACGCTGGGGTAAACACGGAGGATATGCCAATAACGGCGTAGCACCGGGTGGTAAGATTGTCGGATTTACGGAAATACCTACTTATGTAGAGATTACAAATGATCGTAAATCATTCTATGTCGGTAAAGTGACCCACGGTGACAATGATATTCGTGAATTCCGTGAAGACCGTCGTTATCTGCTTCCTATCCCACAGGGACAGATCGACCGTAATGCTAATTTAGGTCCCCAGAATCCGGGTTGGTAATAGATGATTAATCATTAATATAAATGAAGTATGAAAAAGAATATGATAAAACTGGTGAAGAATAGTCTGTTGTTAATGCTTGTTTTAGTATGCTCTTCATGTCTGAAAGGCAATTTGGAGGATCTACCTGCATTCGAGGAAGCGAACATCACCGATGTGAAGTTTGACTTCCGCTATAAAGATCCGACCGATGAATGGATCAACGGTGAGCCGATTGTAAAAGTCGTAACCTTGACGGTCGGTGATAAGGTAATCAATACGGAAGCCGGAACGATCACTTGTACGGTTACGGTTCCTGCGGCCGACGGTCCTTTTACCGAAGCGATTCGCAATACGGTAGCACTGACTAATCTTGTGGGGAAATTCAATCTTTCTACGGCTGCGGTTATAGCTCCGCAGGACGGAGCTCCGACATTAGGTACTCCCGGTGATTTTTCTACTACACGCAGATATGTGGTGACAGCTGCTAATGGTACGAAAAAAGATTGGACAATTCAAGTTACTGCTTTAAATAAGTAACTATATTTATACCCTTAGATCTGAAATCCTGAGGCTGTCCGTGTCTCCATATAGATCGGACAGCCTTTTCTATAATGTACTAATGTAAAAATGAAGAAGATGATGAAAACTCATTTTTGGTTCTTGTGTTTTGTATGTTTGTTCGTTAACCATTCATTATTTTCCCAGGGAATTTCGAACGAATCCTGGCGGAATATCACCGGAGAGAAATACGACTGGACGAAAACGATGCGTCCCGAACAACCTTATATGCATCCGTACCATCAGATGCAAGTAATGAAGATCATGTTGTCTTATCCGGATGAAAAGGGAGACCCAGTGCTTTGTTATACCTTCGAGCAGGTCTTGTCTTTGGTTAAACAGATGGATGCTGTAACGAGAGGACTTCCGAAGACATTGTATCTGGTCGGATGGCAATATAACGGGCATGACGATAAGTATCCTGCCTGGTTTGAAGTGAATAATCACTTGAAAAGGGAATGCGATGCCACCGGACGTGAATCATTGTTGTGGCTGGCGAAAGAAGCGAGGAAATATAATACTTATATTAGCGTCCATGTGAATATGACGGATGCATATGAGGACAGTCCCCTTTGGGAAGAATATTTGTCCAAAGGTTTTATTTCCCGGAATACGGATGGAACACCGATGCAGATTGGAGTTTGGAATAACCGTAAAGCCTATCAGGTCTGTTATAAGAACGAGTGGGAGAGCGGCTATGCAGTAAAGAGGATTGATGCTTTGTTGGAACTATTGCCTTTTATTCAGGAAGCCGGATCGATTATGATAGATGCTTTCTTTGTGCGTGACAATCCTTATGAAAAGATTTCGTGGGCGGAAGAAGAAAACTATCAGCGAAGAATATTCCGGTATTTCAGAAGTAGAGGTATTGATGTAACCCATGAGAGTTTTAACCGCTTGCGGGAAGGAAAAGACTTGTTTATCGGTGTAAGTCCGTGGTATTTGTGGTTTGAAGCGACTGAAAGCGATTATATGAAATATCCGGCTTACATGACAACCGGCGGTGCTTCTTATCTTTTTGCCAAGCAATTTCCTGATCTGACCAAAGAACAGCTCCAACTGGGCTTTCTGTTTGGTATGAGCGGACGCGGTGAAGATTGTTTCGGTAATTTGGAAAACGGATCTTTGCCCGATGTCAACTGGATAGATAAATACCGTTACCAGTTCTATACGGGAACGCTGCCCTATGTTTACCTGAACCGTTACAAGCGGGAAAAGTTGGTAGGGAAAGGCGGAAATCGTGTCGTTTACTACAACGACGATCTGGTTGTTTCGCTGAAAGATTCTACCATCATCCACCATGGACGGGTGTTGAGGGACAAGGATGACCTTTTCATGCCGGTCCTTTGGCGTGGCGAACGGGAATATATGGCCTACTCTGTAAAAGGGTATACCGGCAAGTCTTGGCAATTGCCACCCGACTGGTCGGACGTGCAAAGCGTGGATATTTATAAGATAACACCTTCCGGTATCTTTTATAAAAGCAGTGAAGTATGTGCCGACGGATGTGTCCGCCTGTCGCTCGAGCCGGATGAAGCAGTATCGGTAATCCCTTCTACCGGGCGTAATAAATCTGGTTTTTAATATCTTAAAATTCTAACTTCATGAAACATTTATTATTGTATGCATTATTTGTCTATATAGGGATTGGTTGTTGCCGGGATACAGCACTGGCACCCTACACGTATGCAGTGGCTGAGACTCCGTGGAACGAAGCTCTGGGTAACCATCGTGCCGTACTGGCGGTTGACGCTCCGGCTGAAGCGGTCAAGCTATCCTTCGACTGGCGGCGCCCCGATAAGGAGGTGGAGAACCGTCGTTTTCTGATTGTCGATGCAGAGACGGGAGATACGATCCCCAACATCCAGCGACTGGAAGTCAATAACGAACAATGTGAGCTTCTGTTTGGCCCTGTCAAAAAGAAAGGCACTTATTTCTTTTATTACCTGCCTTACCTGGTACAGGAAGGATATGGTAATTATCACCGGGGATATTATCCGAAGGAAGAGGCACCTGACCGGCAATGGCTGGCCGTTACGTCGTCCGGATCTTCTGCCGGGCAACTTCCGGAAGCTACGATCGTCCGTGTAGAATCGCGTACGCAGTTCGACAGTTTCTATCCGATGGAAGTTGCAGCTTCGGCCAGTGAGAAAGAGAGTTACCGGCAAGCCAATCCCGGACACTTTCTCGTCTTCCCGGAAGATCGCTCATTGCCTATACGTATGAAAACAGATGTTCCTTATAAATGGTTGCAAAGTCCATTGCAAACGTCGTTTACCGGGAAAGCCCAACCGAACGAATATTACACCTTCCAGTTAGGTGTGTGGGCTGCAAAAGACGAATTGAAGAGTGTTACTTATGAAACATCCGGCTTGAAAAGTGGAAACAACCTGATTCCGGCGGAAGCGATTACTTGCTTCAATATAAATGGAGTAAATCCGAAAGGAAAAACGTTTACCAAAAAGGTGAGTGTAGCTCCGGATGCCGTTCAACCATTATGGTTCGGGGTGGATCTGAAAGCAGACCAACCCAGTGGTACGTATAAAGGCATCGTTACTTTAAAAGATGAAACAGGATATGCTGTTCCTGTAGAAATAGAACTGAAAGTGTCCGGTAAAATGCTGGCAGACCGTGGCGATGGCGAACTTTGGCGTCATAGCCGTCTGCGCTGGCTCAACTCAACCCGGGGAATCAGTGACAAACCGACCGAAGGCTACACGGCCATGTCGTTGACCGACAACCGTGTTTCCTGCCTGGGGCGTGAGGTGTCTTTCGACAGGCAGACCGCCCTGCCGTCGTCTATCGACTCGTGGGGACAGGAAGTGTTGGCTTCTCCCGTGCGCTTTGTCATCCGTACAGCTTCGGGAGAAAAGAAGCTGTACGGGACGATCGATCTGACGGGGCGATCCGAAGGAAAAATATCGGGTGCCTGGAAGGCGGAAGACGATGACTTGGCACTGGCTTGTACGGGCACGATGGAATTTGACGGCTGGATGAACTATGTCTATACCATCACTCCTAAAAAAGAGTTGCAGATTGAAGACATCCGTCTTGAGATACCGATGAAAAGCGAAGCCTCCTCTTATTTCATGGGATTTGGTTTGCCTGGGCAGGAAACCCCGGCTAATTATTCCGGAGGATGGGATAATCAAGGAAAGACGGTACACGATTTTGCCGTTTCCATCCCGACCAACAAAGGAGCTTCGTGGCTGTGGCCTTTCGACAGTTTTTGGTGTGGTTCCGAAAAAGCTGGTATCCATTGCGAACTGCGCGGGGCTAGTTATACCGGTCCGCTGTTGAATCTTTATCGTCCGGCTTATCCCGAAAGCTGGTATAACAACGGCAAAGGCGGTTTCCGTATCAACCGTAACGGTAACCTGACAACGGCGACGGCATACAGCGGCGCGCGTACTCTCAAAACCGGCGAAGACTTGACGTTCGATTTTTCTTTGTTGCTCACCCCGGTAAAGAAAGTAAATAGCCGCAGCCAGTTTACCAACCGGTATTACCATAATGGGGGTACTCCCAGACCGGAGGCCAAAGATGTGGAGACGGGTATAAAGATCATCAACGTACATCATGCCAACGACCTGAATCCGTTCATTAATTACCCGTTCATGACAGCCGATTCCATCAAGGCTTTTGCGGATGAATGGCATGGCAAGGGTTGTAAGGTGAAATTGTATTATACCATCCGCGAGTTGACCAATGTTGTCCCGGAAATCTGGGCATTGCGCAGCTTGGGCGATGAAATCTTGCAAGGCGGTAACGGGGGCGGTTTCCCTTGGTGTCGCGAACATTATGTGACCGATTATACTCCTCAGTGGTACCAGCATTTTGATAAAGGAGAGAAAAGAGGTGTCATTGCCGATGCATCTGTCTTGACGGCTACAGGCGATTCACGTTGGTACAATTACTATGTGGAAGGATTGGCATGGTTAGTGCAGTATACCGGCATCGATGGGTTGTATCTGGATGATGTCGCTTTCGGCCGTGACATGCTGAAACGGATGCGTCATGCGATGGAAGAGGTGAAGCCGGGTTGTATTATCGACTTGCATTCGAATACTGGTTTCTCACGTGGACCGGCTACCCAGTATACAGAGTACTTCCCTTACGTGGACAAGGTATGGTTTGGCGAAAGTTTCATGTATAACGAAATGTCTCCGGCAAACTGGCTGGTAGAAGTCTCCGGTCTTCCTTTCGGCTTAATGGGGGATATGTTGCATGGTGGAGGTAACCAATGGTTAGGAATGCAATATGGCATGACGAATCGTTTGCCTTGGTATACTGAAGGTGTTGTTGGTAATCCGCGGCATGTTTGGAAGCTGTGGGATGAATTCGGGATCATGGATGCGCAGATGATCGGCTTCTGGGAAAAGAATCCGGCTGTGACCGTTTCGGATAAAGATGTGAAAGTAACGACGTACGTGAATAAAGGCAAGACACTGCTGTCGATCGGTAATTATTCCAGTACGAAGAAGCAGGTTAAACTGAATATCGACTGGAAACAATTAGGCCTGAATCCGTCGTCTGTCCGTATGCAGGCTCCGGATATTACCGATTTTCAGAAAGCACGGGAGTTTACGCCGACCGATCTGATTCCGGTCGATCCGAAACGCGGATGGCTGATCCTTTTGAGTGAATGACTATTATTTTGCACCCGATTCATAAAGTTTGAATTTTATCATGAAAATATCTTTGTATGTACTTACAATTCTGTTTTGTCTGTCTTGTTGTACACAGAACAAACTAGAGGAGATCTCTATCCAATTGGATAAAGAAACTCTGAATCCGGTACGTAATCCCGGGGAAAAGGGAACCCTTCGTGTTACCGGTCATTATTCTAATGGAAAGACATCCGATCTCTCCTTATCCGATATCGCTTTATCCGTACGTACAGTCAGTGCCAGTGGAAATGTCGAGGTTGTCGCTTTATCCGGTGATCAGTTAATCCCGAAGGATGGCGGACTGGCTGAAGTGACTGCCGTCTATCAGAAAGACGGTGCCACTTATCAGGCGAAAAAGAGAGTCGTTGTTGCCCCTTATTATCGTGATTACCACCAGACCCTGGTGTTGAAACTTTTTATGGGGTACGATGGCGAACTGAATGAACCTGATCCGAACAACGTGATTTTCCAAAAAGAAGACCCGTCATGCCTTTGTACATTCGCTCAGGCGCTCGATGTGGTGAAACGAGTGGATAATCTGACACGCGGTATCCCGAAGATCATTTACCTGGTCGGTTGGCAGCGTGGTGGTCATGATCATCTTTATCCCGACTGGAGCGTCGTCAACCCTAAGCTGAAACGCGAAGAAGATGCTACAGCTCTCGAAAGTCTCCGCTGGCTGATCCGTGAAGCACGTGCTTATAATACGACTATCAGTCTGCACATCAATATGGTCGATGCTTTCGAGGAAAGTCCTCTTTGGGATACTTATATCAAAAATGATATTATTGCACGTGATGTCAATGGAAACCTGAAATCCATCTGGGAATATGTCAAAGGACATAGAGCTTATCATCTGAGCTATACGAAAGAGTGGGAGAAAGGCTTCGCCAAAAAACGTATCGACAACCTGATCGGGATGGTTCCCGAACTAAAGGAAGGCCATACCATTCATATCGACGCTTTTATGGCTTACTGGCAACCGGAAAACCGTCCGTTAAGTCCTTGGCATGCCAAACCGGAGAACGGAGGGATTGATATGTATAAAGAGGTAGAAACACAGCGGAAGATATTTAAATACTGGCGCGAAAAAGGGTTCGATGTTACCGGTGAAGGTATTTTCTGGGCTCATCCGGCGGGAGAAGGTTTTGTCGGTTTGCAACCTATGTCGTGGTGGTTTCCGGCGGATATAAACTTCCAGATGGAAGTCCCCGAACGGTTATCGGCAAGGGGACGGACACATCGGGACGGACAAGGTGATTTTCGTTTCGGTTCCAGTATGCAAGGTGAAGAGATTTTTCAGAAAGACAAGGATAATCTTCCCGGTTTCCTGTCTCAGTTCTGTACGATGACGTTGCCCTGGTATTATCTGAGTCGTCTCGAACGTGTTGCTTTTATCGATGACGCGTTGTATTACAGTGATGGTGTCGTAGCCCGTGTGGAAGATGGAAAGAAGATCATCCGCAAAGGCGATTTTATCCTGCGTGAAAACGACAACCTGTTCGTCCCCGCTCTTTGGAACGAGAACGAGATCATCGCCTATTCCGCAGAAGGCTACAATAACCGCAGCTGGCGGATGCCGGAAGGTTGGGAAAAAGTCAGCTCAGTGGATATATATTCCATAACTATGAATGGTTCGACATTGAAACAATCCGCAGTGCCGGTAAAGAATGGCCTTCTTATGCTGACGTTGGAGAAAGAGGAAGCGGTTTCGATTGTTCCGGCAGGGATACCGTTACATTAATTCTATAAAAATAATCCTTGGATTATTGCAGAATGATTCAAGGATTATTACTTTTGTAAAATCAAATAAATCAGTATTAATATAAAAAATCTTAGCTATGACAAAAGAAGAGAAGGAGGAGCTTATCCGACAGAAAGAGAACCTGAAATTATTATTTGAATTATCTAAATTCTTACCTACAGCAGATATGCAGGCCGATTTTGAACTGTTTAAAAACATGACGCCCGAAGAACGTGCGATGTTTCAGGAAAAGCGGGCACAGAAGATAGAAGCGATGCCGGGCGATGAGAAAATGATTTTTACTGAAGCTACAGAAAAAGGGTTGAAGGCTATAAAGTCAGAATTACAGGATGTTAAGTTGGCATTGGAGTTAGGAGACGTTGCGAATGCTTTATCGTTGAGTTATATTGCGAAAGAGTATTTTGGTAAAAGTAAAACCTGGCTTTATCAACGTTTAAACGGTAATAAAGTGAACGGAAAATCAGCTCGGTTTACAGAAGATGAACGGAAACGCTTTGCAGCAGCTTTACTGGATTTGAGTAAAAGAATCAATGAAACAGCACTTAAATTTGTATAGTTTAAAAGATTGTTTTGATTATCCGGCTGATTATTCACTTGCCGGATAATCAAAACTGAATCTTATTAAGTTCCGAACCGCGAAGTATCTACGGATTTCACCTTTTTCTCTTTGTAGCCACCGAAGCTGTAACGGAGTGTCAGGGAGACGGAGCGTATATCCTGGAACAACTCCATCCGGCTCTTTTGTCTTTGTTCGTCGATATGGGTGAGAGGTTTCTGGCTATTTAGCAGGTCAGAGCCTTTAAGCGTCAGGCGAAGTCTCTTTTTGGGGAGTGTCCATACCAGTGCGGCATCGAGGCTATACAGGGGATCGATGTCGTAAATGCCCTGGATCGCCGGCGAACTGTAATCGCCGCTGATGTCGAGCGAAAGGTTCTTGTCGCGCGTCAGAAAGATCGTATTTGTCAGCATTGCCCGCCCGAACAACTTCTTTCTGTCGAAGTTGATATCGACCAGCGTGCCTTTGTCGTGGATGCTGAACCCCATCAGCGTCAGTCGCGAACTGAGCACTTCGCCGGCACGAAAAGGAACAACGGCCATCAGTCCGTACATCGTATGCGTATCCAGGTTGATGGAATGGAAGACCGATTGCAGACGGTCGTGTTGCTGATACGACATCTGCTGTATCTTGTCGGGTTGGAAGTTAGCGAAAGCCCCCAGTACATATTTATTCTTTATGACATATGTCAGTTGCATCGAATAGTTCAGTTCCGGTTTCAACTGCGGATTACCTTTTATCACGCTGTAGATATTCATATAATAGGTATTGGGAGTTGTTGCCCAATAGGAAGGATATTTTCTGTTACTCGACAATGAGAACTGTAACATATTCGAACGGTCGATCCGGTAAACGGCGGAAAGCGACGGAAACAAGTCTGCCTGATCCCATAACGTACCCTTCTTTCCGGCAGAATCAACTGAAGCCTTGTAATAACGGACAGCCAGCGAAGCATTCAGCGTGAATTTCTTTCCGAACGAACGGGAGAAACCGCCGAATATACCCGCCGAATGTTCTTTTTGTTTCATATAGAAGGTCCCTTCGCTTTCTTTTTCATTATTCAGAAGGGCGGAAGCCTCATTGGTCGTCCCCGATAAGGAGGCTTCTGCCCCGTAAGAAATCTTCCATCCTTCTCCTACGACAACGAAGTGGTTGATATATATATTAGCTCGTTGTGATTTTTGCTTGCTCTCGTTGCGTCTGTCCTGGTCGTTGCTATCTTCAAAATTATTAACCAGGTCCTGCAAGGATTTATCTTTGTATAAGGTGTAGTCGATGCCGGCATTCAGGTTTTTATGTCCGTTGTAGTCGATCCGTGTGCTATGCAGAAACGAAGGACCTGTAGTCCGGCTGGCCGTATTAACGGTTTCGATACCCTTGAAATCAGTCTGTCCGCCCCTCAGGGATACTGGCTTGTCTTGTACATATTTTCCTGTATAGGAGGCCGACAGCTTGTCTTTATTGCTGAAATCATATTCGAAGGCACCCCGCAGGTTATGGGAGATGCCTTTGTTTTCCGACCAGTTCTTTTGCAGAATATCGTATTTTGTACCGTTCACGGTCGGTTCTGCGTGCATATCTTCTGTCGAACGTTCGTGACGGTAATTGGCCGAGTAGGAGAGGTCGGCGGCATACTTCTTTCCGGTATAGGACAGATTCATCAGTGCTGTAGGAGAAAAATACCAGGCCTGTTTTCCTGTCAGCGATATTTCTCCTTTCAGGATATCCGCCAGGCTCCGGTCGTTCTCAATAACCACATTGATCGATGCGCCTCTTACACCGTATTGGGGTGGAGTGCTGTACATCACTTCTATCTTTTTTACCTTGGACGAAGGAGTCGCTTTCAACATGTCGGCCAACTGTTCCGGTGTCATCGAACTTTTCCGGCCGTTGATGATGATGGTGGTTTCCGAGGTACCGAGCAGGGAGATATTGTCGCCGCTTTTGCCTACTCCCGGTAGTTCCCCCAATATATCGAACGCATTATCCACCGGTTTGCTTTTCATCAGGTTGGGAATGTCGTATTGCAGTTTTCCGTCGGTCATCTTTACCAGCGGCCGTTCCGCTTTGACGAATACTTCCGGCAGGTTCAACGTGATGCTGTCGTTGACCAGGATGGTTTCGCTACCAGTCTGTTTTTGTGCCAGCATTTGTGTGGGAAGCGAGAGTAAGCCGGCTATCGGTAATAAGTAATAGATTCTTTTCATGGCCTTTTGTTTTTATACGAAAGGTAGGGAGGACGCCAGTGATTACCAAAAAAGGCTTTCATTTGGTAAGACTAAATAACATTCGGCGAAAACTGTGTTATTTTGATTTAAAGCGGGAAGCTGCATGGCGGAGATTCCTTATATTTGTTTGCATGAAATCATCGTTCAAGTATATCATTCTCTTGGTTATTCTGTCTTTGTCGGGAATCTTCGTCTACCAGTTGTTCTGGATAAACGGATTATACCATTCCCTGCAACAGCAGAACAGGGAGTACATTATGCAGGCTATCCGCAATGCCGACCATGTCGAACTGTTTAGTCGTGCTGACTTTATCAGCAAAAAGACGAATAAGCAACGGGTAACGATATCGCAGGCCGATGATCGGGGAGGAGTTGCCCTGACTACCCGTTTTTCAGATAAAGATTCGGTCATTCAACCGGTCAGCATCATAGAGAAGAAGGCGTCTCTCTCTTATGCAAGCGGAGTAGATGAGGATATGAAGAAAGTCCTGCAAAGCTACTCAGTCAAAGTGGGCGACGATTTCAAGTCATTGGGTGAGCTGGGTTTACAGATGCAGCGTAGCCTTCATGAAATCATTGACACGATCTCTCCTGTTAATATAGCAAAGTTCGATAGCCTGCTGACAGCTAATCTACGGGAAAAGAACTTGAACCTCCGCCATTTCACGGAGATACGTCTGCTTACCGACAGTACGGTCATTGCCACTTCCGTCCCTGAAGGAGAAGATTTGTCACGCTATCACCTGTATACCTGGAAATACACTACTTTTACTCCAAGAGCTTTCTATGTCTATGTGGAATCCACCCGCATGGCTTCGCTGGCTGGTATGACGGGGATTCTGGTTTCTTCTTTCCTGATTCTGCTGATTCTTGCTTTATCGTTTGCCTATATGATTTGGTTTCTATTCCATCAGAAGACGGTGGAACAGTTGAAAGATGATTTCACGCATAACGTTACTCATGAACTGAAAACACCGATCGCCATTTCGTATGCCGCCATTGAATCTATTATCCATTATAACCTGCTGGATAATAGAGAAAAGGCTGATAAATATCTGCACCTTTGCCATGAGGAACTGGAACGCCTGGGCGGGATGGTGGAACAAATCCTTTCGCTCAGTTTAGAGAAACGGAAAGATATCCGTCTGGTGATAGAAAAACTGTCTTTGAATGATTTGATAGCCAGGCTCGTGGAGCAACAGAAGATAAAATCGTCCCGCTCTTTCCGCATTCGGACAGAGTATCAGCCGGAGGAAATCACGTTGAGAGCAGACCGTATCCATTTGTACAGCATCATCAGCAACCTGGTGGATAATGCCATCAAATATGCGGATAAAGAACCGGAAATAACGATACGGGCGGTGGCGACGGAGGGAAAGACACAAATACGGGTACAGGACAATGGTCCTGGCATCCCCGAAGAATACCGCCGCCATATTTTTGATAAGTTCTACCGCATACCCTCTGTCCGTCAGTCACCGGTGAAAGGCTATGGCATCGGACTGTTCTATGTGAAGACTATGGTGGAGAAACATGGTGGGAGCATCACAGTGGAATGCGAACCCGGTAAAGGCACCTGTTTTATAATTACATTACCTCAATAACCTGAGATTATGAACATACTATTAGTAGAAGACGAAGTCTCTCTGGTAATGATTGTAAAAGATGCCCTGGAAGAGGAAGGTTACGAAGTTGCTATTGCCCGCGACGGCCTGGAAGGGCTCGAACAGTATTTCAGGGAGCATCCCGCATTGATCATTGCCGACGTGATGATGCCGGAGGTGGACGGCTTTGAGATGGTTCGCCGCATTCGCCGGATGGATAAGGAGGTGCCCGTACTGTTTCTGAGTGCCCGTTCTTCGGTGGACGATATCGTGTTCGGTTTCGGGCTTGGGGCAAACGATTACCTGCGGAAGCCTTTCAGCCTCCGTGAACTGATTGCCCGGGTGAAGGCTTTGACAGTGAAAAGCCAGTCTGAACCGGTAGCCGTTATTTACCATGAACTGGGACTTTACACCTTTTACCCCTCTACCCAGACTTTGCAGATCGGCGGTGAGGAGATCGAACTGTCATTCAGGGAGTCGGAGTTGTTGCGGCTTCTTTGCGAGAGCGGAACTTTGCCGGTCGATACGAAGGATATCCTGCTGCAACTCTGGGGTAATGACAGTTTTTACAATACCCGCAGCCTGCATGTATTTATCACCAAACTACGCCATAAATTAGAGAAAGACCCCCGTATCAAAATATTGAATGTACGGGGGATCGGATATAAGCTGGTCGGCGGACGGCTCTGACTTTTAAAGGCTTATCACTTTCCCTTCTTTCCTGCTTCTTTCTGCCGCAAAGGCTATCAGATGGCTTTCCAGCGATTCGTCGAGTGGTGTGCTCATCAGGCTGGCATCCTGGCGGCGGATGGCTTGGATCCAGTCGCGGATCATACCGGCATCACCGCCACCGTGGCCTACGCCTTCGTAGTTGAGGGCGTCTTCGGCATTGGCATTGTATGTTTTTGAAACGCCGGTGGCGAAGTCGGTGTGGGTGAACTCTTCCATGTCGCCGACGATATCGCCACGCGTCCCCATGATACGGGTACGGCGGCCGCCATACGATGTGAAAGCCTCTATCGAGAAGTTGACCGTTACGCCGCCTTCAAATTCCATCAGCATCATATAATGATCGGGCTGGTTGTTCTCGCAATGGTAGACGCATTTGCCATACGGTCCTGTTTTCAGGTTTTCGAGGATGACGTCGCCCTGTTTGTCCGGGTCTTCCGGCAGGTCGAATACGTATAGCCAGGTGCGGTCGCGGTAGTAGATTTTCAGGGCGGAGAAAGGACAGGTCGCTTCTGCCGGACAACCATCGGTACAACGGGCCGGAGCACCTTCGGGGGCGTTTTCCGCCTTAAAATGCGCCAGGTCACCGAAGGCTACCACTTTCTTACAAGGCTTGCCGATGATCCAGTGGAGGATATCCAGGTCATGACTCGATTTGGCAAGGACCAGCGGCGTACTCGCTTCTGCGTTGCACCAGCTTCCGCGCACATACGAATGGCTCATATGTACATGTTCTATCGGTTCGAAATGCTGGATGCTGACCAGGTCGCCGATCGCTTTGCTGCTCACCATCTCTTTCAGCATTCCGAAATAAGGCGAGTAACGGAGCACATGCGTCAGACCGACGATCTTTCCTTTTTCTTTGGCATAGGCTACCAGGCGACGGCATTCCTCGTCTGTCTGTGCGATCGGTTTTTCAAGGAGGATGTCGTATCCCAGGTCGAGCGCTTTCATACAGGGGGCATAATGCAGATGGTCGGGGGTAGCGATAATGACGGCATCGGCAAACTTGGGGCGGCTGAGCATTTCTTCCCAGGTGGCGACACGGTTTTCCCGGGGTACATGGTATTTGTCACCATATATGTTGCGGCGCAGTTCCACCAACTCGGCAATGCCGGTGATTTGCAAATCTTCTGGGTGCTCCAGTGAATAATCGCCGTACAATTTTCCTCTTCCGCTGGCTCCCAACACGATGGCTGTTACGGGAGTGGTCTTCTCTGTGTTCATGATCTAAGATGATTATAAGTAAATATTCCCCAAATATAGGATAAAATCTTTATAAATCGTTCACCTGTTATTCTTTATCGGGCTTCGCCATTAGTTGCAGCCAGAGGAATAAGGCTCCCGGTACCATGATGATCGCGGCAGATGCCAGTAAGGCGATCCTGAGCGAATACATATCGTTCAGCCAGCCGATGAACGGAGCGATGGCGGCAAACATCAGGCGGATGATAAAATTACGGATGGAAAGGACGGTGGCACGCATCTCCGAAAAGGTCATCTGGTTGATGTATCCTTTTAATATCGGGGTGGCAAAGCCTCTTATGATATAAAAAACGAACAGGATGGCTAGTCCTGCGTAGGTCAGGTTGAAGGCGAGTGCCACGTAACCGCCTGCCACGAATGTCAGGATCAGAATGCCCATCTTTTTGGGACCGAAATAGCTGTCCACACGGTCCGAATAAAGAGCGGCGATCCCTACGGTCAGGTTCAACACCGTCCAGATTACGCCGAACCACGAAGTGGGCGTATTCATATACATCAGGTAAGGTTGTACGAACCACGCCATGGTGAGTGTGGCAGCTCCGATAATCCCTGAGAACATAATGTTGTAGCAGAGCCTTTTATTAGTGACCAGCGAGTACCTGATGATCCGTACGATCTCCTGTACAGGGCTTTGCACCTTACTTTTAATATTCAGTTCCTGTAGGGCGAAGGCTGCCGGAATACCGCTGAATGCAATCAGTGCCTGTGCATAAAACGGATAACGCAGCGAATAAGCCGCCAGCAATCCGCCGAAAATACCGGCAATGGCTTCGGCAAAGTTACCGATCATGGTGATACGCCCTTCGTAACGCAGATAAAGGTTTTCCTTCTTATATTGGACTGTCGTATCGTACAGCAAGGCGGAGTCTGCCCCGTTGACCAGCGTTTGCCCTGTTCCCAATAGTATTTCGGCTATGACAAAGGCGGCGAAGGTGGAGGTGAAGGAGTAACAGAGATATCCAAAAAAGAAAAGAATGCATCCGAGTATGAGGCATTTGCGTCGTCCCCACACGTCAGCCAGATATCCGGAGGGTATCTCGAGTGCCACGGCCGCGATTGAATAAACGCTCTTCAGTATAAATACATCCTGCAATCCCAGTCCGTGATCTTCATAGAAAAGCACGATGATTGGCATGACCAGGGTGAACCATTTGGATAGTTTAATAATGTATAGCGCAAGTATGTTTCGTTTCATCTTGTCCGGAAATCTATCTTTAATCGTTGGACAAAGGTACGTATATTATCAGTCTTGCGTCTTACAGGGACGAACCATTTTTCTCCCGGCGGTTTGGAATAGTCCATGTGAAATGTTAAATACAGGTATGTATACATTCATATTCTTTGCTTTACGAATGCAGTGTGTGTTTTACGAATTTATCGTAATAACCTTGCTTCTTTGAAATATTATCCCTTTATTTGCGCTATGTTGTATTAAATTCAAAGGGATTATGAAAAGGATATGTTTATGTGCAGTGGCAGTGATGTTGGTTGTGGGGCTGAATGGATGTAAAAATGGAGTAAAGAATGAAGGCCCGTTGCCTGTATTGGATTTTCGTGCGGATATTCCGGACAGGGAGGCCGCTTTGCAGGATTTGGGAAAGGTACGTTATTTCCGTCTGCAAACGCCTGAAAACGTGTTGCTGGGCGACCAGATGAAACTTATTCCCAGCGAAGCCGGGTTGTTCTTTATCGGGTCTTCTACCGGCGACGTGATCGGTTTCAATAAGAAAGGCGAGATGATCAGCCATTTTAACCGCAAGGGGCAAGGCGGTGAAGAATACGCCCGAATACGCCATATCCTGTATGATGAGAAACGCCAGGAACTTTTTTTAGATGGAATAACCCAGATGCAGGTTTATGGTTTGGACGGGACTTATAAAAGGTCTTTCAGTCTGCCGGATTCTTTGCAGATGGATGTAATCGAATCGCTGGATGAGAATGCAATGGTCTTTCTGGATATGAAAGGCGCTCTTTTTGTGAAAGAAGGTGAGACCGCTAAAATAGATGATAACCCGGAAGCGAGTAACCAGCCTTATGTCCTGATGGATAAGGAAACCGGAAAGAAGATCGAACGTCTGCCTATCGTCTCCGACAATCGTTATCGCAGTATGATCGTAACTACCCGCGACGGACGTCCCTTTATCCTGCTGAACCGTATGAGAAACCTGCTATCCTGTGGCGACGGAGGATGCCTGATCAGCGAACCGGCCGCCGATACGTTATATCGGTTGTCGCCCGACCGCCAACTGAAACCTGTCTTTACCAAACTGCCGTTATCGACAGAGAAAGATGGAAAGATCGCTTGCGAGATCCGGGCATTGACTCCGAATCAGATGCTTGTCAACGCCGTCTTCCTGAAAGATGAAGGTCAAATGAAACTGCGTGACGAACTCTATTTATATAATGTGGCAGAAAACTCTTTCTCGCATGTCAAGCTGACAAATAAAGACTGGCAGAACGGCGACATGATGAACTTTGTCTTCAATAATAACAAGCTCTATTATACCTTATATCCTTTTACTTTGCTGGAAGCAATGGAAAAGAACGAACTGGGCGGAGACCTGCTGGAGATAACCAAAACATTGGATGAAGACGAAAATTTGATCCTTATGGAAGTAAGTCTCGATTGATTTGGCGTTATTATTTATTGTCAGTTAGTAAAAAAGTTATTACTTTGCGACAGTTTTACACTACTAACAATTAAATGATAACAAACTGATACCATGATTTGGAACGAAACTATTGAATGTATGGACCGCGAAGAAATGCGGAAATTACAGAGCATCCGGTTGAAACGGGTTGTCGAACACGTTTATCATAATACTCCTTTCTATCGCAAGAAAATGCAGGAGATGGGTATTACTCCGGATGATATTCAATCAATTGAAGATATTACCAAGCTGCCGTTTACGGTAAAGCAGGATTTAAGAGATAATTACCCGTTCGGCCTGATGGCTGTGCCGATGTCCGAGATTGTTCGTTTGCATGCCTCTTCCGGTACGACCGGAAAACCTATTGTTGTGGGATATACCCGTAAGGACTTGTCGATCTGGTCGGAAGTGGTGGCACGCTGTCTGACGGCCTATGGTATTACAAAGAACGACTCTGTGCAGGTTTCCTATGGATACGGTTTGTTTACCGGTGGACTGGGTGCTCATGGAGGCGTAGAAAATATCGGTGGTACCGTAATCCCGATGAGTAGCGGTAACACGCAGAAACAGATTCAGTTGATGCACGACTTCGGAGCGAAAGGTCTGGCTTGTACGCCTTCCTATGCTCTGTATCTGGCGGAAACGATCCATAATTCGGGCATTCCTTTGGAAGAATTCCAACTAAGGGTAGGAGCGTTCGGCGCGGAACCCTGGACGGAAAATATGCGTAAGGAACTGGAACAGAAACTGAATATTAAAGCATACGATATTTACGGATTAACAGAAATCTGTGGTCCCGGTGTCGGTGGCGAATGCGAATGCCAGAACGGTACCCACCTGTGGGAAGACCATTTCTTCCCGGAAATCGTCGATCCGGTCACTTTGCAACCTGTGCCTGAAGGTGAACAAGGCGAGTTGGTATTCACTACCCTGACCAAGGAAGGTATGCCGATGATCCGTTACCGTACGCGTGACCTGACGCACCTGATCTATGAAAAGTGCGAATGCGGCCGTACCGCTGTCCGTATGGGACGTATCCTCGGCCGTAGCGACGATATGATGATCATCCGTGGTGTCAACGTATTTCCGTCGCAGGTAGAATCCGTATTGCTGGAAATGTCGGAATTCGAACCGCATTACCTGATTGTGGTGGACCGTGTGAACAACACCGATACTTTCCAGATCCAGGTGGAAGTACGACCGGATTATTATTCGGATGAAATGAACAAGATGATCGCGCTGAAAAAGAAGATCGCCGCCCGTATGCAGAGCGTGATCGGCATTCAGCCTGATATAAAGATTGTGGAACCGCGTAGCCTTGAACGCAGTATGGGTAAGGCAAAACACGTGATCGACAATCGTAAGTTAGTTTAAAACCCTAAAAATAGTAAAGTGCTATGCTAATTAAACAATTATCAATCTTTCTTGAAAACAAGAAAGGCCGTTTTACGGAAGTGGCAAAGATTTTGGGTGAAGCCGGAGTGAACATGTCAGCCTTTACGGTGGCGGAGAATTCCGATTTTGGTATCCTGCGTCTGATCGTGTCGGACACAGACAAAGCAATTCAGGTACTTCGTGAAAAATTATATGCGGTGAGTGTGGCTGATGTGGTGTGCCTGCATTGCCCCAACCAGCCCGGTGCATTGGCGAAGGCGATGGAGATCATAACTTCGGCAGGTATTTTTGTCGAATATATGTACGCTTTCTCGCAAGGAGAGGCGGCTAATGTGATCATCCGCCCCGACAATGTGGAGAAGTGTGCGGAGGTTCTGAAAGCCAACAAACTGGAGCTTATTGCTGCCAGCGATTTATATAAGTTGTAAATATTAACGTTATGCGCTTCGTTATTTTGCAATAAAAAATGTAACTTTGCGCGCTAAAAGTATGTGAATGAAAAAGGTTGTATTTTTATTGATGATGATTACGGTCTTGTTATCCTCCTGTGGGGAATATAACAAGATATTGAAAAGTACGGACTATGAGTTGAAGTATTCGTATGCAAAGAAGTATTTCAATGCAAAGCAATACAACAAGTCCGCTACCCTGCTGGATGAACTGGTTACAATCTTTAAAGGAACTGCTTATGCCGAAGAATCCTTGTACCTGCTGGCTCAGAGCTATTACGGACAAAAAGATTATCAGACGGCTTCGCAATACTTTAATACGTATTACACCACCTATCCGAAAGGCGAGTACACGGAATTGGCCCGCTATTATTCGGGATATGGTTTGTATCTGGACTCTCCCGATCCGCGGTTAGACCAGACGCAGACGTATGAAGCTATTAACCAGTTGCAGCTCTATCTGGAGTATTATCCGCAGAGCGAACGTGCCGCCGAAGCCCAGAAGATCATGTTTGAATTGCAGGAGAAACTGGCTTACAAGGAATTACTGGCTGTAAGATTGTATTATAACCTGGGTACTTACATGCGCGACAATAACTATTTGTCTGCCGTGATCACTGCCGAGAATGCCTTGAAGAACTATCCTTATTCCAAATACAGGGAAGAGTTTATGTTCTATGTTTTACGTTCGAAGTATGAACAGGCTATTGCCAGTGTGGAAGAAAAGTTGCAGGGTCGTTATCGTGAGGTAGTGGATGAATACTACACTTACATGAACGAATATCCGGAAGGCAAATACGTAAAACAGGCACAGAAGTTCTACGATTATGCCAGCAAGAGAATAACAGATGCGTATTAACGATATTATTTAATCAATAAAGTAAAATGGATTACAGAAAGTCTAGCGCCCCTTCGAATACGGTAACCCGTGACATGATGAAGTTGTCAGCCGACACGGGAAATGTATATGAAACAGTAATGATCATCGGAAAACGGGCTAACCAGATTAGTGTTGAAATGAAGCAGGACCTGGAAAAGAAACTTCAGGAATTTGCTTCTTATAACGATAACCTGGAAGAAGTTTTCGAAAACAGAGAGCAGATCGAGATCTCCCGTTATTATGAAAAGCTTCCGAAGCCGACTCTGATCGCTGCTCAGGAATATGAAGAAGGTAAGGTTTACTATAAGAACCCTGCTAAAGAAAAGAATAACTTTTGAGAATTGAAAATTGAAAATTGAGAATTGAAAATTATATTCTCGATTTAAGATATAGGAGCAATTGTTCAACGGGCGGGTAATACGTGCTTTGTTTAAACAATTGCTCTTTTGTTCTCAATTTTCAATTCTCATTCTCAATTTTCAATTAAAAAGATTATGTTACAAAGAATACAAACAGTTTACTTGCTTATTATCGTGGCCTTAATGGTCGCAACATTGTTTTTACCTCTTGCCATGTTGCAGGCGGGAGACCAGTTTTACTCTTTTGATGCAACAGGCGTTAGCACGATCGCTGCTGAACCGGAACTCGTTTATCCGACCTGGGGACTTTTTGCTTTGACGGCAGTGATCTCCATCCTGTCATTGATAACGATCTTCTTATTTAAGAAGAGGATGTTGCAGATTCGTCTTTGTATCTTTAACGGGATTCTGATGTTGGGTTTCTATGCCCTGTTCGGCTTTTTTGTATGGGTTTTGAAAGATCAGCTGGCTGGTGCAGCGCTGAGTGTGAAGATTGCCCTTTCTTTCCCGATAATCGCATTGATCCTGGATTATCTGGCTATCCGTAACATCGGTGCGGATGAAGCACTGGTTCGCTCGCTCGACCGGTTGAGATAAGAATAAAATACCATCCTGTTGAAGGGTGGAGGATATATGTCAGACGCAGTCACGTTTTCAAATAACGTGGCTGCGTTTTTTTGTTTGTTAACAAGATCATGATTTAACCGGAATAATGTCATGTATTATCCTTGAGTGTTCTACATAGGCTGTTTAATAAGAGATTTATTAAAAAACGAACATTCTTTATCTGATATTGGATATCGAACCATTCCCATATCACTTCTTTTGCTGTGTGAAATTATTAAAAAAATGCCTATGATTTAAAAAAGAGAACACAGTTCAGGAAAAGGAATTAAAAACCATCCTTAGAGATCTATCAGAGTAAAAAATTATCAAGGAAAAAACTTAAAAGAAAAATGACATTTAACATGAAGAAAGAAAACTTCCGAGGAATGAAAAACTGGAATGTGGCGTTTGCCCTTCTTTTTTTATTCTCTGCCGCTTCATCGAAAGCGGACACAGGAAAAGGCTTGGAGGCCTCTGATCCTACTATTAAAGAAAGTGCCGGAAACCTTATTGCCCAACAGAGCGAGCGGACAATAAAAGGCGTTGTGAAAGATGCTACCGGCGAAACTGTTATTGGAGCGAATGTGGCGGTTGTAGGTACCACGATTGGTACTATAACCGATGTGAACGGTAGTTTCTCATTGAATGTGCCGGCGGGAGCCACCCTGAAAGTCTCATTTATCGGTTATAAAGATGTAACGGTTAAAATCACGAACCAACAAAATCTGGACATTGTTTTGCAGGATGACTCGCAGGCTCTGGATGAAGTTGTTGTCGTGGGTTTCGGTACGCAGAAGAAGGTGAACCTGACTGGTTCTGTTTCGGTTGTTAATGCAGAAGAACTGGCTTCACGTCCGGTATCTAATGTTACGCAAGCCTTGCAGGGATTGGTCCCGGGTATGAACTTCAGTTATGGAGGCCAGGGAGCAAAGGTCGGCAGTACAATGGATATCAATATTCGTGGTGCTGGTACGCTGGATACCAAGGTGGCAAAAGCATCTCCATTGGTCTTGATTGACGGTATGGAAGGCGATATGAATATGCTGAATCCAAACGATATTGAGAATATCTCTGTTTTGAAGGATGCCGCTGCTTCTTCTATTTATGGCTCACGTGCTCCTTATGGGGTAGTTTTGGTAACGACCAAAAAAGGTAAGAGCGGAAAAGTGAGCGTTAACTATAATAATAGTCTCCGTTGGTCGAGTGCTATCAATATGCCGAAAACGGCTAATTCTTATGATTATGCAAAGTTTATAAATCAGATCAATCTGAATGACGGTGCGACCCCTACTTTTAATGCCGATCATCTGGAACGTATTGAAGCTTTTTTGAATGGAACAAATACGAATACAACTATTCCAGAGCCAAATACTCCGACTATATGGGATTGGCGAGGTAATGATAACAATGACTGGCTGAAAGAAATTTTTGGCGGGACAGGTTTTTCTCATGAACATTCTTTGAGTGTGAACGGTGGCAATGATAAATATCAATATTATCTTTCTGCTAATTATATGAAGCAGGATGGTATTGTTCGATACGGGGATGAAGATATGAAGCGCTATAATTTTACTGCAAAAATTAATGCGCAACTGGCTTCCTGGTTAAAAACGAATTACAGTACTAAATTTATCCGTAAGGATTTAGATCAACCGAACGCGTTGAACGACCATCTTTTCTATTATAATACACAACGTCGTTGGCCGACTGAACCTGTATTTGATCCGAATGGAAATTATCTGGTCGGACTTCCTAAAGATTTGATGTGGGGCGGTAATAATAAACATCAGACAGATTGGATGTACCAGCAATTACAGTTTGAAATCGAACCGATCAAGAATTGGAAGACTTTTGTTGAATTCAATTATAAAACCATCAATCTGATGGCTGACGAACCCAGATACAAGGTTCCGAGCTGGAATGTAGCCGGGGATGTTTATTATTCATCAGGGGCAAAGTCGAGCATGAATACCTATTCGGAACGTACAAATTTCTTCAATACGAATATATACAGTGAATATACGTATCTGTTGAAAGACCATACATTTAAGGCAATGGTCGGTTATCAGTCCGAGTCTAATTACTGGAGGAAAATAGGTGCACAAAAAGACGATTTGATTTCTGAAAGTGTAACAGATATTACTGTTGCAACAGGAAAAGAATATCTTACTGGAGGCCGTAACCATTGGGCGACAGCCGGTTTCTTCGGACGTATCAATTATGACTATGCCGGACGTTATCTGGCTGAAGTAAACTTGCGTTATGACGGAACTTCCCGTTTCGCAAGCGATCAGCGCTGGAATCTGTTTCCTTCTTTCTCTGCAGGCTGGAACATTGCACGGGAAGCATTTATGGAGCCGTATACGGATATTATCAATAATTTGAAACTGCGTGGTTCGTGGGGACAGTTAGGTAATCAGAATACGGTAAATCTTTATCCGTACATTCAGACAATGCCTTTCTATCCATCTTCCAATACGAACGAAAATACATGGTTAGTAAATGGGGAACGCCAGAACAGTTCAAAAGCTCCTGATTTGATTTCCGCTTTGCTGACTTGGGAAACAATGAGTTCCTGGAATGTCGGTTTTGACTTGGGGATGTTGCGTAACCGTTTGACTATGAGTTTTGATTATTTTGTTAGAAAAACGTTCGATATGGTGGGACCTGCTCCTGAACTTCCGGTTATTTTGGGTACTGCCGTGCCGAAAGCCAATAATGCGGATATGCAATCTGCCGGTTTTGAGCTGGATGTTGCTTGGAGGGATCAGATAAACGATTTTCGTTATGGTGTGCATGTATTGCTATCTGATGACCGTCAGAAAGTATTGAAATATCCGAATGAAAGCGGTTCACTTTCAACTTGGCGCGAAGGACAATATCTGAACGAGATTTGGGGATTGACAACTATCGGTATCGCTAAATCGCAGGAAGAGATGGATGCTCATATCGCCTCTTTGCCGAATGGCGGACAAGGTGGATTGGGTACTTCTACTTGGTTGGAAGGTGATGTTATGTATGCCGATCTGAATGGTGACGGTAAGATAACGAAAGGAAATACCGTGGATGATCCGGGTGACCGTACAATTATCGGAAACAGCACGCCGCGCTTCAAATTCGGACTTGATCTGGATGCTGCATGGAAAGGATTCGACTTGCGTTTGTTCTTCCAGGGAGTCGCAAAGAGAGACTGGGCTTTTGGTGGCGGACACTTGGTTTATTGGGGGAATGCCGGAGGTATCTGGAATTCTGCTATGTTTGAATCAAACTATGATTTCTATCGTCCCGATGGTGACACTTGGTTAGGTGCAAATAAAGATGCCAAATTCCCACGTCTGACGTCTAGTGGTAAAAATAGAGAAACACAGACTGCCTATCTTGAAAATGCTGCTTATATCCGTTTGAAGAATCTGCAACTGGGATACACATTGCCAAATACATGGACACAAAAAGTGGGGATCTCAAATTTGAGAATATTCTTCTCCGGTGAAAACTTGTTTACAATAACCGGCATTCCCGACGGTATTGATCCTGAAACGCTTGGTATTGGAGATTACGGAAATGGTTCCGGTTCTTATCCGCTGACTCGTACATATTCAGCCGGTGTTAGTGTTAACTTTTAATTAGAAGACAGATATGAAATTATTTAATAAATATGCCATTTTGCTGGCTGGTAGTTTGATGTTATTGCCATCTTGTAACGATTTTCTGGATAAAACTCCGATTGCTGCTGTTACGCCGGATACTTATCTGTGGTCGGATGCTGATTTGGGAGCTTATGCATTGAAACAATATAGTTTTACGACACATCAAGGAGCTGGAATCGGTATCTGGGCTGGTGATAACCATACAGACAACCAGGCTACAAGTTCGTATGACAACCGGTGGGTACCGGGCGAATGGAGAGTGAAAGATCATTATGATAAAGATTCCGATGATCCTTATTATTTCTCAGGAATCTATAATTGTAATTACTTTTTGGAAACAGTTATGCCTCGTTATGAGGAGGGTACTTTGACCGGTTCGATAGATATGGTGAAACATTATATCGGAGAGGTATATTTCCTGCGTGCCTGGAACTATTTCAGTAAATTACAGACTTTTGGTGACTTTCCGATCGTAAAAGAAACGTTGCCGGATGAGAAAGGAGTATTGGTTGAGGCTAGCAAACGTCAGCCACGCCATCAGGTTGCCCGTTTTATTCTGGAGGATTTGGACAAAGCGATCGGGTTTTTGTCTGATAATCCGACAGGAGGAACTAATCGCATTACGAAAAAGGCAGCTTACCTGGTAAAATCGCGTGTAGCATTGTATGAAGCCAGTTGGGAAACTTACCATGCCAACACGGCATTTGTTCCGAACGGACCAGGTTATCCGGGTCCGCAAAGCGATTACAATGCCCAAAGTGAAATCGCATTTTTCCTGAAAGAATGTAAAGATGCAGCGGCGGCGGTTGCTGATAATGTTCCTTTGGCAACAAACAGCCATGTATGGGCGGATGGTGCTGCAAAGATGAATAATCCTTATTTTGCCCAGTTTTCTGTCAATGATATGAGTGGTTATCCTGAAATCCTTTTATGGAGAGATTATAGTATTGATTTGAATATAAGACATTCTGCTGGTTTTTATATCCGTGTAGGGGGAAACAGTGGTTTTACCCGTCAGTTTGTAGAAACATTTCTGATGAAGAATGGATTACCTGTTTATGCAAACGGAAGTGGTTATAAGGGCGATATGAGTATAGGGGATGTTCGTGCCGATCGTGATGAACGTTTGCAACTATTCATGATGACTCCGAGCGAAGTCTTGACAGAAGGACAGGTTGAATTTGTGGATACATTGTCCTCTCTGCCCAATATCCTTGCTAAGGAAGAAAGTCGTAATGTTACCGGTTACCAACTGCGTAAAGGGTTGTCTAATAACTGGAGCCGCGATTGGAACGAATCGGAAGAGGGTTCTCCGATCTTCCGCGCAACCGAAGCATATCTGAATTATATAGAGGCTTCCTGTATTGAAAACAACGGTAGCAGTATTGATGGTAAAGCACAAGGATACTGGAGACAGTTACGCGAAAGAGCAGGTCTGCCGAGTGATTATAATGTAACAGTCGCAGCTACAGACCTGGGTAAGGAAAGCGACTGGGCGGTGTATTCTGCCGGTCAACAGGTTACTCCGTTACTGTATAACATTCGCCGCGAACGTCGTTGTGAATTGATGGAAGAAGGCTTGCGTATGTTTGATCTGAAACGCTGGAGGGCATTAGATCAATTGAATGCGACTTGGCAACCGGAAGGTGTCAACCTGTGGAAATCCGGATTATCTCAGAAGTATGCTGATCGGGGGATAAACCTTGTTTCTGACGGTTCTGATGTGGCTAATGTATCTTCTTCGGACAGAAGCGCTTACCTGCGTCCTTACGAGATTATAAACAAAGTATCTAACCTGATGTATGGAAAAGGTTATGATTGGTGTGATGCACATTATCTGAGTCCCATTTCAATTGTACATTTCCGTAATACGGCTGAGAATCCAGGCGACCTGACAACTTCCGTGATTTATCAGAATCCGGGATGGCCTCTTGTCGCCGACGAGGGTCCGACAGCTAAATAATATATATGAACTCTGGATTGATGACAGGGTTTAGATTTTGTCATAAGTATTCAGCATAATTGATGTGAAAGGTTTCCTCCTCCGTGACGGAGGGGGAGTCTTTAAGTTAATATCTGTTGAATTTTTTGATATTTCAGGTTATAACTTTAAAACTATTTATTATGTCAATATTAATTAAAGCGATCCAGCGTGCTAATCCGCGGGATAAGAACGCACCAAAGAAATGGTATGTCGTTCAAAACTCCACCGGATTGATCGGGGAGACCGAAGTTGCCGACCTCATTGCTGATGAGACGACACTCAATCCGGCAGAGGCTTTGATGTCTCTTCGTCAATTTCGAAAAATATTGCAACGTCTGATGTCGGACGGGCATAGTGTGAAACTCGGTAATTGGGGTACGTTTTCTCCATCCCTTAACAGTAAGGGCAAGGATAAGAAAGAAGATCTGAAGGCTACGGACATTAATAGTGTAAATATTAATTTTCAGCCCGGTGAAGAATTGAAGACAGCTATGCAAAAAGTGGACTTTGTATGGATCGACAAGCTGGTTGAAGGCAAGACAAATACCGGTGGCGGCTCTGGCGAGTCTGGTGGTGACCGTCCGGAGATTGAATAATTTCTATTTTCTGAATGATTAAAATTTCCTCTTCGGTTTTCCGGAGGGGATTTTTTTATTCCGGCTTTCCGGGTAGAAGAAGTCTGTTTTACAACATGAAGGAGTAAACTCTGAAACATGAAGAGACTTGTTTTGAAACATCAAGAAGTCTTTTCCGAAACTTGAAGAAGTCAGTATCGTGAGATGAAGAGGTCGGCTTTGCGAGATGAAGAAGTCGGAATTTCGAGATGAGGAACTTATAAGTTTTCCCTTATTTAGGTGCAGGTTTTGATATGTCTCCTTTCAAGGAGGAAAATGAAGCGTTTCGTCGTATACTCGATGCTGCAAACGTGAATGCAATGACATCCCATGAACGTGACGTGTATGACGAAGTCCTGAAGCGTTATCGTGATTGGCGATGTAAGACTGAATATGCTATCGAACAAGCCGAGGAGATAGGTTTGGGTATGACCTCCGAAGAGATCGAACAGCTTTAAAGATTTATATTAAAAAGATAGCCATAAAAAATCCCGGGGAATTTTTCTCTCCGGGATTTTTTGTAATATGAATAAAGTTTGCAGCAGTCTGTTATTTTATCGGTCGGATAACAAACTCGAACATTGTCTTCTCTACCGGAACGAGGTACTGAGGTAATACACCCGGGCCGCAGGTAGCTGTTCCTATGCCGGCCTGTTCAGCATCCAGATGGACGGTGACTGTGCCGCTTCGTTTCAGTTGGTTGATATGCGTGGATACATCGATATTGCTATCTGCGAAAGGAACGATACTGAATTGCCATGGGTGGGCAGCCGTTACGTGCAGGCCGTTACCGGTTTCGTTGGTGATTGTTGCCCAGCGCATATCCGTGCGGTTGCCTGTCGATTGCGGTTTGACGTAATAATGGAACATACGTTCCGCGTCTGTCCGGTCGATGGCGATACGGCCGCTTTGGATACGGTCTGCGTAGGTTTCTCCGGTACGTCCCAGGTAGGAAACCTGGGCATATTCGGCAGGCATTTCAAAGGTCAGTCCGATACGTGCCAACGATTTGACGATGGTGGTGTCCGGGGTAAAGGTAGTCGCTATCTTTACTGTGCCGTCAGGGTTGACACTATAGTGCTGTGTCGCTGTCCCTACTGTTTCGGACTTGTCATTCAGTAGTGCCAGGGTTGTCTGTACGCTGTTCTTGCCTGTGCGGAAGGCTGTTGCCTGTTGGCTGAGTTTGTCGAGACCGGCGGCTTTCCAGAGGCGGGCACCATTGCGGTCGCGGTTATCGTTGTCGGTAATCGGACGGTACAAGCTGATGGTGAGAGGGGTTGAAAGTAACTCTTTGCCATCGAGTTTGTAAGATGTCATGGCTCCTGTTTCCGGAGAGAAAGAGATGCTTATACGGTCGTTGTTGAACGTGTTGCCGTCCTGTTTCAACGCTGATGCTTTCAGACCCGGATATTTCGGCTGATAGTTTTTATTGGCAGCCAATAAAAACTGGTCGTAAGCAACTTCATGAGTGGTCGGCAGGAACGGACGTGTCTGCTTAGGTGTCCAGCTCAGGTTCAGGAAGACTTCTTTGCAGTCTTTCGGCAAAACGGTTTTACCCAGTGTCAATGTTGCTGTTTCGTGGGGGAGGCAATCGACAGTTTCCGTTCCCTGACGGACAGTGCGGCCGTCGTCTGTAACCAACTGCCAGTTCAAGGTATATTCGTTTAGGTTGCTGAAGTCGTACCAGTTTTTAATGGAGAGGGTCAGATTGCGTTCGTCTGTCAGTTTTGTCTTGATATACTGGTAGACTTTTTTCACTTCGTTCAGATGCGGATGCGGTTCACGGTCGGCGCTGACCAGGCCGTTACAGCAGAAGTTGTCGAAGCTGGGGATACCTTTAGGACCGTAATCGCCGCCATACGACCAATACCAGTTGCCATTTTCATCCAGTTCGCGGAAAGACTGGTCCACCCAATCCCAGACGCAACCGCCCTGTGCCATCGGTTCGTTTTCGAATACGTCCCAGTATTCTTTCAGGCCGCCGACACTGTTACCCATCGCATGCACATATTCACAGAGGATAAAAGGACGGTAGATTTTCGGTTCCTTCTGGTTCAGATATTCTTTGATTACGTCTACGCTGCGGTACATGCGGCAATAGATGTCGGTATTGTAGTTTTGTTCGGCACGTTCGTACTGTACGGGGCGGTTCTTCTCGATCGATTTCAGCCAGTCGTAGGTACGTTCGAAGTTGATGCCGTTGCCAGCTTCGTTGCCCAGCGACCAGATTACGATGCAGGGATGGTTCTTGGAACGTTCGTACATCCGGCGGGTGCGGTCCATATGGGCTGGGAGCCAGGTACTGTCTTTAGCCAGCGATTCGGGACCGTATCCCATTCCGTGCGATTCGATGTTGGCTTCGTCGATCATATAGAGGCCATATTCGTCGCAAAGTTCGTACCATAACGGGTCGGTCGGGTAGTGGGAGTTGCGTACAGTGTTGATGTTGTACTGCTTCATCAACTCAATATCTTTCAGCATCAGTTCGCGGCTGACCGTACGGCCCAGTTGCGAATGTTCATGGCGGTTGGTCCCTTTCACCAATGTCGGTACGCCGTTCACGCAGAAGCGGCCGTCTTTGATTTCGGACGTGCGGAAGCCTACTCTGCCTCCGGTCAGTTCGGTTTCTTTGCCACCAGCGTCTTTCAGGGAGAGGACGAGCGTGTACAGGTTCGGATGTTCGGCACTCCAGGCTTTTACACCGGGGATTGTCGCTTCTTTGAATGTAATCCGGCTGTTTTCTCCGGCAGGGATTTTAGTTTCCTCTTTCAGGACGGTTTTGCCGTCGGCATCTTTCAGCTGGTAAGCGATGCGGGCGTCCGGATTTGCCGGACCGGCAATCTGAACGTCCAGGTTGAAGATACCGTCTTTGTAAGTATTCTTGTCGAGAGTGGATACCACCTTGTAGTCGGCAATATACTGTCGGGGCGTGCTGTAAAGGTAGACGCTCCGTTCGATACCGCTCAGGCGCCACATGTCCTGGCATTCCAGGTAGGAACCGCTGCTCCAGCGATAGACTTCCAGGGCTACGGTGTTCTCGCCCGGTTTCAGCTTATCGGTAATATCCCATTCTGCCGGGGTTTTAGACCCCTGGTTATATCCTAGTTTTTCCCCGTTCACCCATACATAATAGAAAGAGATGACGCCTTCGCAGCAGAGAACTACGCGGCGGCCGTCCCAGTTTGCCGGAACGGTGAAAGTGCGGCGGTAAGAGCCGACTTCATTTTCTTCATAAGGGACGAAAGGCGGATTCTTTTTGAAATTGAACATCGGGTCGTCGAACTCATACGTTTCGTTTACGTAGATGGCGGTACCGTATCCCTGCCGTTCCCAGTTGCCGGGAACGTTGATATCTGCCCATCCTCCGGTATAGAAAGAAGGCTTGTAGAAATCTTTCGGGCGGTTGTCCGGGTTCTTTGTCCAATGGAATTTCCATTTTCCGTTCAGGCTTTGGTACCAGGGAGACGATTCGTGGTCGCGTACGGACACGGATTTCTCGTTCTCAAAAGGCCAGACGTAAGCGTGCGGTTCCAGTTTGTTGAGTCCGGTTGCGTACTGGCTTTGCCACTCGGGCTTGTTGTTGTCTGTCGACCCTGTAGCCGCCTGGAGCATCCCCAGGCAGCACAGAGCGAAAATAGATAACCTCGTTTTTCTCATTTGTATTTTAGAATTGATATGTTTCATTGTACTGTGACTTCATCTATATACATCCAGGTGCCTTGTCCGGGACGTGTATGATCGTCCGGGCATTTGCCGGGATTCTTCAGGGCGACTCTCAGGTAACGGCCTGTTGCTTTCAGATTGTCGAATGTCTTGTCTTCGATGCGGATTCCTTCGCGGAATATTTCTTCCGGAGTAAAACTGCGTTCTGCAACCTGCGTATATGTCTGGTTGTCGTCTGAAACGGACAACGTAATCCGGCTGGGGATATGTGTGCCCATTCCGTAATTGGTGATGCAGCCGATTGTTATTTCATTTATTGCCTCCGTTTTTCCCAGGTCGATCGTAAAGGTCGCATCTTCGTCGTACCAGCCGCACCATTCGAAGTCAGATTGTTTGTTGCTGCCCCGTAATCCGTTGGTCAGGCGGTATGTCTGACTGTTTCCGTCCTGAACGGGGCGGGCGGTGGCCTTGTTCCAATGGAGCGGGAGGGTCAGGGTTTTTCCCATTTGTTTGCCGTTTGCAAAGGTTGCAGCGTTGATTGTGATATCGTTGGTGACAACCAGTGAGTCGGTGTACAGGGATGATGTGGCGACCGGTTCGTTCCCGTCGGTCGTATAACGTATCTCCATATCCGGTCGGATACAGGTGAGGGCAACTTTCAATGTATCGTTGTTGCCTGTTACCAGATGGTCGATGTTGAACATGGAACGGGCATAATTTACTCCCAGATAGTCATAATGTAGTGTTAATACATCCAGGCGTTTCAGGAAGCCGGGCCAGTTTTTCCGGTCTTTTCCCGACCAGGCTATTTCGGCAACGGCGGCCAGACGGGGGAAAAGCAGGTGTTCGACATCTTCTGCCGAATAGCAGAATTCCGTCCACATGCATCCTTGCACGCCTATCAGGTTGGCGGCAACTTTCGGGTCCCAATCCGGCTGTATAGGTTCGTAGTCGTATACGCCTTTTAAGGTATTGTTTCCGAAATAGGTACGTGGTTCAAACCATTGCGGGCCCTGGTAACGAATCAGGTAGAGGACGCGTGCCGGACTCATAATAAACTTATGTCCCAGTTGTCCTGCCTTATATCCGGCCGTCCCCATTCCTTGCCATCCCAGGATTGTGGCGCCGTCGGGTATTTTGCTGTTGATGAGTTCGTCCCATCCAATGACCTGCTTGCCTTTACTTTTTACATAATCGGACATGCGGTTCATGAAATATCCCTGTAAATCTTCGATGTCCGTGTATCCTTCGGCTTTCATCCGTGCCTGGCAAAGCGGGCATTTCTTCCAGTTCTTTTTAGAGGCTTCATCACCTCCTAGATTGATATAGGAAGAGGGAAAAAGGTCGGCCACTTCGTCTATCACATCTTCCAGAAAGGAAAATACTTTGTCGTTGCCGGCGCAATAGACGATTTCAGAGGCATGTGCACCCATTCCCGGAATGACGCTGATAAAATCCTTTACTATGGGGCATGCCAGTTCCGGGTAAGCGGCCAGCGAGGAATTGGTATGTGCCGGCATCTCTATTTCCGGAATGATTTCGACCTGGCGGGCACTCGCATAGGCAATAATCTCTTTCATGTCCTCCTGTGTGTAAAATCCGCCTACGGGTGTCGGTTCACCCGGTTTAGCATTTTTGCGTTGGGAGAAATCCCCTTCGCGTGCAACCCGCCAGGCACCGACTTCCGTTAACCGGGGATATTTCTTTATTTCCAGTCGCCAGCCGTTTCCGTCGACGAGATGCAAATTTAGTTTGTTCAGTTTCAGCATAGCCATGTAATCAATGATTTTGATTACATTTTCTTTAGGAATGAAACAGCGGGAGACATCGAGTAATAATCCGCGGTAGGGGAAACGCGGACCATCCTGTATGTTTAATGTCGGTACGTTCCATTGGATATTACTAACCGGTTCTTTGTTTTCTATAGCGGGAGGAAGCAACTGGCGGATTGACTGCACGGCATAGAAGAATCCTTCTTTGCCGGCTGCCTGGATAAAGATACGGGATGGGGTTATATCCAGTTTATAGCATTCCTTTATGAGGGTTGTGTCGGTAGAAAAAATGACGGAGGCGGAAGCGGCGGACGAACCAGTGTTTACCACAGGTGTAAATCCGGCAGAAGGGGTAAACAAATCAGCTAATAATCCGGCAATCGGTTCCTGTTCCCGGTTCTCGACCTGGATGACAGTATTCTTGCTGAATGTGAAATGGCTGTTACCGGCTACTAGTTGTTCCGGTAGCGGGACAATATTAATTGGGACCGGACCAGTGGTGGTACATCCGGTAATCAACCAGACAATAAAGAAAAAAAGAAGGAGTTTGCTTTTTGTCATTTGATATACTTTTAATGTTAACAATATTGTTTTATGCTACCGGAGTATGCTGTTGCAAATGTAGAAGTATGGTTATAGGTTTATGTCCGGATTTGTACAAAAAACTTCAATATTTGTCCATAAAACGATGTTCGTGTTGATTTTTAACACTATTGGGAATAGTGTTAGTTCCGTAAGAACTCATGTTCTCTTATTTACTCAACAAAGATATAAAAAGATTTTTTTACACAAAGATGCTTCTCTTATAGTTTATGGAGCAGAATTTTATTTCTTATTTAATTCTAACAAGTATACAGTAAAATTTAGTGAAGCGATATATGGTGTTTTATAGCTATCCTGTACACCTTAGATTCTAAAATAGTAACTATTCTTTTGGTTATTCGTTATAATAAGCTACCTGTAAACTACCGAAGTTTTTAATTCTATGACTAATCCTCTAATAATCTATTAATTAAGATGTAATGACATGAGTTCTTACGGAACACTGGTATTAATCTATTAATCAAATATTGAAGGTGTGGCTATAAGAGTATATATATATTTATTTTATGTCTTTTTTTGTTATTCAGCTCATACAAGCGTTATATCAGGAATGACCTGGTTTATGTTCTGTTGTAGCTTATTTGTTATAATAGGGCTGTTCTTTGTTTTCTGTCTGATCGTGAAAAAGCGGAAAAAGGAATCATCAGTCACATGTTTGCAATGGGCTGGGAAAGAGTTTGATGTCAATCTACACAGGCTATTTACGGACTTTTCTGTAGGAAAGTATTCCGTTCTGATTATGGAGGATGAACCGGAGCTTCGAAATTATCTGAAGATTTCATTGAAAACACATTTCAGGCAAGTGTATGTGGCGGAAGAAGGAGGAGAAGCATTGAATATAGCTGTGCATTGTGTACCGGATATTGTTGTTTGTGATATGATGATGTCTCGTATGAATGGCTTTGAATTTTGCCGGCAATTAAAAAGTACGCCGGAAGTCAGCCATATCCCGGTTATTTTGTTGACTGCCAGGGCAGACCAGAGTAGTACGATACAAGGATATAAAGAAGGAGTAGATTTTTATTTACCGAAACCGTTTGATTTGGAGTTCTTGTTGGTAATGATCTGTAATCTTTTAAAGAACAGGGAAGCGGTTAAACAACGGTATAAAAACAGTAATTCGGTCGTTTCTCTTAAAGAAGATACGATTAGCAATGCGGATGAGGTATTTATGAGAAAACTGAATGAACTGATCAGAGACCAGTTGGAAAATCCCGACCTGGATGTGAACTATGTCGCTACGCAAATGGCAATGAGCCGTGCTTCCCTGTATAATAAGCTGAAGGCATTGACCGGCATCAGTATCGGCGATTATATTAATAAGTTCAGGATGACCCGTGTGATGGAACTGCTGGCGGATAAGACTCTCAGCATCCTGGAGGTTTCGGAGAAGGCAGGGTTTACCAACCAGCGTTATTTTAGCACGGTATTTAAACAAGCGTACGGAACGACTCCGTCCAAATACCGGCAGGAACATTTCAGTTGAAAATCTTATTTCCGGATGGGCAGCAGGTAAATGATACGTGCGGAGATTACCTGGCTGGACGATTTGTTGAAGTAATCGCTTTTGCGGCTGCCGTAAATATCACCCAGCGCATAATAATAGCGTCCTTCCAGCAGGAAATAACCGATGCCGGTACGCAGTTCAAGCCCCGGACCACCACACAATCCCCAATCGAATTTTTTCTGGATGGCCATGTTGTGTTGCTCATTGGAGCCGGGGTTCGTATTCGTCTCGTTCGGGTTTGTTTCCGTCTTTTCGCTGAAGGCATAACCTATTTTGGGACCCAGGTTAAAATAGAACTTGAATCTGTTGCTGCCGAAATAGATATGAGTGAAGAACGGTATTTCGAAATAATTGATCGTACGACTGTATTTGTAGGTCGGATGTTCTTCGAATTCCTCGTCCCATCCTTGTTGGCTGAAATTCAGTTCGGTTTGCAACCCCAGGTTCTTTTCTGTGTTCCAGCGCAGCACCAGTCCGGCATTGTATCCCTGTTTCATTTTCGTATATACCTTGGGATTGAAACTTACGGACGAGAAGTTCATACCGAAGGAAGCACCGACGGAGACCTCCTGAGGAAACCTGCTTTGCTGTGCCATGGTGCTTATAATAACGGCCAGGCACAAAAAGGATGTGATTATACTCTTTCTGATCATCTTACTTCGCTACGTGTTACGTTAAAATCACTCTGGTAATGAACGATAAATATATTGGTATTGATGAATCCGCCCCAATTGTTTACCCGTTCAAAATCGAAACCTGTCTGTATGCTCTTGTAACGGATCTTATCCAGGTTGTTTTCGAAATTGGAACCATATTTTTTGATGGCATCAAAGAAGAACATACCGGTGTCGAATCCTAATATACCGTATTTAGGGAACGTATTGATCAGGTTCTTGCTATACCATGTTTTATATTTTGAATAGAAATCGGCAACTTCGGGCGAAAGGTTATCGGCATAGAAGTTACTATATATATATGTATTCAAGGCAAAGAAATCATCCAAGCACTCACGAGTGTATGTTTGCCATACAGGATAACCGAACAGGGTGATATTACATTCGGGTTTAGACTCAGCCAGCATACGTAGAGGAGATTTGAGTTTATTCAGTGCATCCAGTGAATCGGAAGTCGGAATAATCACACTTCGTTTATCTGTACTGAGCATAGCTTCCATCTCGACCGGGAATGTTTCGGCTGAGTAGGTCAGTTCACGCCAGGTAATGTTCCGTTGTTTCATTTCTGCTTTGAAAGCTTTGATGAAATTTGCTTTCTCTTCTATACCGGGCACTTTTACAAAGATGATATTATCGTTTCCAAACAGGTCGCAACCAGCTTGGGATGCTTTGGCATACAAATAGGAATGAGGCGTATTAACCTGGTATACATGCGCATTGGATAATACATCGTCGTTTTTGGAAGTGAACGGGATCACGTATTTGATATTATTCTTTTCTGCAAATTCGGCAACAGGAGCGATCTGGTCGTTCTGTACGGCTCCGATGATCAGGTTGGCTTCCTTCAAAGCATCTTCTTTGAGGATCTCTTTCACCTTCTTGGTGCCGTTGCCGGTATCGAAGACGGAAAGTTCGATCGAACAACCGCTGTTGCGGAGGCTGTCGACTGCCAGCAGCATACCTTCGTAATATTCAATAAAACGCAGCGTGTTGGAAGAAGGAGTTGCTTCGTTTGTCATGAACGGCAATAACAATGCGACCTTGATCATATTGACGCGCTTAATTTCTTTGGGTGTCGACAAAAGGGCATTGACGTCTCTTTCATGCATGGCAGGGGCTGTTTCAGTCACTGTCTCTTTAGTCTCTACCGGTATTTTAATGACCATACCGGCTTTTACTCCGTTTTTCAGTTCAGGGTTTCGCTGGAGCAGTTCTGCACTGGATACATTGAATTTCCGGCAAATGCGGTACATCGTTTCTTTCTTGGCGATCGTATATTCGATTTCCTTGGTTACGGTCTTTATATCTGTGGTCGGCAGTGTCTCTATAGGAGTTGCCGGGATACGGATTGTCTTGCCTATGGTAAAAGAGGAAACGGATAATCCAGGATTTGCCGCGATAATATCAGGACCGGGCACTTTGTACCGGATAGATAATGAATACAGCGTTTCTTTAGGTTGTATAGTATGATACAGATAATTATCTTCAGCGTTTCCCATCGGAGCGGAACTTACATCCTTTTGTGGGATTTTTAGGGTGGCCCCGGCCTTTATGGATTCGCGGCTTTCGGGATTCAGGCGATAAATGTCGTCGACAGTTACTCCGTACATGGTTGCGATCGAGTAGACTGTTTGTCCTCGTTCAATCGTATGATAAAATATATTATCATTTAGTTCGTTAGTAGTAATGATCCGAGCTCTGTTGTTTTGTGAATACAAGGAGACAGCGGAAAAACTCAGGCATAACGTCAATACGTATATACTAATCTTATTCATTTGCTGATTCGAATATTTGCAGCAAAGATAGTGTATGTCCGTATAAAATACTAATTTTGGAAGCTAATTAGGTTATAATATATGCAAAGGAATTGTTTAAGAAGAGTGATCGGGACGCTCTGTTTTTTGTTATTGATACTTGCAGCACATGCTCAAAAATATACGGTAACAGGGGGGAGAGGTACGCCTTTACAGGCTTATGATAATAAGCAAGGCAGCACCAGTAGCCGATTTGAGGTTTACCTTGTGTATGGCATGGATAATGTGGAAATACGATATACTCCTACATCAAGTACATATCAATGGTATCGCTATAAAAATAAAGCAGGCGTTGGAGGGGATGCTGAAAAAATACCTTCTGTAAATGAAGGAAATACAACTGTTATCCGGAATATAGAAGAAGGATATGGTTATTATATATTGGAAGATGATGCTTACTCGAAAGCTGGAGGGTATGTATGGATTATTGACTATAGCAAATATGAATTCAATATAACCAGTTTGTTTGTGGATACACAAAAAAGTGGTTGTGATGCCATGTATCTGGGTGGTACAAGCGATATAAAGGATATGAGATATGTGCTTCCTGATGTTAATGGCACTCCCGGTTTTCTGGAACGTGAGTTTGACGTGACTTATCAGACAATGGAAATACCGGAAGGAGATAATCAGAGTATTATTCCTAAAACGGCGACGGCGACTATAACGGGAAATCCGTTTAAAGCCAGCTTAGAACCTCCCTACAGCGATACGGAAGTAGAGTTGAAGGGCGATCAGTTTGCCCGTCATTTCGGTGTGGAAAAATCAATGCTTACTGATATGTATCAGGCTGTCGCTGTGCTGGCTGTTATGAAAATAGATACTTTGTCTTATGCTTCAGATGTGCCTAATATGGTCGTAAAAGGCGACAGCCTCTCTGCTCCGGTCGAGTTTAATTTTACGGCAATTGCAAATACGCCGGTTGCTGCTATGTTTAATTGGAAGATATACAGGAAGGATGAAGGCGGAGGAAGCAGTGAAGGTAATGAAGAAGGCGAAGAGAATAACGGTACGCTATTGAGGGACTTTAGCGGAGAGGAAACTTCTTTTATTTTCAACCAAAATGGTACTTACGTGGTTAAATTAACAGTGAACGACCGGACTGGTCAATGCCAGGCAAATCCACCTGATGTTACGGTAAACATTTCGGATTCTTACCTCGATGTACCGAATGCTTTTTCGCCCGGTACATCACCCGGCATTAACGACGAGTTCAGAGTAGCTTATCGCTCTCTGACCCGTTTTAAATGTTGGATATTCAATCGGTGGGGAGTGGAAATGTATCATTGGACGGACCCGTCGAAAGGCTGGGACGGCAAAAAGGGAGGCAAGTATGTAGCCCCCGGTGTTTATTTTTATGTGATTGAGGCTACCGGCTCGGACGGTAAACCTATAAAGAGAAAAGGTTCTATTAACATTCTTAGATCAAAACAAATTCAGGATGAGATTATCGAAGAATAGTATATTCAGTTTTTTGTCGGGTGGTCTGATCTGCCTGACTGCTTGTTTGTCTATCGGCTCAAGCGATTCGGAAAAAGTAATGGACGGACGTCCGGTGGTGATGTCGATGACATCGTCGCCCGATATACCTGCGTCGGTTATTTTCTGTGGCAAACCTATTGATCTGACCCGCTATAATATGCGTGAAGGGTTCGACCGTGAAATGAGTAGTTTTACCTATTTCCATTCGACCACCATGTTACTGATCAAGCGGGCCAACCGCTATTTCCCGGTTATCGAACCGATATTGAAAGCCAACGGTATCCCTGATGACTTCAAATATCTGGCTGTGATAGAAAGTCATCTGGACCCGCGTGTGTCGTCGCCGGCACGTGCCGTGGGAATGTGGCAGTTTCTGGAAGGGACAGGCAAACAATATGGCCTGACTGTTACTCCGACGGTCGATGAACGTTGCCACGTAGCCAAGGCGACCGAGGCTGCATGCAAATACCTGAAAGCTGCCTACGACAAATATGGCGACTGGGCGAATGTGGCCGCTTCCTATAATGCGGGCATGGGACGTATCTCCGGCGAACTGACCAAACAGGAAGCCGACAGTACTTTCGACCTTTGGCTGGTAGAGGAAACAAGCCGTTACGTCTATCGTATCATGGCGATCAAACAGATATTTGAGAACCCGTATAAATATGGTTTCGTACTCCGGGCGGAAGACCTGTACAAGCCGGTTGCCTGCGAAGATGTGGCTGTCTCGTCAGATATTCCCGATTTGTCTGCTTTTGCACAGAAGTATGATATAACCTATGCCGACCTGAAACGCTTTAACCCCTGGTTGCGCGACCGGAAATTGCAGACATTGGGCAAGACTTATACGCTTCAGGTTCCTAAACAAAGTGATATGTATTACAAGACACCAAACACGTACGTGCATAACCCGGCTTGGGTGGTAAGATAAATTCCTTTCGGGTGTAATCGGAGTTCCATTCGGATGGAACAGGATTTTCTCCCGGATGAAAAAGAAAACAGTGATAAGAAGTATGAATGATAAGAATGCATTGGAAGGCGGACGTATTTCCGTTTTAGGCGCCCGCGTTCACAATTTGAAGAATATAGACGTCGAGATACCGAGAAACAAACTTACCGTGATAACGGGTATGAGTGGTAGTGGTAAGTCATCACTGGCTTTTGATACGATTTTTGCGGAAGGACAACGCCGGTATGTGGAGACATTCTCTGCCTATGCCCGTAACTTCCTCGGAAATATGGAACGTCCGGATGTGGATAAGATCACCGGATTGAGCCCGGTCATCTCGATCGAACAGAAAACGACTAACAAAAATCCCCGTTCTACCGTCGGTACGACGACAGAGATCTACGACTTTTTCCGTCTGCTTTATGCGAGGGCGGGAGAGGCGTACTCGTATCTGAGCGGAGAGAAGATGGTGAAATACACCGAAGAGCAGGTGCTCGACCTGATTCTGGAGCATTATGAGGGAAAGAAGACATACCTCCTGGCTCCGCTGGTCCGCAATCGTAAGGGACATTATAAGGAACTGTTCGAGCAGGTTCGTAAGAAAGGCTATCTGACCGTCCGTGTCGATGGCGAGATCAAGGAGATATTCCACGGCATGAAGCTGGACCGCTACAAGATGCACAGCATCGAAGTGGTGATCGATAAAATGGTTGTCTCGGCTTCCGACGAACGCCGCCTGAAAGAAAGCCTGCGTACAGCCATGAAGCAGGGTGACGGATTGGTCATGCTGCTGGATGCCGATACGGACGAGTTGCGCCATTACAGCCGTCGCCTGATGGACCCGGCTACCGGACTTTCCTACAGCGAACCGGCTCCGCATAATTTTTCCTTTAACTCCCCGCAAGGTGCATGCCCCAAATGTAAAGGATTGGGACAGGTGAACCTGCTGGATATGGAAAAGATCGTGCCGGATCCTTCCCTCAGTATCTATAACGGCGGGATCGTGGCCCTCGGGAAATATAAGAACTCGCTTATCTTTTGGCAGATCGAAGCCCTTTGCGAGAAGCATGGGGTAACGATCAAGACGCCGATCAAGGATATTCCGGCGGAGGCGATCGACGAGATCATGAACGGAACCGACGAACGACTTCAGATCAAGAACGAATCCCTGGGTTCTTCCAATTATTTCCTGTCTTATGAAGGCGTTGCCAAATATATCCTGATGCAGCAGGAGAACGAGGCGTCCGCTTCCGCACAGAAATGGGCGGGGCAGTTTATTAAAATGACTACATGTCCGGAATGTAACGGCCAGCGTCTGAACAAAGAGGCATTGCATTACCGGATTGCCGATAAGAATATTGCGGAAATATCTTCTTATGATATATCTGAACTGTATGATTGGCTGGACGGCATCGAAGACCGTCTGGACCAGAAGCAGAAACAGATAGCGATAGAGATATTGAAGGAGATCCGTTCGCGCCTGAAATTCCTGCTGGATGTGGGGCTGGATTATCTCTCTCTCAACCGTGCTTCGGCAAGCCTTTCCGGCGGTGAAAGCCAGCGTATCCGCCTGGCAACCCAGATCGGCAGCCAGCTGGTCAATGTGCTTTATATCCTCGACGAGCCGAGTATCGGGTTGCATCAGCGTGATAATGTCCGTCTGATCAACTCTTTGAAAGAACTTCGTGATACAGGGAACTCGGTCGTTGTCGTGGAACATGACAAGGATATGATGCTGAATGCCGATTACGTGATCGACATGGGTCCGAAAGCCGGCCGTCTGGGCGGAGAGGTCGTGTACGAAGGTACGCCTCAGGAGATGCTGAAAGTCGATACGCTGACGTCCGCTTATCTGAACGGAAAAACAGAAATTGCCATTCCTGCCGAACGTCGGAAAGGAAACGGCAAGTTCATCACTATCAAAGGAGCCGGCGGTAATAACCTGAAAAACGTAGATGTGACTTTTCCACTGGGAACGTTGATCTGTGTGACAGGCGTGTCGGGGAGCGGCAAATCGACGTTGATCAACCGTACCCTGCAACCGATCCTGAGCCAGCATTTCTATCGTTCGCTGGAAGATCCGTTGCCTTATAAGTCGATCGAAGGTATTGATAATGTGGATAAGATCGTCAATGTCGACCAGTCGCCTATCGGACGTTCGCCGCGAAGCAATCCGGCTACCTATACGGGTGTGTTTTCCGATATCCGTAACCTCTTTGTCGATCTTCCCGAATCGAAAGTAAGGGGATATAAACCGGGACGCTTCTCATTCAACGTGTCCGGCGGTCGTTGCGAAACCTGCAAAGGGAATGGTTACAAGACCATCGAGATGAACTTTCTGCCCGACGTATTGGTGCCCTGCGAGGACTGTCATGGCAAACGTTACAACCGCGAAACACTGGAAGTGCGTTTCCGTGGTAAATCCATCGCGGATGTATTGGATATGACGATCAACATGGCGGTGGAGTTCTTCGAGAATATTCCGACCATCTTGTCCAAGATCAAGGTCTTGCAGGATGTGGGCCTGGGTTATATTAAATTGGGGCAGCCTTCCACCACGTTGTCCGGCGGCGAAAGCCAGCGTGTGAAGCTGGCGACTGAGCTGGCTAAAAAGGATACAGGCAATACATTATATGTACTGGATGAACCGACAACCGGTCTTCATTTCGAAGACATCCGTGTTCTTCTGGGTGTCCTGAACAAACTGGTGGAAAAGGGCAACACCATCATCGTCATCGAGCATAACCTCGACGTCATCAAATGCGCCGACTACCTGATCGACATGGGCCCCGAAGGCGGCCGTAAAGGCGGTCAGGTCTTGTTTACCGGCACCCCGGAAGAGATGGTAAAGAAGAAAACGAAGAGCTATACCGTTCCGTTCCTGAAAGAGGAGTTGAAACAATAACCTGGCATAGGCAGACGAGGAATATGGCACGCCTATCCCCGTTTGCCGACATAACTAAGATAGAATAATAACTAAGTGAAGACAGATATATGAAGAATCCTATCCAAATGATCAAACAATGCGTAGAGAAGGAAGAACCTTATTTCCTGCTGCGCGGACAAGATATATGCGCCCTGGCGGCCATTGAAACCTATTACGAGGAGGTGAAGAAAAATGTGAAAGATCCCTATTTTATCGAGGAGATCGAAGAGATCATGAAAGACTTCCGGGCCTTCCGCGAAGAACAGCAAACCCATATACCGGATTGATCGATGGCAGACGACAGTTACAGAACCATTAAACAAGTAGCCGAGGGCTATTACACGGAGAAGCGTAGCCGCTTTATCTCGTATGCCATCCCCGTGCGTACGGTCGAAGAGGTGAAGGAGCAACTGGACCGGTACCGTAAACAATATTATGATGCACGCCATGTCTGCTGGGCTTATATGCTGGGACCGGACCGCCTGACGTTTCGTGCAAACGATGACGGCGAACCGTCTTCCACTGCCGGGAAACCGATCCTCGGACAGATCAATTCCAATGAACTGACGGATATCCTGATCCTCGTAGTCCGTTATTTCGGAGGTATCGAGCTGGGTACCAGCGGGCTGATCGTTGCCTATCGTACGGCCGCTGCCGAAGCGATTGCGGCCGCCGAAATAGAGGAACGTACGGTGGATGAAGATATCACAGTCGCTTTCGAATATCCCTACCTGAACGGGATCATGCGCATAGTGAAAGAAGATACCCCCCTTATTGTATCTCAAAAATTCGAAATGGACTGTGAGATGACACTACGTATCCGAAAAGGGGAGGCGGAAAAGCTGAAGAACCGCTTATTGAAAGTGGAGTCGGCCTATCTGAAGTAATTTATTAATAATCTGAAACATGAGTTACCTGCTATTTCCGATTTGAGAGGATTTCCTTATTTTTGTACTCTGAAATCTAAACAAGCAAATAGTGGTAATATAATGAAGAAGATTCTGTTATTTTCTTTTTTCTTAGTGATTGGTTTGGTTGTCTCGCAGTTTCTTCCCGGTATGGTGGGAGAGAACTATTCGATGGTGAAGACGATCTCCAACACGTTGTTGTATGTGTGCCTGGCCTTTATTATGATCAACGTGGGCCGGGAGTTTGAAATGGACAAAACCCGTTGGAAATCTTATACGGAGGATTACTTTATTGCGATGGCAACCGCAGCCTTTCCCTGGATCTTTGTGGCGTTGTATTATATGTTCGTCCTGCTTCCCGATATCTATTGGTCGAGTGGCGAAGCCTGGAAGGAAAACCTGTTGCTGAGCCGTTTTGCGGCGCCTACCTCTGCCGGCATTCTCTTTACTATGCTTGCTGCTGCCGGACTGAAGGCTTCATGGGTATATAAAAAGGTGCAGGTTCTGGCTATTTTCGACGACCTCGATACAATCCTGCTGATGATACCGCTTCAGATCATGATGGTGGGACTGCGCTGGCAGTTGGGTGTTATCATCCTGATCGTGATGGTGCTGCTTATGCTCGGGTGGAAGAAGATGGGCACTTATAATATGCGTCAGGACTGGAAAGCGATCTTGCTCTATGCAATTGTGACGCTGGCTATTACACAGGGAGTTTATCTGGTGTCCAAACATTTCTATGGTGAAGACGCCAGTATTCATATCGAAGTGCTGCTGCCTGCTTTCGTCCTGGGTATGATCATGAAGCATAAGCATATTGACACGAAGGTCGAACACAATGTGGCTACAGCCATATCCTTCCTGTTCATGTTCCTTGTGGGAGTGAGTATGCCGGTATTCTTTGGCATTGATTTTGCCAAACAATCGGCCGAGGCGGCAACCATTACCGGGGCGCAGCCGATGATGTCGTGGCCGATGATCCTGTTGCACGTTCTTATTGTCTCTTTCCTTTCTAATATAGGAAAACTTTTCCCACTGTTCTTCTATCGCGACCGGCGCAAACGTGAGCGTCTGGCATTGTCGATCGGTATGTTTACGCGTGGTGAGGTAGGAGCAGGTATTATTTTCATCGCTCTCGGATACAATTTAGGTGGACCGGCCCTGATGATTTCTGTCCTTACTATTGTGTTTAATTTAATTTTAACTGGTATCTTTGTGGTCTGGGTAGAAAAATTGACCCGCAGTGCCTATCAGCTCGAAATGGCAGAGAAGCAAAGACAATAACACAGTTAGGAATTACGGAGACAGGTCAGCAAGCTGTCTCCGCAAATATTTTAAATACAATGGATCGTACTATTAATGTTATCCTGAAACCATTGCGCCGTTTCGCTACACAGAAGTCGAGCGCCAGTTTTCTATTGTTTATGGCCACTATACTGGCTATGATACTGGCCAATTCCCCTTGGGCGTATGCTTATCATCATATACTATCTTATCCCATAGATCTTCAGATCGGTAAATTCAATTTGTTCTCGCATCACGGAGAGCCGATGCCGATGCTGGCTTTTGTGAATGATGCCCTGATGGCCGTATTCTTCTTTGTGATAGGGTTGGAGATCAAGCAGGAGGTTTTGATCGGCGAACTCAGTTCGGTCCGTAAGGCGATCCTTCCGGTAATTGCCGCTTGCGGTGGTATGATCGTGCCGGTCCTTTTCTTCCTTCTGGTGTGTAATACAGGACCGGAAGCACGCGGGGCTGCCATCCCAATGGCTACCGATATCGCTTTTGCCCTTGCCGTTCTGGGACTTTTGGGGAAGCGGGTTCCTCTGAGTATGCGAATTTTCCTGACGGCGTTGGCTGTTGTCGATGATATCGGCGGTATAATTATTATCGCTTTGTTTTATAGCGGGCATATTGCCTATCAGCCGTTGCTGATTTCCCTGGCCCTGTTGGCGTTATTGTATGCCGGAGGGAAGATGCGGGTAAATAATAACCTGTTCTATTATATTGTCGGTTTTTTTGTCTGGATTTTGTTCCTGGAATCGGGTATTCATCCAACCATAGCAGGGGTATTGGTGGCCTTCACCGTGCCTGCCCGTCCGAAGATCAACCTGAACGATTTCACCTGTGATATGACCGGCTATCTGAATATGCTGGACTATACGGAGGTGCGCCAGTCTAAAAAGGCCGCCGTGCTGACTCCGACGCAGATACAGGTATTAAACAATATCCATCTGCTGGCGGATAAAACGATCAGTCCGTTGCAAAGCATTGCCGACAAACTGCATCCGATGGTAAATTACCTGATCCTTCCGCTGTTTGCCTTTGTGAATGCCGGTGTCACGTTCGGCGATATCCAGCCTGCGTCTTTGGTCAATGTGCCGTTGGCAGTCTTCCTGGGATTGTTTGTCGGAAAGACATTGGGTATTTTCTCTTTTACCTATTTCTTTGCCCGTACAAGCCTTGCCTCTATGCCGGCAGGAATGACACGTTGGAATCTGTTTGGGGTGTCGATGTTAGGAGGTATTGGTTTCACAGTTGCACTGTTCATCGCCAACCTGTCGTTTAACACTACGGATGCTGTAGGCATGGATTTGCTGAACCAGGCTAAACTTGGCGTATTTACGGGATCGTTTGTCTCTGGACTTTGCGGATACTTATTGCTGAAAAAGGTGCTGCCGAAGGCGGCAAATGAGTGATAACATACATTTGACGCACCTTTCTGCAATCAGATTCTTATACTTCCCAAATCTTATACCCCTTATTCGCAACGACATAAATAACAAATTGGCGAATATGGAAATCCGGCAATAATTCTTTGGCATCGGCAGCATAGCGGCACACCTGTTCGACATCTTCCGGATGCAGCACTTTCACGTATAGCATAGGGTATCTTATAACTTCTCATAGCGAAACATGTTAATCATTCAGACAAAGGTAGTTCATTTTCTGTTATATTCCTGCCAATATTAATTTAAATAGGAAACAGTATGGATGAAATGACTTTGATTAGGAAAGGGGTTGCACGTAATGGGTTCGTGCTTTATGCTCTGAATATTATTGACAAGGTGGAACAGGAAGGACGGTTCGGGACGGCACATGCCTATATGAGTAGCCTGAAGTCGCTGGTGCAGTTTACCGGGAGCCAGCGGATACCCTTCCGGCTGTTCCGGTCGGGGATGCTGAATAGTTATGAGAACTGGTTGTTGGGACAAGGCTGTTGTGAGAATACGGCACATTTCTATCTGCGTAATTTACGCGCCCTTTACAACAAGGCTGTGGCGGAGAAAGTGATCCGCCCGCGCGAAAACCCTTTTGCCGGCATGTCGCTGGAATCGATGCCGACACGTAAACGGGCATTGCCTAAAAGATGGGTGAAGCGGATAAAGAACCTCAAATTGGATGAAGGAACCAGCCTGGCTATGGCACGCGATATGTTCCTTTTCAGTTTTTACACCTGCGGTATGGGGTTTGCTGATATGATTCTATTGAAACATGAGCAATTGCAACGGGAGATGATCCATTATGAGCGGGTGAAGACCGGACGGCCCGTCTCTGTTTTTGCAAATGGAGACTTGTTGAAGATTATTGAAAAATATCGTACCGATAGTTGTTACATCTGGCCTGTGCTGTCGGATGGGGCGAGCGAGGAAGCCCATTATAAATGTTATCGGAGTGCCTTATGCTCATTCAATCGTCATCTGAAGATCATTGCGGAGAAAGCGAATATCCCCGAATCACTGTCGTCATATATGGCCCGCCACTCTTGGGCAACCGCCGCCCGCAACCAATTGATGCCTACTGCGGTGATTAGTTCCTGCCTGGGACATGCCAACGAAAAAACGACACAGATCTATCTCGACTCGTTCAACGAAGGGTTGGTGAAGCGGATAAATAATAAAGTGATCAATCTGGATTGATAGGGGATGATAATGAAAGAAAGTTTCCATTACAAATGGAAACTTTCTTTCTGTTGACATTTGACTGTTAAGTGAATAAACTACAATTTGTCTATTTCTTCGACAGACAAACCGGTACACTGGGCGATCGTTTCGATATTAACTTCCTGCTTTTTTTAATTTGCAGTAATCTGGCGTTGTTCTTCTACTTTACCCTCAGCTTTACCTTTTGTCATCCCTTTCATTTCGGCCTCCTCCACCGCATATTCCAAGGTATTGCGCCAGTCGCGGTAAATCTTCAGGTTCTCATCGTAAACAGCCCGTTCGTGAGAAGTCATTGCATTCAGGTTTGCCACATCGAGCAGGCGTTTGAAGGCATCGTTTTTCTCCTTAAACGGAGACATATCAAATAAATTCATATTCTTCAATATATAAACCATATTCTCCAGAGGCGTTTTGCATTCCTCTTCTCTTAGATTGAACAGATCGAACGACAGATAAATCTGTTTCAGTTTGACCTCGCCAAAAGTTTTACCTGTCGCCTCATTGGCCAGCACCACATCGGTGCGCCAACTCTGAAATTCAGGCAGACTAAAGTTCAACAGGTAGATGCCATATACCGGAAGCAAGCTATACTTCCAGTCAGCTCCGCTCTCTCCCTGACGGGAGATCATTCGACAAATGTAATAAAATCCGCGGTTAAAGAAATAATGTTGAGGACAATTCTGCATTTCAAGTACAAATTTGCTCCCGTCCACATCTTCGCAAAGGAGATCGAAGATCACCGTGCGCTGTTCTATTACTTCGGGTTGGATTTCTTTATCGAGATAGGTCAGGTCTTTCACCTGGCGTTCGCCCTCGAGCGTGGCGTTGATAAAGTCGATTGCCACTTGCTTTTCACCGAATACGGTTTTAAAAGCCTTGTCGAGCATGATGTTCACATACTTTTCCATAAGTCAATAGTTTTAGTTGTTTTATTACCCGATAGCAGGTAACGAGACAAATGTAGGCAATATTTTATTTATTCCAAACAGAGAAGGGGATTATTTGATTCAGATGTAGGAATAATTGAGCTATCTGTTTATAGTGACGGGAGTAACCAATTCCCCTCTTGAGAGGGGATAAGGGGTGTGTTAAAGCCAGTTATGGGGCGAAACTATAACACACCCCCTCTCAAGAGGGGAGCCAGTTACAACCAGTTTATAATTTAGATAGTTCAAATCTGATAGATTATGAACAGGATTAACTCCACCAACGATTATGAACTGTATTGTATAGAAGAATGCTATTCCTATTTTTTATTGGTATTCTTGAAAATCAATTTGTCATTTAATCCCTTTTATAGGAACTCTCTATGGAGGCGGGTAAGGGATTGGGAGTATTTATGCGTCTCTGGGGAAGTTAAGCGATGACAGGAGGAAAGGGGATTGGGGAAATCGGATGACTTTTTGTTTGCGCATTTGGAATGGGGCCCCGGGCTGTTTGTGATGGTGGCTGCTTGGTTGATGGAAACGGCTACATTTTGTCAGGCAGGAATGGTGTGGATTTTTTTACCTTCCAGCGAAAAAAACACTGAATAACCGATGCCTGCTTAGGGAAAAAAGAGACGTGTTACAATTATCTCCCAAGCAATTTCAATTGGCTGCCGGACAATTCCGACCAGTTGCCGGGTGGTTGAAACTATCCGGCAACTAACTGAAACTATCTGCCGGGTAATCGATACCAAACCGGAGCCAATAACCATGAAAAAGGCCTTTTTACCCGCCAAAAGCAACCGATTTGCGTCCGGATGGCCTCTGTTGAAAAAAGAGGGCGTTACGAAAAGAACTTAAAAAGTGATTGCAATGATAGCCTATCGTTGATTTTTGTTACTTTTTGATATCCTTTAGACTTCTGATAATCAGTTTGTGCTTTTCTTTGTCGGCTCTCTTATTCACCTTTTCCCTCTGTAACTCTTATCCCATATCAGCCGGATTTGTTGCATCCTAACAACAATCACCGGGTTCATTTTTTTGTGATTTTACGGCCTGTTCAATCTATAAATAAAGCTAAAAAATAATTGTTTGGTGGAGAAGAAGAGATGCCCTGAATTTCATATCCTTCTGAATATAGGGTACTGCATCTCTATTGATAGTAGAGATACATTATATTTACTTAACTAAAAACTGGTAGAAAGGTAGTAAATATCTGTTTTAAAAACTCCTTGATCATTAAGAAGTAAATAATATTTAACTATTGAAAAAATGTTATCAATTTCACGTTTATTTACGTATTTTGTTGTGTGAATAAAAACCAATGAAGGTTAATGTTATTTGTATCACATTGAATTATAGTCGATTAAAGGCTGTGTATCTCTACTATCAATAGAGATGCAATATTCAGGGAGGAAAAATGAAGCAAAAAACAGGTATAGGGTTCATCTTTTGCTTGCTTGCAATCATGAGTATTTTATCTTGTTGCAGGAGATCTGACGAGCCGGCTGCGGAACTTGTCGACGGGACAGTCCGTATCTGTTTTGAATGGGATACGGTGCCTTCCGGCATACAGCCTCCGGAGGGGATGACGCTCCGTTTCTATCCGGAAAGCGGTGAGGGGACGGTCTACGAAATGAAATCGGATACGGTCTCTTTCTCCGGCAATCTGCCGGTCGGCAATTATCGTGTACTGATCTATAACTGTCCGACACCGGGTATCTGGTTTCGCGGACAGGAGCAGTTTGAAACCGCTGAAGCCTGCGTAAAACCTCTGACCCGTTCGGTGGAAACGGTCGGTCAACCGGATTGGTTTACGCTGGCTACGCTCGGAGAGTATGAAGTGAGGAAAGAGGATCCGGGTGCAGAGCCTTTACGGGTTCATCCCGAGCCAATTGTGCGGCGCATCTCTTTTCGTATAAAAGTGACCGATGCGCGGGAGGTGGAATCGGTATCGGGTCGCCTCCTGAATGTGGCCGAAGCAGTCAATCTGAGTACGGGAAAGTCTGTAGCCTCCTATGTGGCGGGCACCGATATCCCCATCCGCGCGGAAGAGGGCCTGTTCGTGGGTTCGCTTTTGGTGTTCAACCTGCTGGATAAGGATGAGATCCCGGGTGGAGGAGCCGATAAAAACCTTCGTTTGCAGATCAACTATGCGGACGAGACGAAGGAGGTGCACGAATTGGATATCTATGACGACTTGATCAATATGGGGGATGGCGATAATGCGGATGTGGAGTTGGATGTGACTCCTTCGGGCATCCATTTTCAGGTTCGTATAACTGAATGGATAGCGGGACAGGGTCCCGATGTATCGGTTGGTAAATAAAAAAATGATAGAGAAATGAAAACAACGACATTAGTATTAGTAGCGGGCCTGGGCCTGTTGTGTGCCTGTTCTGACAACCGTGGGGCCGAAACGCCGGACCTTTCGGGTGTGATCCGTTTTGAATCTGGCATTCAGACGAAAGCCGGTCCGGTGACGGGTACGCAGTTTGCAGCCGGAACGAAAGTGGGCGTGTACACGCTTGAAAACAGGAACGGCGTACCCGTCTGGACGACATCGGTTAGTGATGCTTCGAACAACCTGATTATGAACAATGTGGAAGCGGAGGTCAGCGGTAGCGGCGGCCTGGTCTACGAACCTGTAAAGATGTACACGGCGAATGCCAACTACAGTTTTTTTGCCTACTATCCTTATGAAGCGTCCGTCACGGATCCTTCTGCCGGTCAGCCGCCTAAGCTGGCCTGCACGTTCGGGAAGACTCCGTCGGACCAGATCGATTATATGTATGCGAGTCCGCTGGAAAATAAAAAGCCGGTGACCGGCGCTTACCTGCTGAGCTTCAACCATGCCCTGACGCAGGTCACGGTAAAGGTGGTGAATGGTACGGGCGATAAACTGACGCTGCACTCTTTGAAAATACAGGCTCCCGGCGGTGCAACGCTGAATATCGGCAACGGTACGTGGAGCGCACCTTCCGGATCGGAAACCTATATCCTGTTTGGTCCGTCTGCTGCGGAAGAGATTCAGCCGAAAGCCTCTTTCTCCGTACCGGGACAACTGATGTTGTTGCCTGTAGCAGCCAAAGGGACGGCCTATACTTTTGATATGGGTGTGACGGAAGGCGATGCTTCTTCGGCCATAGAGAAAACCGGTCAGACGCTGACATTGCCGACGGAAGGTTTACGGGCGGGATATTCTTACGAATATACAGTGACTTACGGAAGTGCTTCCTCCATCCAGTTGTCTACCAGCGTGGTGGAATGGCAATATGTATCAGGTCCGGGTATCACGGTAAAATAAAGGAGAGGGGATGAAACGGCTGCTGATATATCTGGTTTGCGCCGCCATGTTTGGGGGGTGTTCTCCCGACGACCGTCGGGAGACGCCTTCGGGCGGAGCAATTCGTTTCGTGGCAGACGTCTCTGTAGAAACGAGCAAAGCTTCGGGTCTTCTGTCGGGAACCGTATTACCGGACGGAAGTCGTGCCGGACTTTTCGCTTGTTCGACGCAGACCGGCGGTAGCAGTGAAGTTGTCATGAACAACGTAGCGGGAACGATCGGTGTGGAAGGGGCGGTCGATTACGATCCGGTGAAGTATTACGAAGCGGGAAAGAACTATTCTTTTTATGCCTGTTGGCCCTATACGGCGTCGATGGCCTATACGGATGCTGCCGACGCCCCTTCGCTGAAAATCAGCCTGGGCGATCAGGCGGGGAGTCAGGCGGATTATCTGTGGGCATCCCTGAAAGTAACGCCTGATACCGACAGGTCGAATGATATCGGCCGGTTGACTTTCCGGCATGCCTTGTGCCGGATACGGGTACGTATTTGGAACGGTAGTACAGCCGGTGTTTTTTTGAATAGCATTACGCTGACGGCTCCGGGGAGCGGCACGCTTTCGCTGGCCGACGGAAGCTGGGAGGAGGTAGAGGAAGGCAATCGTTTTCCCTCTTTTATCCTTTGCCGTTATAGTGAGGCGGTGGAACTTCCGCAAGAGGCTTTCTACGAGATACCGATTTCGTTGCTTCAACTCCCGGTGGGAGCGGAGACAATGAAAAAACAGGTTTTCAGCATTACGATCGACGGACAGACGTTCGAGGTTTCTCCCGCCACCCCTGCCGAAGGCTGGGCGGCAGGCTACTCTTACCTTTATACGGTATGGTATGCCACCGATGGTGTCACTTTCCAGGGTACGATCGAACCCTGGCTACCTGTCGAGGCAGGAGAGGTCGACTCGGAAGAATAGTTTTGAACAATATAAAGTATTAATATTAAAAAGAAATTAGTGTATGAAAAATCTTATTTTATTAACAGCAATCGCTTTCGCTGCTGTCTCCTGTTCTGAGGACGACGGGTTGCAGAATAGCAAACCGGAGGCTAATGCGATCCTTTTCGGTACAACGGTGCAGATAGAAACCAAGGCCGTGGTAAAAGGGACGAAGATCCCCGACGGGGAAAAAGTGGGACTGTATGCCCTGGAAGCGGAATCATCCGCATCCCCGGCATGGAAAGCCTCCGCAAACCTGATGGATAACATCGAAGCGGTTGCGAACAGTTCGGGAGGATTGGACTATTCTCCGCTACTGAACTATACGGTGGACAAAGTGTATAACTTCTATGCTTATTATCCGCATACGGCTGTTTCCCAGGCAGGTGGCGACGGAGTCGTGGCGCCAACTACTACTGCTGCCCCCAAATTGAAAGTGACTCTGGAAAAAACACCGTCCGCACAGGCCGATTATATGTATGCCGCGCCGATTGAAAACTACAAACGGACATCGGACGAAGCCGGTGTTATTCAGAAGCTGGTGTTCAAGCATGCCTTGACACAGATACGTTTTAAGTTCAAGAATACGGAAGAGTCGGATGCGATAGTCATCAAGAGTATCAAGGTGAAAGACAATGATAAGGGTACAATGAGTATAACGGATGGGGAATGGAGCAGTTTGAGTGCAACATCATCCGACGGGAATACCTTTACTTTCTTTCAGCCGACAACCCCTCAGACAGTAGCAGCCGGAACAACTTTCGATATCCCGGAACAATTGATGCTGTTCCCGAAGACAGGAGAGGATATGGTTGGTAATTCGACTCTTAAATTTGAGTTGGCTCTGGATGCCAGCGGTACGGAAAAAACGGTGGAGATCACCCCGACAGTCCCTGCCACAGGTCTTACAGCGGGCACTTCCTATCTGTATACCTTATTATACAGTTCCACAGCCAAAGACTTCATTTCCTTATCCACCGAAGTGGTTGACTGGGTAGATGCCATAGGCGGCGATTTGCCGGTAGTACCGGATAAACCCGGGGCGTGAAGCGGTAAGATAAAGATGTAGATATAGAAATAATTGAACTATCCCGTTCCCGTGCCCGACACGGGAACGCAAAGGCACAAACCGTATCCTATATGTATCTTTTGATACTGCTGGTTCTTCTGCGGCCCCGTGTCAAGCACGGGGACAAGATAGCTCAATTTTGGCAATATGTGAAACATTCAAATCTGACAATAATTAAAACAACAAACATGAAAACAACCAACATATTACTAACCATTCTCCTACTGCTTCTCTCGGTTACCGGGTGTACTTCCGACGAACAGGGGGATGACCCCGTTACAAACGGGAAGGGAGAATACGCTGTCAACTTTAGCGGAAATATAAATTTGACGCAGACAAAGGTAAGCTCGTCGGAGAGTGTGGCAACTGGGGTAAAAGCAAAAATCTCCACCTTTGTAACGGACGAGACTTCTACTCCTGTTGTCGATGCAAAAGGATATACGGTCGCCACTGCCGGGAAATTTAATGGCGACGATAGTTTCGTAATGTATCTGGCTAAAGGTTCTTATGACTTTTATGCCGTATCGGCCAATATCACCACTTCGGCAAATGGAATTCCTGTCTTTTCAAGCGGCACATCGACTACCGACTTGCAAAATAAGGTCGATTATATCTATGCGAATAGTAAGAATGTGGCTGTTCCTGCAACTGGCGGCGGTAGTGACAATAATATAACCCTGAATTTCGAGCATAAAGCTGTCCGGATTACTATTGACGTAAAATCCGGAACCGGGTTGGAACTGACCGGCTGGCAGGATGGTGACGATCATGCGACCATAACCCCTCCTGTAATAACCAATTGTAAGATGAACTTGACTGATGGTGTAATAACACCGGCAACGAGTGTGAATACAACTCCGGATAATATGGAAACAACAACTGTGGCTACTAAAGCCTCTACAGCCTCTTATACAATGCTTCCTTTGGCCGCTTCGAGTGGCAATGCTCACAAATTGACTGTCACCTTTAAGGTTAAGGTACAGGTCGGAGGCCGTGCAGAAGAGAATAGAACCTATACGGCAACATTGACAGCACCGAATACCAGTGACAACGGTAACACGACCGCCTTCCAGTCCGGCAAGAATTACACCTACACGGCTACTCTGAACCCGACTGCAATCACCTTCACCGGCGCCACAGTCACAGACTGGACACAGGTAGGCACAACGGAAGACCTGAAACCCAGCGAACCGGATCCGGCGCCATAAATATAAAATAACAAATAAAACACATATGTCCCATCCTTATTTATATATCCTGTCTTTCATCCTGCTGCTGTCCGGCTGTGCCGACGGGGAAGAACATGCTGACGAGGTTGTCGATCCGGCTCCGCCCGGGGAGATGGTTGCCGTGTCGTTCAGTAGCGTTATCGGCCTGGCTACAAAAGCAGGCGGGGAGGCAGCGGGAGTTACCGCAGATACGGATCCCGTACTCGCTGATGATGTACAGGTAATTGTCTATGCCTATAAGGAGACCGCTGCCGGTGTCCCTACTGCTGCCCCGGTTGCCAGTCGAACTTATAAGGCTGCGAATGGGAATGGGAGCCTGACGGAATCCGGTAGCGAGGGCCTGATGTATCTAGCCGCCGGTAAATATTGCTTTTATGCCCTGTCGGTCAATGAAAACAGCCAACCGCCTGTATTGGCGGAAGGCTCCTTTTCGGAAACCGGCGAGCTAACCAATAACACCGACTATATCTATTGCAAAACAAATGCAACCATCTCGTCTACCTCGGGCGAAGAACAGGAGGTTTTGTTATCCTTCTCCCGCCTGTCGGTACGTATCGAACTGAAGGTGGTGAGCGAAATCAACGGAACGGATGCCGGTAAGGCGACGGAGGCAGCTACGCCGGTAATCAAACTGGCAGCTACCGACCCGGTTGGCTCAAAAATCAGGCTGGGGGCCGATCCGGTAATTACCTCCGGTAGTGTACCGATTGCAGCCGTTGCCAACACAGGGATGACAGTCACAGGAACGCTGGCCGGAGGTGGTTTTACAGCCGGTTGCATCATGCTTCCGATGAAGGCCGGGCAGGAAATCCCTGTAACCCTCACCTTTCCGACTATCACCTTCGATGGACTGTCCCAGCAGAAAGACAAACTTTATACGTTGGCTATAACGACTCCGGAAGGTGGTTTTGTGTCTGGTAACCAATATAGTTACCGGGTGAATATCACAGGAAACGAAATCGTCTTTCAGGGGGTGACGGTTACCGGTTGGAAAGATAAAGAGGGTAGTATGCCCGATAGCGATATAACAGAAGATTTTATGTAACACAGCAACAACCATGAGAGATCGAATAAACATACCTGTGTTGGCGAGCCTTTGGGTTCCGGTTCTTTGCCTGGTACTGGCAACCGGATGTACCCGGGAGGAAGCGATCGACGGTCCGGAATCAGGCAACCGATCGGAAATCCATTTCTTTACCTCTACGCAGACACGTGCGGGGGGGAAGTGGCCTGGCAACATCCGCTAAAGTTCGTATTTATCCCTATCATCGAAAAACAGGGACAACGGCACCGGTCATGTATGGCGGCAAAGAGTACGTGGCGGATGCTACCGCCGGAACAACGCTGACTCCTGCGGCTCCTGCGGGTACGGATGCCAAAAATATGATCCTTCCTGCCGGAACATTCGGGTTTTATGCCATTTCTACCAATAGCAGTACGGAAGAAGTTCCGGCGTTTAATACCGTTGCCAATGATGGCTATCCGACAGATGACGCGAAGAACACGACCGCACTTGTCAATGGAATCGATTATCTGCACGCTGTTAGAGAGGAGGCGATACAATTCGGTTCCGCGCAGGAGGTCCCTTTGACATTTAAGCATATAGGAACCCAGGTGCAGCTGACTATCCAGTTCGATGCAAATGCCTGTGCGGCAAGTGAGACGGCCGCTCAAAATTTTGCCAAAGCTGAGGTCTGGGTGCAGCAAACCGATGTAACAAATGTTTATATGTACCTGAGAGACGGCCAGGTGCGTGTCGGTAATAATGTGGGATTGCCGTTTTTGGACTGTGGTTCCGCGGCCGATAATTTGAATACCGGTAGCATGGCAAAAATGTCCGTAGAGAAGGTCGGAGAGGTGACAGGGAGCATTCCGGCCAATCAGGTGGCCACCTTCAATATGCTGCCATTGAGATCGGAGGCGTCCCGGAAGATGTGGATTAAAGTCGTTATCGCTGACCTTAAAGTCGGGGATACGCCAGCGGCAACCCACACCTATAGCGGACAACTCGATGCCTCCAACGGCTGGAATCCCGGTGAACGAAACAGCTATACGCTGATTCTGAAAGGTAATGAGATTTCTTTTTCCGGGGTAACGGTGGAAGACTGGAAAAACGGTACTTCGGGCGTGGTGGGCGGTATAACGGACTCGTCGTCATCAACAACAACAAACTAAACACGGAAAACATGAAACAACTGACAGCTACAATAACTACCGGCCTGTTCATGCTGCTTCCCATAGCCTGTACGCAGGAATACGGACAAGAACAGGCAGACAACCATGATATAACAGTCGGCTTTACGGCTACGGCAGGTGAGTTGGCTGCTCGGGCGGAGGCTGCCGTCGGCAAGTCCCTGGAAGCAGGAGCGAACGTCACGGTACATGCCTGGACGAGTGCCCTTTCTTCCGCCACATCGGAGAATCCTGCGCTTTCAAATACGTATACCGTCGATAATTCGGGAGAAACAGTGGTGTTGAAGGCAACAGGCGGTCCTATGCAGGTACAGACCGGATTGAGTTATTATTTTTATGCCCTGTCGACCAATAGTGCAACGGATGCCGTGCCCGCATTAAGCGGCAGTTACCAGACATCCACCCTTCACAACGGAGTCGATTACCTGATGGCAACAGCCAATATAACTAACAGCGGCGGTGATAGTGAGATTACGGTCCCTTTGTCTTTCCGCCATCTGGCAGCCCAAATCGTATTGACCGTAAAACCGGCAACCACTGATGGCTATCTGTCTGCCGATGCTCTGTCGGTAAGTATTGCCGACACCGATCCGACGGGCAGTTATATCGACTTGTCCGTCGGTTCCGATAGTCCTGCATTGATAACGGGCGGTGTTCCGGGCGATCTGCCCAGTGGGCAGACCAAGGGGGCTACAGTATCTCAATCCTCTCCGGCCGAATTTACCGTCTCCTTTATCGTCCTGCCGGTAACAGCTTCCGCCCGGGGGATCCCGTTGAAACTGGATTTTACCAATTTGAGCTTTGAAAGCGATAAAACCACGGCCTCTAAAAGCTATACGGCAAGTATCCTGCCGGAAACCGGTAAAACACTTACGCTGGAGGGGGGCTACAGTTACGCATACGAAGTGAGAATCGCCCGTTATGCCGCTTCATTCAGCCTGCCGACAGTAAAACCCTGGGAATTGTTCGGTGTGGATATGGATAAGATAGAACTGGACCCGAAATAATCAGCTTCGGAAAACAAGTATACGTATGAAAAAGAGTAACAATATATGGATCGTTCTTTTGTTGTTGGCATCCTGTCGGCAGGATACAGTCGTGCCGGACGGGGAGGTGCTCTATCCAGTGACGTTCAGCCTGCCGGAAGTGGAGGTGATGACCCGCGCAACGGAAAGCGAAGCGTTGGAAAACGGCAAAACGCTGACAATAACCGCTTATAACCCGGATACGAAAGAGATGGCGGGAAGTAGTCAATATGTCGTAAGTTCCGGCAGTCTCGGATTGGCAACGGGTGCGGGCCCTTTGTATCTTCCTGCCGGTACCTACGATTTTTGTACGATGGTTCCGGGGACCGGTCTGTCGGAGGATGGGCGTTCTATTACGGTTGCTGCCAATGTGGATGCGTTGGGTTCGGTTACCCGGGCGCAGATGTTGCCGGAGCCGACGAGTGTCACGCTGAATAGCCTGGATCATCTGGCTGCGCAAATCAGCTTTACGGTGCGGGTAGTGACGGCAACTTCGCCAATCACAACTTTTGAAGTAAAGAAGGTTGTTATAAATGGTATGGTGGAAGCCCGGGCCGATAATTATAAGTTGCCGGAAAATGAGTGGGTTATGCCGGATGTATTTAACGGTAATCTGACGATCGATAATCAGAGTGGGAATCTGTTTACTTATTCGGCGGATGCTCCTGACGGAAAAAACGGGAAACACTATAATATCCAGAAAGAGCCCTTAGTTATCTTCCCCCGGCCTGCCGGTACGTTTGAGGCTGTCATCACATTGAATGTGGGAGAAGAGAACAAGGCGGCTGTGGAAAGAACAGTAAAAGCAACCATTAACAAACTGGCATTCGAGCCGGGCAAACGATATCTGTTTGAAGTGAACTACGGCTGGGATTTTGTGAGTTTCACGGTGACAGTCGCTGCATGGAATCCGGTAGATAATAACCAGGACACAGTGGGGAGCGGCGAACAGGAGATCGAACATATCTTTACGATCGAAGGTAGTTGGGTAGATGTATCATTGGAAGGAGAGATAGGATGAAACAGTTGAAAGCGATTTATTACGGATTGTTTGCATGGGGCATAGCTTCCGGTTGTTCCGGAGGTTTACCTGATCACCCGGAAGAAGGGAGGGGCGATGAACCGGTACCGGTCTTTTTTTGCCTGAGGCAGGAACCGGTTGTCTCGATCGCGTGTGTCGACGGGCTGACGAAAGCAGACCCGCCGGCAACCGGAGAAACAACGGAACTGGCTATTAATGACCTGACGGTTTTGCAGTTTGACTGGGATGGAACGACGGGGGATGGCACTGATGCTGAATGTGTAACGTCGCGTTTCATCCTTTCGCCTCAACCGGAGACTGGTACTGATATAGAAAATCTTTACTCTATCGGTCTGCGTTCCCAGAACAATGCAGACCAGTATATCATCTTCATAGCGAATGCCGGAGCCGTATTCCAGGATTACGAAGGAGGAACACTTGGAGCATTCAGGGAGAAGACGGTGGCGCTCGACCAACAGACCATGAATGAAAAGAATATCATGATGATTGCGGCAGTTAAAGCCTCCTTTACCTCCGGTGGAAATCAGGGAAATCCTATTGCGGTAGACTTGCAGCGGTTGGTGGCACGCATCCGTTTCACCTGGAAAAAGAACCTGAAAGTAACGGGTGCCAATTTTACCCCGTCTGTCCTGAAAATAGGGAATGTGCCTAATGTATTGAGATATGCCGACGGATTTGTCGATACGGCTGCCGGGGCGGATTATCCCGAAAAGAAGGAGGCCAATTTCAAAGACTATACCTCTATTGTCGCCGGGATCGACAAAGGGTATACCTGGTATGTTCCCCTGAACCGGCATGCCAAAACAGGAAAAGGAGCGACCTCCTATGAAAAAGATGCAATCAATGCCCCCGATGCATTTTGTACCTATGTGGAACTGTCAGGCGTATATACTACGCCGAATATGCCCGACCAGCTGGTCAGCTACCGGTTTTATCCCGGAGGAAATACAACGAACGATTATACGATCGACCGGAATTGCGCTTACGATATTCAAGCCGTTATTGAAGGGTTAAACTCGTTTGACAAGCGGGTGACGAAAAAGACCTTTGAATATACAGAACCCGCCAATTGCTTCGTAATAGCCCCGGAGCCGGGTAATGAATTGTCGTTTAACCCTTACCTGGCCCCGGGAGCAAGTGTGGCGGGCACAGGAGTGCTCTACGAAGACCGGTTGATCGACGGACGTTTCAGCAGAGTGGCCGGGGTGAAAATTCTCTGGCAAACGGTAGAAGGTTTGATCCGGTCGGTATCTCTAACCCAGGGGATGGTCGATATCGCTACGAATACGGACGGTGTTGCCGGAAATGCCCTGGTTGCGATTTACGATGATGAGGGAACCATCCTCTGGAGTTGGCATATCTGGGTGACTCCCTATGAGAAAGTGCTTTATAAAAATGGTACAAACGGGCGTTTGCAGAACTATGCCGGACAGACCTGGATGGATCGTAACCTGGGTGCACTGAGTACGATCAAAGGGGATGAAGGTGCCCGTGGTGTCTATTACCAGTGGGGACGTAAAGACCCGTTTGTTACCTCGGTTGTTGCCGGGGGAACGGCTCCCGCTCATAGGGATATGGGAACAGCTTTGAATATAGACAAGTTGGTCGAAAATCCTACTGTGTTTTTTACCAATCAGGCGGATAACACCTGGAATGGCGGGGGACCGTTGCCTGCATTGTGGCAGGCAACAGGCAGCAAAACACTGTTTGATCCCTGCCCGGCAGGTTGGAGGCTGCCGGGGAAAACGGCTTGGGAGACTTTTGTATGGAGCACTAATTTTTCTTGGGATAGCTCAACAAGTTCAGGGGCAGCCAGAGATGTCGAGGGCGAGACATTGCCTGCCTGGTATCCGTTGTCCGGACGGTTGGATAATAGTTCAATGGAGTATGCTGCTTCCCCTGCCTACCTGTGGTCGGCATCTTTCGGGAACACAATGCCGTATGTTTTCCAGTTTAGTTCAAGCGGGGCCTCCACAGTAGAAACCTCCGGAGCCTGGGGGGCAGCCGTGAGATGTGTCAAACAATAAAGAGAAAAAGAAGAATGGATAGAAAGAAGACAAATAGAACCCGGTTGATCGGAATATTGTTTTTACAGGTCGTCGGTTGGGGTGTTGTAACCGGTTGTGTGGAGGACGGCAGACGGACGGAAACGGATGACCGCAACAGCATAGAGGTAACCTGTTGTTTGCAGATCGAACCGCTGGTAGGCGAACCGGCTACGCGGGCGGATAATACGCTTATCAATGGAGAAGGCACAACGGCAGAAGAGACGGTGGTAAATGACCTGACGGTGATACAGTTTGACGGGAACGGAGACGCGACAGACGAATCGATTGTGATCCGCACATTCAATGGTAAGTTGAATCTGACCAGTTTGTCTATCGGCCTGATGCAACCGCCTTCGAAGGGAAGTCAGTATCTTTATTTTATCTGTAATGCCGGTGATGTGTTTGCCAATTTTGTGGGAACGCTGGGTGAGTTGGAAGAAAAAATACTGACAATCAGCCGGGAGGGTGGTTTGTCGGGAGGAATTGTAATGACCGGAGCCTGTCGTTCGACGTTGGTAGGCGGGACACCGATAAAGGCGACGCTGACCCGCCGATTTGCCAAAATTCGTTTTACTTATAACGCGGATGGATTGCCGGAGGGGGATACCTTCGAGCCGGTGTGGTTGCAATTACTGTCTGTTCCCAAGGCGATGATGCTTGAACCGGCATCGGCAACAACGGATATTGTTGTCGGTTTTTCCGATCTTGATCCGGTTTTAAAAGAGATAGAGAAGGGATATGTCTGGTATATACCTGAAAACAAACGGGGGAAGGGTAAGAATACCGGTGGTAGTGCGGCCAATAAAGGCGCGGTGAGTGTTCCTGATAATTATTGTACTTATATTTTACTGGAAGGCAGGTATCATCAGAGTAGTGATAATAAAGATTATAAAGTCTTTTACCGCTTTTATCCGGGAGCAGATGCGATCAATGATTTTAATCTGGAAAGTAACCATGTATATAATGTAGGATTGACCTTAAAAGGGATAGGTAACAACGACGACCGGGTGGCATCGCAGACGGCAGAGTCGCTACCCGGAGCAAATTGCTATATGACAGCACCCGGTTCTATTCTGACTTTTAATCCGTATGCAGCTGCGGGGATTGATGTTTCATCGACCGGATGGACGTATGCCGGCCGGATGGGAACAAAAGAGCAAAGTAAGATCGACCACGTCGGATTAGTCTGGCAAACGGAACCGGGATTGATAAGGAATATCTATTACCTGATTTCCAGCGGAGAAATACGTTTGGCTATAGATAATAAGTCAGGAAATGCATTGGTTGCAGCGTATGACGGGAATAATAGAATACTATGGAGTTGGCATATCTGGATAACGGATTATTCGGTGGCAAAGGCAGACTATTCTATGGAGGGAACCAGTGCCGAAGTTGATAATGGGTATGTTTATAAGTTTAAAGACTATATCTGGATGGACAGAGGGCCCGGTGCGTTATCTAATGAACGGACAAATGTTACAAACTTCGGTATGAATTACCAGTGGGGAAGAAAGGATCCGTTTGTTCCGGCAAATACGTTTACAGCAAATACCCTGACACCTACGTATGATGCGAATGGGGAGAGGGTCGAAACTACTGCAAAACAGTTTGATCAGGCTTATGTGAATACAGTCGGAGATATGTTTGATAATGTGATGCAGAATCCGCTTACATTCTTTACGAATGGAGGGGCTGCATCAGGTACACCTGTTAATACAAGCAATGAATGTATATGGTATGGTATGTCAGCGAAAGGTGATTTGTGGTCGTCGATAAAAACCTTTTTCGATCCCTGTCCGGCAGGGTGGTGTGTTCCACCGGCTGGAGCAAGGCCGGGATCTGGTGATGTATCTTATCATTATGCTTCAAATGCTTCCGGGAATGGTTTTTATATTAAAGGAATCGAAGGTCTGTTTTGGCCTTATATTGGCTATAGGCAGATCTCGACAGGAGTGCCTAGTGGTGTTGGAGCGCAAGGAATATACTGGACTTCTGAGAATGGAAGCAGTAAGGGAAGTAATTGGGCTAAAACTTATGGGGCTGGTAATGCGAATTGGGATAATACTATGTTTGACCAAAGCCGCAGACACTCCGATGGTATGGGAGTCCGTTGTGTAAAAATCAAATAAACGCAATAAATATATGAATAAGATCGAACTGGCCCGTGCCATCCAGGAAGCGTGTGGATGCACGCAGACAGAAGCAGCCGGGTTGTTGAATACTGTTATAGATGTATTTACAGAGCAACTGTCGAATGGCAATTCCATCAACCTCCAGGGGTTCGGTACCCTGAAACCCTGGCATCAGACCTTGCGTGACGGTCGCAACCCGAAAACAGGAGTACCCGTCACCATCCCTCCGCGCATCAGCGTCAAATTCCGTCCGGGAAAGTTTCTGCTGGATGCATTGAATAAAAAGCAATAACTAATTTTGTAGAAAATAATGAGGCTCGAAACTAGAAATAATTGAACCTACTTTTCCCTTGATGGAAAAGTAGGCAAAAGATCAAGGCTACACCTGCTTCGCTACTTCGCATCCTACGTTCGCTGTCGTCTGTGAACTCGCTGCGCTCAAACAGCACAGCCTCTGGGCGCTCTCTACGGATGCTTCGTTTAACGCTCATCAGTTGAGGCCTTTCATAGAACGCTTTGCGTTCTCTTGGGATTGCTGATACTACCTGTTAAATCCGAAAGTTTTTGTTTTATAAGTATCGGTGTCGGCCATCTTAAGAGGAAGCATAGCTTCCTTGGAAAGGCCTAAGCGGGTGAACGTCCGCGTAGGTGAAAGACGGAACGGTAAAGAAAATCCGTTGTTTGAGCGTAGCGAGTTTCGGATTTTCGAGTGGAGTCTTTCACCGGACCAGTGAAGCCGGTTGAGCCTTGAACTTTTGGTTACTTTTCTTTCAAGAGAAAAGTAACATTCAAAACTGATAAGGTATGAGCCAGCTTTTTGCGAATATATATAATAATGTGGAATAATCTGAAAGATATCTTCGGAAGCGAGAAGCCTTCCGTAAATAAGTTCATCTATAAATTCAACCAATTGCCTTCAGAAAAGCAGGTCAGAGTTTTAAAGGCGGTACGCGAAGCCGCCTTTTGTGACTGGAATGAATTGCCACCGTATTACCGTGATTTTCTTCTCTCCCTGTTCAGCCGCTACCGGACAGAAACCCTGGATTCCTTACATCAGGATACGATTCTGGGTGAAATGACTTTTCAACTGAAGAATCCTCATTTGATCTTGCGTGTAATAGCCTTGCTGGAAGGGCGGAAGAATGGGGGATCTCCGTGTTATCTGGATGTTGCCTTCTGTTTTCTGCTGGTCTTCCCTTTCCCTTGTTCGGTGGAATACATCGGAGATTGCCTGCGCACCAAATTTGTGACCGTCGATGATATCGACTTGTTAATAACTGTTGGTGATTTGCAGGATGGAGCGGGACATATACCGTTTAATTCTAAATAAGTATAAATAACGGCCATAATTGTCTGCCGGAATATGCGGGAGAAAATAAGTTTTAGTCAATATACAGGTTTTTGCCCGGGGGAATTCCTCTTTTCGGGTGAGTGATTTTCGTATTCCGGCAGAATACCCGTTTGGTTGCTGTCCTATCTTTGTTATGTGCTCCGATAGCGGACATACAATTCATACATTATTCATTTAATACATTAATTATTATGGCAATGAAGTTTAAGCTGGTTACGAGAAAGAACATGGGGCCGGATCAGGAAGAAGTTCCGGAGAAAATTTATGCACAGATGGTTTGTGGCGATTATGTTCCTTTTGATGAATTTGTGGAAGAGGTTGCCGACAGTTCGGGAGTGGGCAGTGCCGGGGTAAAGGCGGTGATCGACCGTACGGTCGTTGTGCTGGTTCGCCATATGCAACACGGACGAAGAGTACAGGTGGGAGACCTGGGACATTTCCGCTATAACTTCGGGTCGGAAGGGGTGCCGGATGAAAAGAGTTTTGCAACGAACATGATCCGCGAGCCGAAGGTTCGTTTCTTCCCGGGAAAGGCGTTGCGCGTAGCTAAAAGTCGGACGAGTTTCGAGAAGATTGTGCTTGATGATAAGGCGGAAGATAATGGTGGCGGAAGTGGCGGTGACAGACCGGAGATTGAGTAATTGAGTATTGAAGATCGGCGGTTCAATATGTAAGGTTATGAAACGGTTGACGGTTCAGTTGATTATTGCAATCCTGCTCACAATGAGCGGGATTGTCCTTCTCTTCAGCGGATTCTGGATCGATCCCGCATTGGAAGAGTTTACCTACAGCCGTATCGCGGTAGAAAATGCACTCGACAACACGCCTCCTGCCGCAGCAAAGACGGCTTTGAATCATCTGGTTACTTATTTGCTGGAACCTTTACGGAAGTTTTACAAATCCCCTGTTGCGATCCTTAGCGGATACCGTAGCGATGCCGTGAACCGTCTTGCCGGCGGTGTTGTTGCCAGCCAGCATCGGAAAGGGGAGGCTGCTGATTGTTATGTGGCAGAGGGACCGGAGCAACTACTGGCAGCTCTGCAAAACTCCGGCCTCCCTTTCGACCAGGCTATCTTATACAAACGCCGCCGTTTCCTGCATCTTTCCTTAAAGCAGTTCGGAAGGAACCGGATGCAGGTACTTGTTTATATGATTTGTGTTATTTGTTTGTTTCCGGGCTGCGGATTAAGAAGGAACATACGCCAATCTGAACAGTACGGTTACAGCGATTCCGTCGTTTTCATCCGTAGCGACAGCCTGTTACTTCAACAACATTCAGCCCTTCACGACTCTTTATCTTGGGAATTAAAGCAAATCATCTATCTTCCGCCAGACACGTCCGGCAGGCAACCCCTGCAAAGCATCACCTTCGCCCGTCTTCTCCATACCACCCACCAAACCGACAGCCTTACAACCAAAACTACTACACAACAATCCAGGTCCGCATATACGGAAGAAAGATCACTTACACAGAAAGAACATCGCGCAACGGACTATCGGGTTTTGATATTGGTGGTAGTCGGGGGAGGCTTATTTATTAGTACTTGGAGATATCTGGCAAGAAAATATCAGTCGTAAAGCAATATTTAAGTTGAAACCTGTAACCGGTATTGATTATTGTGGATTACGTTTTGCGAAGGTTAATCCTAAAGAGTGGTCGGAAAAGTACGGGGTAAAGGACTTTGTTTATTATATCATTTATTTTGAACCTTTCGACATAGGAAAAGAATAACTATTTCACCTCGAAAAGTATCTTACGCTGATTACCCCAGTTGTCGATCAGAGTGAGCATGTGTTTACCGGACTCCACTGTGCAGGCGATCTGGTGGTTGTCTGTTGTTTCTCCAAGGTACGTGTCGTCGAGATGCCAGTAGATGGTGGCGTCGGGACGGGCATGAGCGGCTTTGAAGATAAACTTCTCCTGTTTGCCGGAGAATCCTTTCGGTAAGTATAAGATGGCGTTGTGTTCCGGGTAGATCAGTTCGATCTGCCGGCTTTGTGCTTGTTCGCATCCCGGTTTGATGGGAGGGAGGGGAATGTAGTCGATATGGTAGTTACGGTAATAATATTCCTGTGAAGGCGGGAGCACGAACCAGGGACGGGTGATCATCCGGTCGACAGACTCGCAGGAACTGTTTACACGAAAACGTCCGTCTGCCGATAGATGGACGAGTTTGTGGTAAGGACATACCGGGGTGTTGATGCCGGAACGGGGGATATATAATGTGTCCGTCTGGTCACAGATCCGGGAGGCTTTGTGTCCGCTGTTACGACAGATCGCCGCCTGTTCCAGTTCGTCGTAAGGCATATCGAACCAACTGCTGCCGGGTAACAGTGAGAAGAGGTCGAAGAGGACAGGGGCTGCATTTCCTACTCCTGTCAGGCCCGGGCGACCTTCGCCAGACGCATTTCCCACCCATACGCCGACGACATAGCGGGGAGTAGTCCCGATAGCCCAGGCATCGCGTCCTCCGTAACTGGTCCCGGTCTTCCAGGCGATCTGCTTCATCGATTCGAATTGTTGCCAGTCGGCTTCTTCTTCCGGGCGGTTGAGGGCGGACATGGCTTCGTAAGTAAACCAGATGGAGGCGGCTGATAATAATGGCTTATCGGTAAGTCGCTTGTCTGTGATTGATTGTATGGGTTCTTTTTCTTTGTTGGGGAATGGTGTCAACGGATGAATATCCTGCGGATTATATCGTCCGTTGTAAGGACGGTAATGGGTGAGAACCCGGGACAGGGAGGCATACATTCCGGATATATCCCATAAAGTACCTTCTGCGCCTCCCAGAATCAGGGACGCTCCGTAATGTTCTTCCGAGAAACGGAGGGAGGTCATACCTAATGTCTTCAGTAAGGTCATGAAACGGCCGGTATTATATTGCGACAACATGCGGACCAGAGGTACGTTCAGCGAACGTTCGATTGCCCGGTGGGCAGGGACGGCACCGTTAAATGTCTTGTTATAGTTCTGCGGCATAAAACCGTTGATGTTCAGAGGTACATCTGATACGAGGGTGGAAGGGAGTATCTGTCCGTCGTGCAGCATGCCGGCATAAAGGAAAGGTTTCAGGATGCTCCCCGTGCTACGGGGGGAAGTGATGATATCGACCTGGTTTCCCCGTTTTTCGTCGGCCTGGAAGGTGGCATTTCCAGCATAGGCCAGGATTTCTCCGGTTTCCACGTCGGCGATAAGGGCAGCCAGGTTATGGATATGGTTGGAACTGCTGTATTCCCGGGCATAACGGTTGACGAGTTCCTGGGTTTGTTTCTGCAAGGAATACTGTACCGATGAGGTGATACGTATTCCCGGTGTGCCGGCGGCCAGCCGTTCCAGCAGATGAGGAGCTTCGTTGGGCAAGGGCACCGGGGCTTCCGGCAGAGGTTCCATGCAGGATAGTTCGTATTCGGTATTGTCGATGATATTTCTTTCCTTCAGCGTGTGCAGGAGTTTGTCGCGTTTTGTTTTCAGTTGTTTCCGGTTCCTGCCCGGATGGATAAGGGCGGGAGAGTTGGGTAGTACGGCCAGTGTGGCACTTTCCGCCCATGAGAGATCGGAAGCGCTGCGTCCAAAGTAACGCCAGGCCGCTGTCTCGATGCCGACAACGTTCCCTCCGAAGGGGGCATGGGAAGCATACAGGTTGAGTATTTCCTTTTTACTATGGGTCGTTTCCAGGAAGAGCGCCCAGCACATCTCGATACTTTTTTCGTACACGGTACGATCCCGGTTTCCCCGGGCGAGGCGTGCCAGCTGCATGGTCAGTGTACTTCCTCCGCTGACGACGCGGTGGTACCGGACATTCAGATAGGCGGCACGCAGAATGGCCGCCGCGTCTATCCCCGGATGATAAAAGAAATAACGGTCTTCATAAGTAGTCAGGCAGGTAATGAATTTATCCGGCAGAGAATCGGTCGCCGGAAACCGCCATTGCCCGTCCGGTGCAATCCTCGCCTCCAGCAGGTTACCCTCCGAAGAGTAAAGTAATGTCGAGTAAGATACGGGGAACAGGGTACGGGGAACCAGCAGGTACATCCCTCCCCAAAGAAACAGGATAAACAGCAAAATAGATATTATCCAGGTTTTATTTATCGTCATAATGCCCTAAAGCTGATACTATATAAACAGTCACGATATTTTCATCTACTATGATCTCTGCTCTATGTAATGTTTTAGTTGCCATACTTTCCATTGTTATAGTTATTACAAAGATAAGGATAAAAAATGAAAGATCAGGTGGAATACGTTCTATCGTAGAATATAATTCTTTATATTTGTGAAATAAGTAGATGTGCTGATGTTTGCTTTTGATCTTGAATAAGTAGTAACCGTTAATTGGAAGAAATATGGCAAGGTATCTTTATTTGATGTGTTTATGCTATTTGTTGTGCCTGTTGGGCAGTTGTACTTCAAAGAGTAGCGAAGGCGAGACGGGAGAGTTGCCTTTTAACCCGCATGTGGAAGCGTTTACCTCGGGTAAAATATCCAGGTATACACCGGTGTATCTGATATTCAATCAGGATATACCACAGGATAAATTACAGAGCGACCGGTTGTCGAAGCTGGTCCGCATCAAACCGGATATAGCCGGAGAGTTCTCTTTTGAGAATAACCGGACTATCGTTTTCAAACCTGCAAAAGAGTTTGACCGGAATACCTCCTACAAGCTGACGGCCGACCTTTCCGAATGGTTTGACGTGACAGGCAAGGACAAGCAGTTTACCTTCGGCTTTTCTACTTTCCCTATGGCGTTGCGTGCCAATCTGGAATCGATGGAGATCAACAAGAAGAACGAGAATGGTTATGATGTGCTGTGTACTTTGCTGACGCCCGATAAGGAAGCGCCGGAAACAGTTGAATCGTTGGTCCGCATCTCAGAAAAGACAGATGCCATATGGCAACACAGCCCCGATGGTAAAAAACATCAGGTTACCTTGCAGAATGTACAGGCCGGAACCGACGGAAGCCGTACGCTTACCCTTTCCGTTGCCCCGAATAAACTGGGCGTTGCCGAAGATAAGCTGCTATCCGTAAGTATCCCGGATATGAACGATTTTGAGGTTTATGACGTGACTTATGTGACGGAACCGGAACGGTATGTGGAAGTGACGTTCTCTAAAGAGCTGGATTCTTCGCAGGATATGCAGGGATTGGTCTTTATCGCCGGGAATACCTCCGAGACGGTGAATGTGGAGGGGAACCGTCTGCGTTTATATCCCGATGCTCAACGTACGGGAGTTATGAATGTACATCTGAACCATCAGATACGCAGTAAGAACGGCCTTACTCTGAAAGAAGATATTACCCGCCAGGTCGAGATCAGCAGCCTTCTGCCGGATGTCAGGTTTGTCGGGCAGGGAGTTATTATACCGCAATCCACTCAATTGCTCGTACCTTTCCAGGCCGTTTATCTTCGTGGCGTTGTGGTACGTGTGATAAAGATATTGGAGCAGAATATCGGCCAGTTCCTCCAAGTGAATAATCTGGACGGGACTTCGGACCTGATGCGTGTGGGCCGTCTGGTCGCACGTAAGACGATCTTCCTGGATGAAGACGGCAGCGATCTTACCCAATGGAATACCTATGCTATCGATATGAAACAAATGATGGAGCCTGAACCTGGTGCCATTTATCGTGTTGAACTTTCTTTCAATAAAGATCTGTCGGCCTATCCCTGCGATGATTCCGTGAAAGTCTCCCGCGAACAATTGCTTGCTGAAGATGAAATCAAATTCAAAGAGGAAAGTTCGCGTTTCGATAATGGCGGATACTATTATTATAATGGTGATTTCGATTGGAGTGATTATAATTACAACGAACGGAATGACCCCTGTTCGAACAGTTACTATTATAATAAGGTAGAAGGCAAGAACGTGCTGGCAACCAACCTCGGCCTGATAGCAATGGCAGGTGAGGATAATGAAATGACAGTCCTGGTGCATAACCTGATGACGACTCATCCGGAGAATGGTGTCAATGTTGCAGCTTACAACTACCAGAACCAGCAACTGGCATCGGGTATTACAGACAGCCAGGGACAGACCCGTCTGAAGATAACTTCAGGCAAGCCTTTCTATCTGATCGCCTCTTTGGGAAATGAACGCTCTTACCTGCGTGTGGATGGCGGATCGGCTTTGTCGTTAAGCTCTTTCGATGTCTCCGGCGAGGTCGTACAGAAAGGCATTAAAGGATTTATCTATGGTGACCGGGGCGTCTGGCGTCCGGGCGATACCTTGTTCCTGAGTTTTATGCTGAACGACCGTGCCAAAAAACTTCCCGCCAACCATCCGGTGGTAATGGAACTGTATAACCCGTTGGGACAATTATATCTGCGTAAGACACAGACCCGGGGAGAACTGGGTGTGTATTCGTTTGCCATGCCGACGGAACCGGATGCACCGACAGGCGCCTGGAATGTAACTGTAAACGTGGGAGGCGTCAGCTTCACCAAACGCCTGCGTGTGGAATCCATCAAACCGAACCGTCTGAAGATCGATCTGTCCATGCCCGAAAAGACATTATTGCGCGGCGAACCACTGAACGCACGTCTGCATACGGAGTGGTTGCAGGGAGCAACGGCAAGGAATCTTAAATACGATATTCAGGGAACCTTTATCTCTACACCGACCACTTTCAGCGGATTTAAAGGTTTCTATTTCGATGATCCTTCGAAAGTGTTTAACAGCGAAGAGAGCAAACTGATTTCCGGAACGACCGACGAGAAGGGAGACGCCCTTGTGCAGGCGAAGTTTGAGATTGGTTCGACGGCTCCGGGTATGCTGATGGCAAACTTCGTTACCCGTGTGTACGAAGAGTCGGGCGATTTCAGTATCGATGCCAACCGGATGTTGTATTCGCCTTATAAGCGTTATGCCGGTATCAAGTCGCCGCAGCAGACACGCGAACAACTCAATACGGGAAGCAATTACACCTACGAAGTCGCTTCGGCCGATTACCTGGGCAACCCGCAGGCCAATACGGAACTGGAGGTACAGGTCTATAAAGTGTATTGGTACTGGTGGTGGAGTTCCGACAACAGTAGCCTGGCAAACTATGTCTCCGACTCCTATAACAAACCCGTCAAAAATATGACAGTTCGCACCGGGGAGAACGGGCGTGGAACTTTTAGCTTATCGTTCAGCAACGAAGAGTGGGGCACTTACTTTATTTCCGTGAAGGATAAGGATAGCAAGCATTCGACCGGTGTCATGAGTTATTTTGACTGGCCTTATAATGAGGGACGGAGGAATGCCGACGGCAGTGAATCGGCCAGCATGCTGACCTTCAAGACGGATAAGGATAATTACCAGCCGGGCGAGAAACTGGTTATCACCATCCCTTCAGCCAAAGGAAGCCGTGCCGTTGTCAGCATAGAAAACGGCACGAAGGTACTGTCCGTCACCGAACATACCTGTGACGACCAACAGACCGTAATCAAACTGGACGTGACCAAAGAGATGCAGCCGAACGCCTACGTCTATGTAACGTTGTTGCAGCCTCACGGAATCACGAAAAACGATTTGCCGATCCGTATGTACGGCGTTGTCCCGTTCACGGTGACCTCTCCGGAAAGTCATTTATATCCCCAGATCAGCATACCGAACGAGATCAAGCCGGAAGCCAATTATGAGGTAACCGTTTCCGAAAAGGACGGCCGCGAAATGGCCTATACCTTAGCCATTGTGGACGAAGGCCTGCTCGACCTGACCCGTTTCCGCACCCCTGAACCCTGGAAGGCGTTCAATGCCCGCGAAGCCCTGGGCGTAAGCACCTGGGATATGTATAACTTCGTAGTCGGCGCTTACGGCGGACGTATCGAACAATTGTTCAGCATCGGTGGCGACGATGCCCTTAACAAGGGACCGAAAGCCATTGTGAACCGTTTCAAGCCGGTTGTCATGTTCGACGGCCCGTTCCTGCTGAAGAAAGGGGAGAAGCAGCGTCATTCCTACCGGATGCCGAACTATAACGGTCGGGTGAAGGTCATGGTCGTAGCCGGCAACGGTGAAGCCTACGGAAATGCCGACAAGAGCGTTTTCGTGCGCAAGCCTGTGATGTTGCTCGGAACGTTGCCCCGTGTGATCGGTGTCGGTGAAGAGATGGTTGTCCCCGCCACCGTATTTGCCACCGAGAACGGTGTCGGAAATGTCAATGTCTCGATCAGTTGTTCCGATAATATGGAAGTTGTGGGATCAGCCACCCAGCAATTGAACTTTACGGAGAAGAGCGACAAGCAAGCCTCGTTCCGTATCAAGGTGAAAGACCAGCCGGGAGCCGGACGCGTAACGATCACTGCATCGGGCAAAGGCGATAAGTCGGTTTACACGACGGATATCGAGATACGTTCAGTCTCCCGTCCGCAGGTGAAGGTATTGCCTGTCACCCTGGAAGCCGGCAAGTCCTGGAAAGAAACGGTTCAGATGCCGGGAATGAAAGGCACCAATTCGTTGACACTCGAAGTATCCGACGTGCCGCCTTTGAACCTGTCTTCCCGCCTGTCATACCTGATCGGTTATCCGCACGGATGCGTCGAACAGATCACCTCCAAAGGTTTCCCGCAATTGTATGTCGGTGAATTTGCCGCTTTGTCGAAGGCACAGCAGACAACGACCGGAAACGCCGTTAAGGAAGTCATCCGCCGCTTGCGTTCTTACCAGACGGTAGACGGTGCATTCTCTTACTGGCCCGGCGGAACCAGCAGCAATGCCTGGGGAACGGTCTATGCCACCCACTTCCTGCTTTCTGCCGAGACGAAAGGATATCTGGTGCCCGACGGCATGAAACGGAATGTCCTGAATAACCTTCGTCGTGTGGCACGCGACTGGAAGCCCGTCAACTCCTATTATTCCCGTTCGGAAGAGATGACGCAAGCCTATCGCCTCTATGTCCTCGCTTTGGGACAGACGCCGGAAGTAGGCGCCATGAACCGCCTGAAAGAAAATAAATCGTTGCAACCGATGAGCCGCTGGCTGCTTGCCTCCGCCTATGCCTTGATCGGCCGTAGCGACGTGGCAAAGAACCTGATCGAAAAGACTACGGAGCTGAAAACAGATTATTCGGACTACGACCTTACATTCGGCAGCGACCTGCGCGACCAGGCCATCCGCCTGATGACGCTCACCCTGCTCGGAGACGGTAAGGAAGCCGCCCTGCTCACCCGTGACATCTCGAAAGAGCTTTCGTCGGACGATTGGCTGAGTACGCAATCCACGGCCTTTGCCCTGGTATCCCTCTCCGAATACATGGCAAAATACAAGGTGGGTGGATCGATGGATTTCACCTATTCCTGCGCCGGAAAGAATGACAAAGTCAGCTCCGCCAAGAACGTATGGACGGAAACCTTGCTGGAAAAGGCAGGGGCATCCGCTTCCGTAGAACTAAAGAACACCGGAACATCGACCTTGTTCGCCCGCATCATTACCGAAGGTATCCCGGAACAGGGCAAGGAAGAAGCCTATGCGAACGGCCTGTCGCTGGCCGTCAGCTACACCGACCAGAACGGCCGGGCTGTGAATATAGCCGACATGCAGCAGGGAACGAATTTCATAGCCGTGGTGACGGTCAAGAATCCTACCGCCCGTGGCATAAACAACCTGGTATTGACGGAAATATTCCCTGCCGGCTGGGAAATCCTGAACACCCGCTTCCTGAACGACGGGGCGACGGACAAGACGGCCACAGGCATAAATTATCAGGATATTCGCGACGACAAGGTGTATAGTTACATCGACTATCTGCCTTCCGGCCGCCAGGTGACGGTAAAGATCAACCTCTGTGCCGTTTATCCGGGACGTTTCTATCTGCCCCCGGTTTATTGCGAAGCCATGTACGATAATTTGGTACGGGCGAATACCGAAGGGAAAGAAGTGGTTGTAGAGTGAAAAAAAAGTCTTTTAGGCCTAAGAAATCCCGGTTAACTGTTTAAAGTGGACTTCTTAGGCCTAAAAAGTGGCTTTTAAATGGTGAAAGTTTATCTTTTAGGCCTAAAAGACGTGTTTCAAACGTTTAAAGTAGACTTCTTAGGTCTAAGAAATGACTTTTCACCGTTTAAAGTTCATTCCCTAGGTCTAGGAAGGCAACTTTCACCGTTTAACCGGCATTCCCGAACTTCCAAATCGTAAGATAGTCCAACTACATCGAAACAAATGCTTGTTTTATTCAGAAGTAACCTTTTTATCTTTGCCGTGGATAAATACAACTGATTCATGAAGAAAAAACACTTACTCTTTGCTTTGTTTTGTAGCGGACTTCTATCCTGTACAGCGCCTACAGCAACTCAACAGTTAGCCGGGGATATCCTGGCCGACCAAAGTTTTCATACCGTCGACAGTATGGCCCGTGCCGTAATCCGTAGCGGTTTTAATGCCGGAAGCGGTTACTCCCAGATATGGGCGCGCGATATGAATACCTTTATTGAAGTGGCCTGCGAAGAAAGCAACCCGTCCGATCTGCGCAATGCTATCCTGCTGTTTTTTGCCCTGCAACAGCCAAACGACGAGATGATAGACGGATATGTCCTGAAAACAGACTTCAACTGGGGTGACGATCATCCTTATTATTCCGATGCCGCGCCCGACCATGTCGCTTTCAAGAATACAGTCGAAACCGACCAGGAATCTTCCCTGATCCATATCGTAGGAAAGTATATCCGCAAGACCGGCGACACCTCTATCCTGAATGAAGTGGTAGCCGGCCGCACCGTCTACGACCGTATGGTCGGAATGATCGACTATCTGATGAAGGAACGTTATAGCGAACAATATGGCCTTCTCTACGGAGCCATGACGGCAGACTGGGGCGACGTGCAACCCAACGACGATTTCGGCTGCGATATGAATGAATTGTCGGACCCCGCGATCGATGTCTACGACAATGCCATGTTTATCATCGCCCTCGACTTTATGCAGGAGATGACTGCGGATAATGTGGATAAGACCCGCTGGAAAGAACTTCGCCAGCATATCACAGCGAATACCCGCAAACATCTCTGGGATGAACAGCGTCAGAAGTTTATTCCCCATATCTACCTGGAGAAATCTCCGATACCGGAAGGCTTTAACGAACTGGATGTGCATTATCACGGAGGAACCGCCATCGCGATAGAAGCCGGCCTGTTGTCTCCCGAAGAAATAGCCGTTGTCAATGCGCAGATGTTGGAGAATGTCCGCCTGTCCGGTATGCCGAGTATCGGTCTTACGTTGTATCCTACTTATCCGGAAGGGTTCTTCCGTGGTGGAATGTCCAAACCCTATATTTATCAGAATGGGGGAGACTGGACCTGGTTCGGCGGCCGTATGATCCAGCAGCTTATTGCCAACGGCATGGTGAAGGAAGCCTACGAAGAAGTGCGTCCGATGATTGACCGCGTCATAAAGAACCAGGGATTTTATGAATGGTACGGCAAAGGTGGCGTACCCAGCGGTTCCGGTCATTTCAAAGGCTCGGCCGGGGTACTGGCGAAAGCTATCGAGATGTTCAATCAATGGTCGGAAGAGAATAAATAATAAAATATCATACAAATGAGAAAAAGTAATTACGATAAAAGCCCCTCGACAACCGTCGACGGGGCTCTTTGGAAAGGTTGGGAGTCTGTTCTGGATAAGTTGAAGGACGTATGCAACGTCCCGGAAGAGTTGGCACGAAAGGTCGTTGTCATTGAATGTTATCATGGTGTATACCCGGAAGAACTGGCTGAACACCTGGCAACATTGCATCCTTCTTTGATGATTCATTCGGATCAATGTTTTAAAGGCGTAGAAGATATTGAGAAGATGACGCGTCCTTATCTGACAGACGATCGCCTTTTTGGACGCCGTGCCCCGTTTTACTATGCAGACTTCCTGGATGCGGACAAAGTAAAAGAATGCCGGGAAAAGATAAAAGCTGCGACCGGACTGGTAATCGTTTACGGGCATGCTGCGGCAGAGGTTGTCCCCGAAGCCGATGTACTGATCTATGTCGATATGGCACGTTGGGAGATACAACAACGTTTCCGCCAGGGAAAGATCGACGGCTTGGGAGTAAGAAATCGGGAGGAAGCACCTTCGCTCCATTACAAACGCGGATATTTCATTGACTGGAATGTCTGTGACGCCCTGAAAAAACAACTGTTACCGAAAGCCGATTACTGGCTGGACACTCATATCCCCGGTATGCCTAAAATGATAACCGGCGAAACCCTGCGTGCCGGACTGGAAAAGACAGCCCGTAAACCGTTCCGTGTGGTTCCTTTCTTCGACCCGGCCCCCTGGGGAGGCCAGTGGATGAAGGAAGTCTGCGACCTCGATAAGGAGCAGGCAAACTTCGGCTGGTGCTTCGACTGCGTGCCCGAAGAGAACAGCCTGTACCTGAAAGTAGAAGGCGAACTGTTTGAGATGGCCTCTAATAATCTTGTATTTTATCAAACCCGTAACCTGTTGGGAGGCCCGGTCGAATCGCGCTTCGGACAGGATTTCCCGATCCGTTTCGACTTCCTGGATACGATGGGAGGGGGCAACCTCAGTTTGCAGGTACACCCGACTACCCAGTATATCCGTGATACGTTTGGCATCTATTATACACAGGACGAAAGTTATTATCTGTTGGATGCCGGAGAGGATGCAACCGTTTACCTCGGTCTGAAAACGGGCGTGAACCCGGATGAGATGATCGACGCATTGAATGAAGCTCAGGTATCGGGTAAGCCGTTCGATACGGAGAAGTACGTAAACAAATGGCCGGCCAAGAAACATGATCATTATCTGATCCCGAACGGCACTATCCATTGCTCCGGTTCTAATGCGATGGTACTGGAGATCAGTGCTACCCCGAGCCTTTTCACATTCAAGTTATGGGACTGGGGACGCCTGGGGTTGGACGGCAAACCGCGTCCTATCAACATCACCCACGGTTCGCATGTGATACAATGGGAACGGCAGACGGAGTTTGTACGCGACCAGTTGGTCAACCATTTCGAACCGCGTGCCGAAGGCGAAGGTTGGGTAGAAGAACGTACCGGTCTGCATGAAAATGAGTTTATCGAAACCCGCCGCCACTGGTTTACCGGCACAGTGCCGCACAATACAGGTGGGGGAGTCAACGTTTTTAATGTGATAGAAGGAGATGAACTGATCGTGGAAAGTCCGGTAAATGCGTTCGAACCGTTTATCGTTCATTATGCCGAGACATTTATCGTACCGGCCGTAGTCGGTGATTACACGATCCGCCCGTATGGCATTTCAGAAGGAAAAACCTGCGGAACGATCAAGGCTTATGTACGGACGAAAGGATAATAATCGAATATCAATTAAACACACATATATATAATGTATAACGATAACCGCATAGTAATGACCCTTGATGCCGGAGGGACCAACCTGGTCTTTTCGGCTATCCGTGGGGGAAATGAGATAGTGACTCCTATAACGTTGCCCTCTTGTGCCTGTAATCTGGAACAGTGCCTGGGGCAATTGGCCACAGGTTTTTCCCGGATTCGCGAACAACTGACGGAAGCCCCGGTTGCCATCAGTTTTGCTTTTCCCGGACCAGCTGATTATCCGGCCGGTATTATCGGTAATCTGCCGAACTTTCCTTCTTTCCGCGGAGGCGTAGCGTTGGGCCCGTACCTGGAAGAAAAGTTCGGCATCCCTGTCTTCATCAATAATGACGGCGACCTTTTTGCTTATGGCGAAGCGCTTACCGGCGCATTGCCGGAGGTAAATCTTCGTCTGGAAAAGGCGGGAAGCATTAAGCGTTATAAAAATCTGCTCGGCGTAACACTCGGTACCGGTTTTGGTGCCGGAGTTGTGATAAACGGTGACCTGCTGATGGGAGACAATGCGGCCGGAGGCGATATCTGGTGCTTTCGCAACAAGAAACACCAGCAATATATCGTAGAGGAAAGTGTCAGTATCCGAGCCGTGCAGCATGTCTATCGCGAGCTTTCCGGCGACACTTCCGCTTTGACTCCGAAAGATATTTTCGATATCGCCGAAGGTACCCGTCCCGGAAATCAGGATGCCGCCCGCCGTGCCTTTGCCGAATTGGGGGAAATGGCCGGGGATGCCATAGCGCAGGCCATCACTTTGATCGACGGTCTGGTCGTGATTGGCGGAGGACTGACCGGTGCTGCCAAATATTTCATGCCTGCCTTGCTTGATGAGATGAACAGCGAGACCGGTATGATGGACGGAAGCCGTTTCAGCCGTCTGCAAAGCAAAGCATTCAATTTGGATGACGAAGCGGACTTCAACCGGTTTGCCCGAGGGGAAGCGGTGAAGATACCTGTTCCCGGTTCAGACCGCCAGGTGGATTACGACCCTTGTAAACGCATCGGTGTCATGATAAGTAAGCAGGGTGCCAGCCGTTCGGTCGCTTTGGGTGCTTATGTATATGCCTTGAATCATTTATAAGAATGTAAAAATAAATACGCCATGAATACAAACTGTTTAATAACTCCGGTTCTCACCCTTCTGACAGGCTTGTTGGTTGTTTCCTGCTCGCCGGTGAAAGAAGAGAAGGCGGTTGCGGAGAACCTGTCCCAATATGTGGAACCGCGTATCGGGACGGCACATTGCCGCTGGTTCCATTTCACCCCCGGTGCGATGCCTTTCGGTATGGCGAAACCTGCTCCATCGACAAACGCCCATTTGGGGAATAACTCCGGCTGGGAAGCAACCGGCTATGACTATCGCGATACTTCCATTGAAGGTTTTCCCTGTCTCCACGAGTTTCAGGTGGGTGGTATCGTCCTGATGCCGACGGTGGGTGAGTTGAAGACAGTCCCCGGTGCCGTGAATGATTCGACCGGAAGCGGTTACCGTTCCCGTTTCGATCATTCGGAAGAGATTGCCACTGCCGGTTATTATTCTGTGAATCTGCAAGACTACCATATCCGGGCAGAACTGACAGCCACTCCTCGTGTGGCTTTTCAGCGTTATACGTTCCCTGCTTCCGAAGAAAGCCGTATCCTGTTCGATATAGGTAACCGGCAGGGTGAAAGTGGTGCTGTGAAGGATGCCTCCGTCACGTTGAACGATGACGGGACGGTTGAAGGCTGGGTGATTACCTTGCCGGAATATGTAAAGAAATACCAGCCGGGCGCAACAGTGCCGTTGTATTTTTCTGCCCAGTTGGATAAACAGCCTTCCGGATACGGCACCTTCATCGGTGAAAAGGTACAGCCGGATGCAAAACAGGTTTCCGGAGTCGGTTCGGGTTTATATCTCACCTATAAGACTGCGGAAGGAGAAAGCATTACTGCCAAGGTCGGCCTGTCATATACCTCTGTGGAAAATGCTCGTCTGAACCGTGATACGGAAGCCCGCACGCTTACCTTTGACGAGGCGAAAGAGGCGGCTCACCGGCAGTGGGAAGACTACCTCGGACGCATCCGGGTAGAGACACCGGTCAAAGAAGATAAGGTGAAATTCTATACCGGCCTTTACCATGCCCTGCTGGGACGCGGCCTTGCCAGCGATGTAAACGGAGCTTATCCCCGCAACGACGGTAGTGTAGGGCTGATACCTCTGGAAAATGGCAAGCCTGCCCATAACCTTTATAATACCGATGCTGCCTGGGGAGCGCAATGGAATCTTTCGCAAGTTTGGATTTTGGCTTATCCTGAATATGCATCCGATTATATCAGCAGTCATTTGCTGGTCTACAAAGATGCCGGATGGTTGGCGGATGGCTTGGCCAATAGCCGTTATGTATCGGGGGTAGGGACCAACCTGCTGACTACGATTCTGGCCGGGGCTTATCAGTGCGGTATCCGTGATTTCGATGTCGACCTGGCTTATGAGGCTTCTATTAAAAATGAACTCGACGGTACGAACCGTCCGTTGGGGGCCGGAAAGGTCGATACGGATAAGTTCCTTGAATACGGATATGTCCCCCATCTGGAAAATGGTAATGGTCCCGACGAGGCCTTTATGTTCTCCGCTTCCCATACATTAGAATATTCTTACAGTGCCTGGGCAGTCGCTCAATGGGCAAAGAAATTGGGTAAGACTGACGACTATGATAAACTGATGTGGTTGTCGAAAGGCTGGGAACGTATCTATGATCCGTCCACTAATTTTGTTCATCCGAAGAAGGCTGATGGAAGTTTCATTGATAACTTCAACCCGATGCAGGTGTGGCGCGGTTTCCAGGAAGGAAATGCCTGGCAGTACACGTTCTATGTGCCGCATGATGCGGCAGGCCTGGTCGGCAAAGTCGGAGCCGATGTTTTCAATCAGCGTCTCGACAGTATCTTTACTGTTTCCCGCGAGCTGATCTTCAGCGGTGGTACGGAGGTCGGAGCCTTTGCCGGTCTGCAAACTTTGTATAATCATGGCAACCAACCTTGCCTCCATATCTCCTGGCTGTTCAACGAGGCGGGACGTCCTTCGCTGACCCAGAAATGGGTACGTGCCATTCTGGACGAGTTCTATGGAACGGATGGTATTCATGGTTACGGTTACGGGCAGGATGAAGACCAGGGACAGTTGGGTGCCTGGTATGCGATCGCTTCCCTGGGACTGTTCGATGTCAAAGGACTGACAGACCCGCAACCTTCTTTTGCTTTGGGCAGCCCTGTATTCGATAAAATAACGATTCAGCTGAATAATACATATTATAAAGGAAAAGAATTTGTTATCGAAGCAAAGAACAACAGCAAAGAAAACTATTACGTTCAGCAGTACCGTCTGAATGGTAAAGTCTATCCAACTACCCGCATTCCTTTTGAAACAATTGCAGCGGGAGGACGTCTGGAACTGGATATGGGGAATCAGCCGGTAGATACATATAATGATTATTGAAAAAACAATACATACCATGAATAAACAAAATTCGAAAGCCATTTATCCCATCCTCTTCGGTTTCTTTGTGATGGGTTTCGCTGATGTTGTCGGCATAGCAACCAACTATGTAAAGGTAGACTTCTCCCTGTCCGATACATTGGCAAACCTGATTCCGATGATGGTTTTCCTTTGGTTCGCCCTGTTTTCTATTCCGACAGGAGTTATGATGGGAAAGCTCGGACGACGTAACACGGTGGTCATCGCGTTGGCTGTTACAGCTCTGGCGATGTTGCTGCCTCTGTTCTTTTATGACTTTGCCTGCATCCTGCTGGCCTTTGCCTTATTGGGGATCGGTAATACTATTTTACAGGTTTCCCTGAATCCGATGGTGGCTAATGTAGTTAGTCCGGACCGTATTACGAGTGTCCTGACTCTGGGGCAATTTATCAAGTCGATTTCCTCTTTCCTCGGCCCGATCATTGCCGGGGCGGCTGCCTCTTTCTGGGGTGACTGGAAATTGATATTCCTTGTTTACGCAGTAACGACACTGATCTCTACGATCTGGCTGATCTCCACGATCCCGGGAAAGGAAAAGCTGGAAGAGGCCGGGGCTACCTTTGCTACCACCTTATCCCTGTTCAAGGATAAATATATCGTATCCCTGTTCCTGGGGATCCTTTTTATTGTCGGTATAGATGTCGGCTTGAACACTACTATCCCCAAGTTGCTGATGGAACGGACAGGTATGCCCGTTTCCGAAGCCGGACTGGGTACCAGCCTTTATTTTGCCGCCCGTACGATTGGTTCGTTTGCCGGAGCTTTCCTGCTGGCGAAACTCTCCGGTGCCCGCTTCCTGAAATATAGTATGTTTGTTGCGATAGCAGCATTTGTCTTGTTGTTGCTGGTTCCGGATATGTGGAGCATGTTTGTTATGATCGTTATTGTAGGGTTGGCGTGTGCGAATGTCTTTTCGATCATCTTCTCATACGCCCTTCAGCACAAGCCGGAACGGGCAAATGAAATATCCGCTCTGATGATTATGGGAGTATCCGGTGGTGCCCTGATAACGCCGTTGATGGGAATTGTAGCCGATGGTTTCGGACAGGTTGCCGGATTGTCCATCCTCCTGCTTTGCATCCTTTATATTTGTATAATCTCTTTTAGAATCGATAAAAAATAGATGCTTATGAAAACGCTTAAAACCTTATTCCTGACAGGGCTGGCATTGTTTGTCCTGTCATCCTTTGCCTGGAGCGCTTCGACCGCTCCGCCGGGGATCGAGACGCATCTCTTTCCCGCTTTGTATAAAACAGCGAAAGGACCGGTACAGAAAGTACGGGTTACGGTAAAACACGAAGGAGCCTCCGCCAATGCAACGATTACCCTGGGCGATCAGTCCCGGAAAGTGAAATTGAATGACGGGCCGAATCCCTTCTTTTTTGAGATACCGCAGGTACAGTCTACCGTGCAGTTGCCTCTGACAGTAACTGTCGGTAAGGAACAAGAATCTACCCGGGTGGAAGTAAAACCTGTCCGTCACTGGCAGATGAATATGGTGCAGCATACGCATACCGATATCGGTTACACCCGTTCGCAAACCGAAATCCTGGCAGAACATCTCCGCTACATCGACTATGCGCTCGACTATTGCGATGCTACCGATAATTACCCCGACTTTGCCAAGTTCCGCTGGACCTGCGAAATCGCCTGGGCTGTCAGCGAATACCTGAAATGCCGCCCTGCCGAACAGATCGCCCGCCTGAAAAAGCGGGTAGCCGAAGGACGCATCGAACTGGCTGCCATGTATCTGAACTTCGACGAATTGCCCGACGAACAGACATTGGCCGCCTCCCTTTACCCGTTGAAGGCTTTCCGTGAAGCTGGAATGAAAGCGGAAGTCGCTATGCAGAACGATGTGAACGGTATCGGCTGGTGCTTCACTGAATTTTTTGCCGATGCAGGTGTGAAATATGTCAATATGGGAACACACGGTCATCGTGCCCTGATATGTTTCGACATACCGACCGTATTCTGGTGGCAGTCTCCTTCCGGAAAAAAGGTGTTGACTTATCGTGCCGAACATTACAACCAGGGAAACTTCTTCGGTATCCACACCGATAACTTCGAGCAGTTCGAAGAACGCGTCCTGAATTATCTGGGTGAAATGGAAGCCAAGAACTATCCGTACGATATCGTTGCCGCCCAGCACTCCGGTTATTTTACCGATAATTCGCCCCCTTCGACAAAGAGTTGCGAGATGCTGATGAAGTGGAATGAGAAATACGAATGGCCCAAACTCCGCACGGCAGTTGCCAGCGAGTTTATCAAAGATGTAGAGACGAACTATGCCGATAAGATACAGACTATCCGTGGCGCATGGCCTGACTGGTGGACAGACGGTTTTGCTTCCGGTGCCCGTGAAGCGGCTATTTCCCGTATCACTCATTCGGACATTATCGCTAACCAGGCAGGTCTGTCTTTTGCCGGTATGCTGGGAGCCAAACTTCCTGCCCAGATCGGTAACCAGATAGACGACATCAACAAGGCCCTGCTGTTTTATGATGAACATACATTCGGTTACAGCGAAAGCGTCCGTAATGCCTATTGCAAGGAAACCTGGGAGCAGCGTTCCCTGAAACAATCGTATGCCTGGGAGGCTTACCGTCATTCCGGTTTGCTGGGAGAAGTGACGATGGGATTGTTGCAGTCTTTCGTGCCGAAAGCCGAATATCCCTCGGTGGCTGTCTTCAATACGTTGAACTGGACATATAGCGGTATAGCTAAAGTGTATATCGATCACCAGATATTACCTCGCGAAAAAGCCTTCGAAATAGTGGATGCCTCCGGGAATATCATTCCTGCGCAACCGGCGGAAAGCCGTTCGGACGGTACTTACTGGTCGCTTTACGTGAAAGACGTACCTGCCTTTGGGTATGCCCAATATTATATAAAGGTAAAAGACGAGCCTCGTCCTGCCGTGCAATTGGCAGATAAATTGGAGAATGCTCATGTCGAGAATCCCTGGTACGCCATCGACTTCAATACTCGCAAGGGAACCATCAGTAAATTGTTCGACAAGGAACTGAACAAGGAACTGACCACCCCGAATGCCGAGTGGGAACTGGGCGAATTTATCTACGAGATCATCGACAGCCGTCATCCGATGGAACAGTACCGCGCACCGCAATTCCTTCGCCGTCGTCCCGAACGGATCCGTTTCGAGCGTTACGAAAAGGGAGCGATCTGGGATACGTATCGTTTCCGTGGCGAGACCGTTGCCGGTCGTGAACCGAACAACCTGATGGTCGAGTTCCGTGTATTCAATGTGACAAAGAAGATCGATATTGTTTACCGTCTGCGTAAAAAAGCCATTACCGATCCCGAAGCTGTCTATATCTCGTTCCCGTTTGAGGTGAATCAGGGAAAGATATTCCTGGATGTTCCCGGCGGAACGATCGAAGCGGGTGTAGACCAGATTCCCGGTTCATCGAACGACTGGTACACCGTCCAGAACTTTGCTACGGCGCGTAACAGCGAATCGCAGGTCGTGATGGGCAGTCCTGAAATACCGTTGATGCAGTTCGGGGCAATCAACACCGGACGCTATAAAGCCGGTGCCGTTCCCCAATCCACCAATATGTATTCCTGGCCGATGAACAACTATTGGGTAACCAATTTCAATGCCGACCAGATGGGTGAACTGCAATGGAGTTACTTTATCAATTCAAGCAAAGACAACTCGATTGGTTATGCCACCCGTTTTGCCTGGGAGAACCGCATCCCGTTCCTGACCCGCGTATTGCCGGCGGGAGCGAAGGGAAGCAAAGTCGTATCTCCTGCTTCCGTGTTCAATATCTCATCCGACAATTTGTTGCTGGTGAATATGAAACCTGTTGAAGGAGAAAACGCCGTGATGCTTCAGTTGCGCGAGATTGCAGGAAAACCGGCTAAATTTGCCGTTACTTCCGATAAGGTCAACTTTACGAAAGTCACTGTTTGTGATGTAGTGGGAGACCCGATTGCCGGAAATGCAACAACAGACTTTGTACCCTGGGAGAATAAGTTTATAAAACTTTCCTGGTAATCTATCTGTAAGATAAAGCGATGCCACTTATGAAACTATCCTTCTGTAATAAAGGATTTTCATAAGTGGCATCGCTTTATTATTATGACCCGGTAAATAAATGGTTGAAATGCCGGAAACAATGTTTCCGGGGACCTGACCCACCGTCGAAATGGAATTTACAATGTTTCTGGGGACTTGACCCGCCGACGAAATGGAATTTACAATGTTTCTGAGGACCTGACCCACCGACGAAGTGGAATTTACAATGTTTCCGGGAGGTCGACAGTGGGTTATCTCCCCGGAAACATTGTTTCTCGTAAAGGCACTCACTTCCCGGATTATTATGTAAAGAGCCCCTTTATGTGATTTTGTATGTGAATTAAAGATATTTGTATTCTTTCTCTTCCGGATTGTCTTTATCTTTGTGTGATTAATGAATTTGATGATTTGGCTTCATTTAAACATATAAATTCAACCCAAAATAAGAAAACATGAATAAGAAAAATGTATTGGCTATTGCTTTGGTCGTGATGACGGCCTGGATTGGAAAGCCAGCTATGGCAGCTCCCGGTAACGACGCCTTTGACCCGGTAGAGTATGCAATGCCGTTGATGGGAACTCAATCGAGCTTTGAACTATCGACAGGAAACACTTATCCCGCCATTGCCCGTCCCTGGGGGATGAACTTCTGGACTCCCCAGACAGGAAAGATGGGAGACGGATGGCAGTATGTATATACCGCAAATAAGATAAGAGGATTCAAACAAACCCACCAGCCAAGTCCGTGGATCAACGATTACGGACAGTTTGCCATTATGCCCGTAGTGGGCGCTCCTGAATTTGACCAGGATAAACGTGCCAGCTGGTTCTCCCATAAGAGTGAAGTGGTGAAACCTTATTATTATAAAGCCTATCTGGCCGATCACGATGTGATAACGGAGCTGACTCCGACCGACCGTGCCGCTCTGTTCCGTTTCACCTTCCCGGAAAACGACCATTCTTACATAGTGGTAGACGCGTTGGATAACGGTTCTTATATCAAAGTCATTCCGGAAGAAAACAAAATTATCGGTTACTCTACCAAGAATAGCGGCGGTGTTCCCGAGAACTTCAAGAACTACTTTATTATCGAATTCGATAAACCTTTTACCTACGAAGCGACGTTTGCCGACAACACGCTGAAAGAAGGTTCGAAAGAACAAACTTCCAGTCATGTAGGTGCCGTGATCGGTTTCAAGACGAAGAAAGGCGAAATCGTTCAGGCCAAGGTGGCTTCTTCCTTCATCAGCTTCGACCAGGCTGCCATCAATATGAAAGAATTGGGTAATGATAATTTCGATACCCTGGTTTCTAAAGGCAAACAAGCCTGGAACGATGTCTTGGGTAAGATCGAGGTAGAAGGAGGAACATTGGACCAGTACCGTACATTCTATTCCTGCATGTACCGTTCACTGCTTTTCCCGCGTAAGTTCTACGAAATAGATGCAGCCGGAAACGTAGTTCATTACAGTCCGTACAACGGCGAAGTGCTGCCGGGATATATGTTTACCGATACCGGTTTCTGGGATACGTTCCGTGCCCTGTTCCCGTTCCTGAACCTGATGTATCCGTCGATGAACAAGGAGATGCAGGAAGGTCTGATCAATACCTATAAGGAAAGCGGCTTCTTCCCCGAATGGGCAAGTCCGGGACACCGTGGTTGCATGGTGGGTAACAACTCGGCTTCCATCCTGGTAGATGCTTATATGAAGGGTGTAAAGGTCGATGACCTGGAAACGATGTACAAAGGCCTGATCCACGGAACGGAAAACGTACACCCGACTGTGTCTTCCACCGGCCGTCTGGGACATGAGTATTACAACAAACTGGGATATGTGCCTTACGATGTCAAGATCAATGAAAACGCAGCCCGTACGCTGGAATATGCTTATAACGACTGGTGTATTTATCAGATCGCCAAAGAACTGGGCCGTCCGAAGAAAGAACTCGACCTGTATGCTAAACGTGCCATGAATTATAAGAATCTGTACGACAAGGAAAGTAAACTGATGCGCGGAAAGAATGCCGACGGTACTTTCCAGTCACCGTTCTCTCCGTTGAAGTGGGGGGATGCTTTCACCGAAGGCAACAGTTGGCATTATACCTGGTCTGTCTTCCACGATCCGCAGGGACTGATCGACCTGATGGGTGGCAAAGACTCTTTTGTGATGATGCTTGATTCTGTATTTGCCGTTCCGCCATTGTTCGACGACAGTTACTACGGACAGGTAATCCATGAGATCCGCGAAATGCAGATCATGAACATGGGTAACTATGCACATGGCAACCAGCCGATCCAGCATATGATCTACCTGTATAACTACGCCGGACAACCCTGGAAAGCGCAGTACTGGGTACGTGACGTAATGAATAAGATGTACACTCCGACACCTGACGGTTATTGCGGTGACGAAGACAACGGCCAGACTTCCGCCTGGTATGTATTCTCAGCCCTTGGATTCTATCCGGTGGCTCCGGGTACTACGCAATATGTGTTGGGCGCTCCGTTGTTCAAGAAGGCAACACTGCATTTCGAGAATGGAAAGAACCTGGTGATCAACGCTCCCGAAAACAGCGACAAGAATATCTATATCGAGTCGATGTCATTCAACGGCGTGAACTATACCAAGAACTATCTCGACCACAACGAACTGCTGAAAGGCGGTGTCCTCGATATTAAGATGGGCGACAAACCCAACCTGAACAGAGGTGTTAACCCGGAAGACTTCCCTTATTCATTCTCAGTGGATGAAAAGAAGAAAAAATAAATACTGAATTGAATACTAAGATGAAATTAAACAAAAAAATCAAGACATCTGTTGCCTTGCTGGCTTCAGCTTTTTTACTGGCCTCCTGCGCTGCCGGAGGAGGTCTCCCGTCGGAGCAGAAAAGCCCGGTAGACTATGTCAATCCCTATATGGGAAACATCAGTCACTTGCTGGTGCCTACCTATCCGACCGTACATTTACCTAACAGTATGCTCCGTGTCTATCCGGAGCGTGCCGACTTTACAGGTGATATGTTGAGCGGACTGCCGGTTATCGTAACCAGCCACCGCGGAAGTTCTGCTTTTAATCTGAGCCCGTATCAGGGAGAAGAATCCGGATTGAAGCCGGTTATCAATTACAGTTATGACCATGAGAAGATCTATCCGTATCGTTACCAGGTATATCTGGACGATAATAATATAGATGTAGACTTCGCCCCTTCGCATCAGAGTGCCGTCTATGGCATCACTTTTGAAGGAGAAGGGCCAGCCTATCTGATCTTCAACAGCCGTAACGGACAGTTGAAGAGCGATGGAAAGAGCGTCAGCGGTTACCAGTTCGTAGACCGGAAGACGAAAGTCTATCTCTATGCCGAAACAGACAAAGCTCCGCAACAATGTGGCGTATTGGCAGATAACACCGTGAAATACGGCGAAACATCGGTCGAAGGTAAAGACGCTGCCCTTGTCCTTTCTTACGGAAATGACGTGAAGAAACTCGGTGTGCGCTACGGTATCTCCTTCATCAGCGAAGAGCAGGCAAAGAAGAACCTCGAACGTGAGATTGCTGCCTATGATGTGGACGTTGTAGCCAAGATCGCCCGCAACGACTGGAACGATGCCCTCGGCAAAATCCAGACACAAGGCGGAACCAACGACGACAAGACCGTATTCTATACCTCTTTATACCGTTGCTACGAACGTCCGGTCAACCTGAGCGAAGACGGCCGTTACTACAGTGCCTTCGACGGTCAGATCCATGAAGACGGCGGTCGTCCGTTCTATACCGACGACTGGATCTGGGATACCTACCGTGCAACCCATCCGTTGCGTATCCTGATCGACAATGAACGTGAAAGCGATATCATCAACTCTTTCCTGCTGATGGCGGAACAGATGGGTACGAACTGGATGCCGACCTTCCCGGAAGTGACCGGCGACTCCCGTCGTATGAACTCCAACCATGCCGTAGCTACTGTGATCGACGCCTGGAAGAAAGGCCTGCGCGGCTTCGACCTGGAAAAGGCTTATATCGCTTCAAAGAAAGGTATCGAAGAGAAAACCCTGATCCCCTGGTCGGCTGCCCCTGCCGGATGGTTGGACGATTTCTATAAGGAACACGGTTATATCCCCGCATTGAAACCCGGTGAAAAGGAAACGGTAGCCAACGTCTCTATCTGGGAAAAACGCCAGCCGGTAGCCGTTACGCTGGGAACAGCCTACGACCAATGGTGTCTCTCACAAATCGCAGCCGAACTGGGTAAGACTGACGAAGCCAAACATTACCTGCGCGAATCCTACAACTACCGCAATCTGTTCAACCCCGATACCCGTTTCTTCCATCCGAAGGATAAGGATGGCAAATTCATCGAACCGATGGATTACCGTTATGACGGTGGCCTGGGTGCCCGCGATTATTACGATGAGAACAATGCCTATGTGTATCGTTGGGACGTACAGCATAACATCGGCGACCTGATCTCTATGATCGGTGGTGACAAAGCATTTGTTTTGGATCTCGATTCCATGTTCAACGAACCGCTCGGTATGTCCAAATGGAGTTTTTATTCCTTCCTTCCCGACCATACCGGCAACGTAGGTATGTTCTCGATGGCTAACGAACCGAGTCTGCATATCCCGTATCTGTATAACTATGCCGGCCAGCCCTGGAAGACTCAGAAACGTATCCGTACGCTGTTGAACCAGTGGTTCCGTAACGACGTGATGGGCGTTCCCGGTGATGAAGACGGCGGTGGTATGTCTGCTTTCGTTGTGTTCAGCCAGATGGGATTCTATCCGGTTACTCCCGGCTCGCCTACCTATAATATAGGTAGCCCGGTATTTACCGATGTAAAGATCGACCTGGGTAACGGCAATACGTTTGAGATCAAAGCAAACAACGCTTCCGAAGAAAATAAATATGTGCAGTCGGCTCGCTTGAACGGGGAAGTCCTGAACCAGCCCTGGTTCCAGCACAGCGACATCGCCCAAGGCGGCCTGCTTGAACTTGAAGTGGGTCCGAGAGCCAATAAAGAGTGGGGGACAAAGACACCTCCGCCTTCGGCTGCTCCGATGCCTCAATAATAATTTTCTTTCCGGATTTGATCTGGAATTCTTGAAATAAAATCAGCCAGGTAGCTAACCTATATGCTACTTGGCTGATTTTTTTTGATATTCTGTTGTAGTTGATATTAATTGGTTGGTTGTTTCCGCTTTATACGGATAAATGTTTATCTTTGTTCAACAACCAGGTAAAAGTTAAAATAGCGTATGATGATGAGTCGTAAATTACCGATAGGAATACAAAGTTTCGAAAAGATTCGGAATGGAAACTATTTGTATATTGATAAGACCGAACAAGTTTATCATTTGGTAGCGAGTGAAGTCCCTTATTTTCTCAGTCGTCCCCGTCGTTTCGGAAAGAGTTTACTGATCTCTACATTGGAAGCCTATTTTCAAGGAAAAAAAGAACTATTTGAAGGTTTGGCCATTGAAAAATTAGAACAGGAGTGGAATACTTATCCTGTGTTACATCTTGATTTGAATGCTGAAAAATTTGACAGACCTGAACAATTAGATGCTTTATTGAGCAATCAACTGACACAGTGGGAAGAACTTTATGGACGGGGTAATGATGAAACAACGCTTTCGCTTCGCTTCAAGGGAGTGATTCGTCGTGCCTGGGAACAAACCGGGCGTCAGGTAGTTGTTTTGATCGACGAATACGATAAACCTCTTTTACAGGCTATTAATAATGAATCTTTGATGGAAGCCTATCGGCGTACGATGAAAGCGTTCTATGGCGTTCTCAAAAGTGCTGACCGTTACCTGCGTTTTGTATTCCTGACCGGTGTCACTAAATTTGCACAAGTAAGCGTTTTTAGTGATTTGAACCAACTAAATGATATAAGCCTCGATTACAATTATGCAACTCTTTGCGGTATAACACATCAAGAGTTAACTGCGAACTTGCGTCCCGAATTGGAACAGCTAGGTCAAATGCAGTCACTGACATGGGAAGAAACAGTTGAAATGATGGTGAAGCAATACGACGGCTACCACTTTCATCCGAACCGGGAGGGAGTGTTTAATCCTTTCAGTACGTTAAGTGCATTAGACAAAAGAGAATTTGGCGATTATTGGTTCCAGACCGGAACTCCTACCTTTTTGGTCGAATTATTGAAGAAAAGTGAATACGACCTTCGTCTTTTGATCGATGGTGTAGAGACACAAGCATCGGCTTTTACCGAATACCGTGCTGAACGGAACAACCCGATCCCATTAATCTATCAAAGCGGATATCTGACAATCAAAGAATACGATGCCCGTTTTAAACTCTATAAACTGGAATTTCCAAACGAAGAAGTGCGTTACGGATTCTTAAACTTTATCACTCCTTTCTATTCTTCCATCACTGAAGAAGCAAGAGGCTTCTATATCGGTAAATTTGTCCATGAACTGGAGTCCGGCGATGTCGATGCTTTTATGCGACGTATGCGTGCTTTTTTTGCGGATTTCCCTTATGAATTGAATGACAAGACAGAGCGTCATTACCAGGTTGTCTTTTATCTGATCTTTAAATTGATGGGGCAGTTCTGTGATGCAGAGGTCCGTAGTGCCAAAGGTCGTGCGGATGCAGTTGTCAAAACCGGAGAATACATTTACGTTTTTGAATTTAAGTTGGACGGAAGTATAGAAGATGCTTTACAACAAATAAACGATAAAGGATACCTGTTACCTTATCAAATAGATCATCGTAAACTGATAAAAGTCGGTGTTTCGTTCGATCGGAAAGAACGGAATATCGGAGAATGGGGAATCGTGGAGAACCCTTCTGCAACTTCGATGCCGAAATAAATGCATAACTAAAAACGTTTATCCATATATAAATTAAAAAATAAGATCAAATAATTAATAGGATAAAAGTGAAATGACTAGAAAAAACGATCGTTTTTTCTAGTCACCCTTTTTCTGTTTAAAATCGTTAATCACTGATTAACAGATATTTCGTATGAATCAGAGGCATAATATTGATACTTAGGGGAATAATAATTTAGAAAAGGCTTTGATTATTGGATTATAAAGAATACTTTTGCACACGAATAAATGACTAGAAAAAACGATCGTTTTTTCTAGTCACCCTTTTCTTTGTACAGGCTTTGAAAAACAAGCAATAATCGTTATTTCCGTTATGGGACTGACGAACATTTTTATGATATATGACTAGTATTAATGTGCTGAAAATCAGTGATTTTATCATTCTCTTCTCGAAGCAAAAATACTTTAATCGGTGGATAATCTTTTTTATAGACCTGTTTTTCTCGGTTTTATCCACTTTTTTAGTTTTTGCGACCCTTGGCAATATTTTGAAAATAAGTCTGCCGGTACATGAGTTTATTTATATAAATCTCTTTTCCATCCTATGCAGTACAATCTGTTTTCTCTCCTGCCAGACCTATAAAGGTGTCATTCGTCATTCTACTTTTACAGAGACGGGGCGTATTGCTATTGCCTCCTTTGTGAAAGCTGCTTTGATGATTGTAGTCCTTTCCTGTTTTATCCACTCGTTATCTTTTCTTCAAGTCTTTTTAGGAGGTCTGCTTGATTTATTCCTGACCTTCTTCATCCTGACAATATTTCGTGCTTTATTAATAATAATGTATAGCATGATAGTTAGAAGTGTCGCCTCCAATAATGAGAGGCTGTTGATTTACAGGGAGGAAGACGCTGTATCTAATTCGCCTGCCACTTCTCTTTGGAAACAATCGGATAATTATCAGATTGAAGGGTATATACGAATCGGAAAAAGAAGTAAGATCCGTATAGGAGGATGTCCGGTTTATTCGGTAAAAGATCAGTTGGAATTTAATGGTTTGGTAAACCGAAAAGGTATCAAGGCTATTTTGTTTACCGACTATCATGCTGTAAAAGCAGAAAGTGAACGCTTGGTTCGTTATTGTGAGCGGAAAAAGGTTCGTATGTTGATGCTTCCTACCGTAGATGAGTTAAAAGGAGGGACAGTCAATTTACGAAATCTACCGGAGGTTCGTATCGAAGACCTTTTAGGACGTGATGAAATAAATATCAACCTGAAAGAAATAGCAGATGAATTAGGGGGTAAAGTTGTTATGGTTACTGGTGCTGCCGGATCTATCGGTAGTGAACTTTGTCGACAACTTTGTACATTTGGTTTGAAGCAACTGATCTTGTTTGATAGTGCCGAGACACCTATGCATACCATCCGTCTGGAGTTGGCAGATCGTTTTCCCGATGTTGTCTTCACTCCGATCATGGGAGATGTCAGGATGCTTGCCCGTGTAGAAAGTGTTTTTAAAACTTTCCATCCCCAATATGTCTTCCATGCAGCAGCCTATAAGCATGTTCCTCTGATGGAAGAAAACCCTTGTGAAGCTGTACATACCAACGTCCAGGGAACCCGTAATATGGCCGACATGTCCGTAAAATATGGTGCCGACAAATTTATTATGATCTCTACCGATAAGGCAGTCAACCCAACCAATGTGATGGGGGCCTCCAAACGCCTGGCCGAGATCTATGTGCAGAGTCTGAGTATCGCGATAAGTAAAGGGTTACATCCGGGAAAAACCCGTTTTATCACTACCCGCTTTGGCAATGTATTAGGCAGTAACGGTTCTGTCATTCCCCGTTTTCGTGAACAGTTGGCTAAAGGAGGTCCATTAACAGTCACCCATCCCGATATTATCCGTTATTTCATGACAATCCCTGAAGCCTGCCGTCTTGTTTTGGAAGCTGCTTTTATGGGTAAAGGAAATGAGATTTTCGTATTTGATATGGGTACCCCGGTAAAGATTGCCGACTTGGCACGTCGAATGATAGAACTGGCCGGTCTTATCCCCGAAAAAGATATCGAAATAAAATATACCGGCCTTCGTCCGGGTGAGAAGTTATATGAAGAGTTGCTGGCAACCAAAGAAAATACTCTCCCCACTAACAATGCTAAAATTTTCCGTGCAAAAGTGAGAGAATATGATTTTATGGATATATCAATACTTATTACACGCTTGGTAGATCTATCTATTCGAGTAGAAAAGTTGGAAGCTGTGAAAGTGATGAAATCAATTGTGCCGGAGTTTATAAGTAGGAATTCAGAATACGAAAAACTGGATAAATAGTGTAAGTATTCAATTTAGAACATATCCTTAATTGATTACTTACTTAAAAACTCTTATCTATTTCGTTCTGGAGTATTTCATATAGAAGCGCGTTCCAGTGAAATGGATATTATGTGTTTACTTTAGCATGATACCTCAAAATCTAGGTTTGGCTTGCGCCTAATGTTAAATCAAATGTTTAATTTTTAATATGTCTCGATTTGGGCACAGGAAAAGGACCTATAATCTGAGGTATACCCTAAATTGAGTATTTACAAATATCTTAAATATATGCAAGCAATTATTTTAGCGGCAGGAATGGGAAAACGATTGGGCGAATTGACCAGAAACAATACCAAATGTATGATAGAGGTAAATGGCATTCGGCTTATCGATAGAATGATTACCCAATTATCAAAATTTAAACTTAATCGTCTTGTTTTAGTGATAGGTTATGAAGGACAAAAACTGATAGACCATATAGGGCATCGTTATGATGATGTCTTGAAAATAGAGTATGTCAATAATCCTATTTATGACCAAACAAACAATATTTATTCACTGGCATTGGTAAAAGAAGAGTTATGCAAAGATGACACTATTTTGTTTGAATCCGATTTGATTTTTGAAGACAGGATGCTTGGTTGTTGGTAAACCATCCAGATCCTGATCTGGCACTTGTTGCCAAGTATGAAACGTGGATGGATGGTACAATGGTCTGCATTGACAATGACCGGAACATTACCAATTTTGTTCCTAAAGAAGCCTTCCGCTATGAAAATGCAGATGTCTATTACAAAACTGTGAATATCTATAAGTTCAGTCGTGAGTTCTCGGAATATCAATATGTACCATTTCTTAAGGCCTATTGTCGGGTTATGGGGAATAATGAATATTATGAACAAGTACTGCGCATATTACTCCATCTGCACCAATTCTACCTTGAAGGCATTGCCGATAACTGATGAGAAATGGTATGAGATAGATGATGTACAGGATTTGGATATAGCATCTACCATATTCAGTGATAAAAATATAAAATGGAAGGAGTATCATAAACGTTATGGTGGTTATTGGCGTTTCCCACAGATGCTGGATTTCTGTTATTTGGTGAATCCTTTTTTTCCTCCCAAACGGATGAAAGATGAATTGCGTGCTAATTTTGATACGTTACTTGAAAATTCCCCATCGAGTATGCAAGTAAATTCATTACTCGCGGGGAAATATTTTGGTGTAAAACAAGATTATATAGTCGTAGGAAATGGCGCTACGGAATTGATAAAGGTTGTGATGGAAGAACATTCGGGTGATAAAGTCGGTGTTATATATCCTACTTTTGATGAATATCCTAATCGACTTCGTAAAGAGCAGATTGTTCCGTTTTTTCCTCAAGGTGAGAATTTTGAATATACGGCAGAGGACTTGATGGCATATTTTGAGAATAGGGATATTTCGTTATTGATGCTGATAAATCCGGATAATCCATCCGGGCATTTTATGCCAAAAGCGGACGTTTTACGATTGGTAAAATGGTGTGCGATGAAGGGTATTCGTTTACTTGTAGATGAAAGTTTTGTGGATTTCACTTATGGTTCCGTTGAAAATAGCTTGTTGTATGATGAAATATTGATAGCTCATCCTCACATGATGGTTATGAAATCTATTTCAAAGTCTTATGGCGTTCCTGGTTTGAGGCTTGGTGTGTTTGCTACAGCAGATATTGATTTGATAACACGGATGAAGAAAGAGGTGAGTATCTGGAACATCAATTCATTTGCAGAATTCTATTTGCAAATCTATGGCAAGTATGAGAAGGATTATATAAAGGCTTGTGCCAAGTTTGTGGTGGAAAGAGATACTTTTTATGCAGAACTGCAAACTGTTCCTTATTTGCGGATCATCCCTTCGCAGGCCAATTATTTTCTTTGTGAAGTGACAGATAAATATACATCTGCGGAACTCACACAGAAATTGATAGAAAACGATGTGATAGTCAGCAATTGCGGATTGAAATCCAATATGACTGGTCGTAATCTGATACGTCTGGCAGTTCGTGGTCGCAAAGATAATGTACGTTTGATTGAGATATTAAGACGTTTCTGATTATAGGTGAAGCTGATTTTGGAAAAGAAGCCAATGTTTTCCTATAACCAATAGTTAATTTAGTCAACTAACATTTAACATACTCAGATTGAAACACAGAGAAGTGCCCTTTACCGAGGGGGATGTTCCAATTTGAGCGTTAATAGTCACTTGAATGATATATCTGCTAATATTCATATTTGAAGTTTCTCTCTTGTGTCTAATAGAAAAAAAATTATGGGGTATAATAATTACACCGGTTAACGTTCTTTCTATTCCATACGCTATAGTTACCCTTATTGCGGTATTATACTCGAATTGCGTAACTGCAGTTCCGGATTTTTATTTACCGAGTTTAGTTGTACCTTGTTTAGGTCTATTCTTGTTTTTTATTCCTAGTTTGTTTTTTTCCACTTTAGTGAAAAAAGATCGAATAAACAGATATGTTATATTAAAACGAGATGATTCTTATAGCTTATTAAAAATATTAGCTATTATTGGCATTATAATCTCGTTGCTGAGAATTAGAAATACTATATCCAGCGGATTTTCTTTTGGTGGAGATGAGTTTTCGGAGCAATATGAAGTGAGTGGTTTTTTAGCACATTTAAATGTATTACTGTCTGCCATATTCTCATATATGATATATAAGAGCGACAGCAAGCATAAGTCAGCTTATGTGATTATTGTATTGTTATTGATTGGCATGTATGCCGTGGGGGTGAAAAGCTGGATTATAGCACCTGTTTTAATAGGTTATCTTGCGAGACTTTTCTCAAATAGATCTATCTTGAATTTGAAAAATTTATTATTTCCGGTATTCATTTGTAGTGGAGTTTTTTTTCTTAGTTATTATCTTATAATGATTTTGAGTGAAGGAAATGATATTACCGATTCGTGGATAAATTTTGTGGTTAATCATTTTATGGACTACCTGATAGGTGGGTCTTTGTCGTTTAGTTTGGATTATCAGCAGGGTATTTTAGAACCAGAAATGAAATTAGCGTTAGTAAGACCGATTATAAATTCTTTTATAGCTTTATTTGGTGATGGACGGTATATTGATGGCATTAATCCCGTATTTTTATCTATTGGGGAATTAGGAGATACTAATGTTAGGACTTTTATTGGTACTATTTGGTGTTATAGTCATGACTCTCTTTTTTTTATTGTATTTGTTTTAAATTTCGCATTCATTGTTTACTTTTTGTATTATGTTTCGGTAAAATCTCAGAACGTTTTTTTACTTCTTGCTAACTGTAGCGTTTTAACCTTTTTAGCTTTGGGCTTTTTTGAATTTTATTGGCTAAATCTAAGTCCTTATGAAATCCCAGTACTTTTTATAATGTTTAGTTATATCACAAGGTTGAAAGTTAGTTATGCATATAAATAGTCGCTTGTTGGAGAGTGTCTTGTCTTTATCCATATTAAATGTACTGAATATGGTACTTCCGTTGGCTACATTGCCTTATATGATAAAGGTGATAGGTATGGAAAATTATGGTGTCTATTCTATTGTTTATGCATTAATACAGTATATGCTATTATTGAGTTCATACGGTTTTAACCTTTCGGTAACTCGACAAATTGCTCAGAACAGAGATAATCACGTTGTCGTGAATGGAATAGTTAATGCGACTTTGGGGGCAAAAATAATCCTTATGGTTATAGCTTTTGTGATTTTTATCAGTGTGGCAATCCTACTTTTTTCATGGACCCATGTTTTTATGCTCATACTTGGATTAGGGGTTGTAATGGGGGATGCAATGAATCCTATATGGCTTTTTCAAGGTATGGAGAAGATGAAGTACATGACAATGGTTAATATAACCTGCAAGACAATTTTTACGATATTAATTTTTGTATGTATCAAACATGAGTCTGATTATGTCAAAATACCATTGTTGAATTCGGCAGGTTATTTGTTTTCAGGTATAATAAGTTTGCTTATAGCCTATAGAGTATTTAAAATATCGATCACTATTCCTAAATTAAATGATGTGATCTTTCAATTGAAAGCTGGCTGGTATATCTTCCTTTCAACAGTCTGTATGGAATTATACCGTAATTCTAATGTATTTGTTTTAGGATTGTTCACCAGTAATACAATGGTCGGCATATATGCTGGAGCAGAAAAGGTTGTTAAAGCTGCGCAATCTGTTGCATCTCCTATATCTAATGCACTATTTCCTCATTTGGCAAATAATTTTAAGGATAACACAATATCGGCTAATGTTTACAAACTTAAGCGAGTGTCGTTAATAATGTCTCTATTTTTGATATCAATCCTTTTAATCGTTTTGCTTCTTGCTACTCCAATAAATAATATTCTGCTTAGTGCTGCTGAACCTCAAGCTATAGTTTTAATTCGTATGATGACACCTGTAATACTATTTGGAGGGTTAAATTATATTTTAGGTATAGTAGGATTAGTGAATTTAGGTTTTCAGAGATATTTTTTGAAGTATGTGTTTATTGCCGGTATTATGAGTATAGGCTTTCTTATTGTGGCCGTGAATTTATTGGGTGTCGTAGCTGCCTCAATAGCCATGTGTTTATCGGAATTGATTTTGTTTATATGTTGTACATTAAAATTGTTTACTCTTTTTAAATAATAAATATGATTTGCATAACTATATTAAACTGGAATGGATTTCAGGACACTATAGAGTGTCTAGATTCTTTAAATAAAATGAACTATTCTGACTATTTTGTTGTTGTGGGTGATAATGGATCTACAAATAAATCTATGATAGAAATAGAGGGATTTTGCAATAAACAGAGTATCAAAATAGATGTTGTTGAGAATATAAATTATACAGCTATTAATCTGCAAAAAAGGCAGGTTATACTATTAGATTTAAAAGAGAATAATGGCTTCTCTAAAGGAAACAATTTAATGATTGAATTTTCTGAAAAATATAATCCAGATTATTATTTTTTGTTAAATAATGATACGGTGATAGATCCTTCATGTATCTCGATATTAAATTCTTTTATTACGCAAAATAAAGCGTATAAAGTGGTTATTCCAAGAATAAATTATTTTTATAACAATAAAGTTGTTTGGAATTGTGGCGGAAAATTGTTTTGGGGGTTCAGAAAATACTATTATGCAAAGAAAAATGAGTCTGTGATTAAAAAAGATATTATGGATGTGTCGTTTGTTACAGGATGTGCATTATTAGTATCTTCGGATTTAGTTCATAATCATAAATTACTTACAGAAATTTTTTTCTTTGGAGAAGAGGATTTTGAATTTTCGATAAGAATGAAAAAACAGAAAGTAAAAATGGCATGTGTTACTTCTGCAATAGTCTACCATAAAGTCAGTGCTTCAAAATCTAATATTAGTAATATAAATACTACTCATCTTCACTATTTAAACAGGTTTGTAAATATGAAAAATCATATGGGTAAGTGGGAATATAAAATATGGAAGTTTATTTATTTTCCATATATTTTTCAGTTACTTTATCGACAAGGATTTTCAGTAAAGACTTCGTGGAAATTGTTGAATACAATAAATACAGAATCATCCACCTTGTATGAAGTTCCTAAATGTTTATTTCATCAAATTTTGAATATCACTAATTAAAAGTTTTTTTATTGTCATCATGAAAGTAATGTTAATAGGTGCTGCGTCTAGCAATCATACTAAACGATGGGCGAAAGCGCTAATCGATAGGGGACATCAAGTACTTCTTGTCACTTGTTTAAATCAAAAAGATGATATGAATGATTTATCATCAGAGGTTGCTGTGAAATATTTGAAATTTCCAGGAAAATCTTATTATTATTATTTAAATGTTATTAGTGCGCGAAAGATATTTAAAGAGTTTAAGCCTGATATAGTGAATGTACAATATGCGTCGGGGTATGGAACGATGGCTAGACTAGCCAGATTAAAACCTCTTGTAATTTCAGTTTTTGGAAGTGATGTATATGATTTCCCTTATTTGAATAAATTTAATTATTGGGTGATTCGAAAAAATCTTAGGTATGCCAACGCTATTGCATCTACCAGTATAGCTATGGCACAACAGGTTAAAAAAATCCTCAATAAAAATATAGATGTAACAGTTACACCGTTTGGTGTTGATACACGAAAATTTATACCCATAAATTCAAAGCCTAGTTCGAGGCCGATTGTTGGTATTGTAAAGTATTTGGAACCAATATATGATATCCAGTTACTAATAAGAGCGTTTGCGATTGTGCATTCAAAAGAAAGTGTAAAACCTCTACTCCATATATATGGTGGAGGAACACTTTTGGAAGAACTAAAAGCATTATGTGTTAAGTTAAATATTTCAGATGATGTTTGTTTCTATGGAACAGTTCCCAATAATCAAATTCCTGCAGTGTTAAATTCCTTTGATGTTTTTGTGAATTGCTCAATAACAGAAAGTTTTGGCGTTGCTATCGTGGAAGCTATGTCATGTGGATTGCCGGTTGTAGCCACAGATGCTCCAGGTTTTAAGGAAGTGGTCGATGATAGAATTTCTGGTATTATATTAAGGGATAGGGAACCTGAGACTATGGCAATTGAAATTGCTAAATTGCTACATGATAAAAAGAAATGTGAAGAAATGGGTAAGAATGGACGTCAAAAGGTATTAAAAGAATATGATTGGGAAAAGAATATAAACACTATGGAGAATTTATTTAAATCATTAGTTGATAAAATTTAATATGGGCGAAATTGTGAATGGGGGCAACATGGAGGATTTGCAAAATGAGAATCTTCGACTCTTAAAAGAATTTATAGGTGTTTGCGAAAAATATGATATATGGTATGTATTGGCTTACGGCACTCAATTGGGAGCTGTCAGGCATAAGGGATTGATCCCTTGGGATAGAGATGTGGATGTGTCTGTTAGATTGCCGGATATTCCTAAAATTCGTAATGTCATGAATGTGGAACTCTCCAGTAATAGTCAGTATTGTGCACGGGGAGTAACTAAAAAGTATAGTGCTTCTCATGATATTATTGAATCAAAAAAAATCAAGGGTGCTCATTTAGATATATATCCTTTGATTGGAGCTCCAAATACGGTGTCTGAGCAAACAACGTTTACATGTATGACTTGTTTTTTGCGAAAACTTTTAAAATCTAAGTATGTAGATATTAATATGTGCTTGCCAAAGAATAAAAAGTATGTTCGTATAGCCAAAATTATAGATTTTTTTATTAGTGATTCTTGTATTGATAAAATATATGCTTCTATTGAGACTCGTTATCCTTTTGAATCTTCTGATTATTTAGTGCCTATTGCTAATGAGGGTATGGCGCGTGCATGTATAAAAAAAGAAATATATGAAGAACGAATTAAAACTCAGTTCGAAGATTTTGAAGCATATATCCCTAAAAATTATGATAGATATTTAACTCAAATGTATGGTGATTATATGACTCCGGTTAAATACTAAATATAAACAAGTAAAAAATGACTGTTTAAATAACGCACATATATGCAAGATGTTAAAATTTGCGTAATCGGTCTCGGTTATGTAGGGCTTCCTTTAGCTCGTTTATTTTCGACAAAGTATAAGACTGTAGGTTTTGATATGAATCAGAAACGGGTGGACGAATTAATGACTGGTCATGATTCTACATTGGAAGTAGCGGATGAATTGTTACAGAGTGCCATTAAAAATAATGGTTTTCTTTGTACTACAGAGTTGGAAGAGATTAAGAATTGTAATTTTTATGTGGTGGCTGTTCCCACGCCTGTAGATGTGAATAACCGTCCGGACTTAAAGCCGTTATGGGGAGCGAGTGAAACGGTAGGTAAGGTTATCTCGAAAGGGGATATTGTGGTGTATGAATCCACTGTATATCCGGGAGTAACAGAAGAGGAATGTCTCCCTGTGGTGGAACGTGTTTCTGGCTTGAAATTCAATGTGGACTTTTTTGCCGGTTATTCTCCCGAGCGCATCAATCCTGGTGATAAGGTACATACGGTAGAAAAGATAAAGAAAGTTACTTCTGGTTCGACTGCCGAAATTGCGGATATTGTGGATGGAGTGTATAATTCGGTATTAGTGAACGGTACACATAAGGCTCCTTCTATTAAAGTGGCAGAGGCTTCCAAGATTATTGAGAACTCACAGCGTGATGTAAACATTGCATTTATGAATGAATTGGCAAAAATATTCAATGCAATGGGAATTGATACGAATGATGTGATAGAAGCCGCTGCCTCCAAATGGAATTTTATAAAGCTGAAACCAGGTTTGGTCGGTGGGCATTGTATCAGTGTAGATCCGTATTATCTTATACAGAAGGCACAGGTTTATGGTGTACTGCCACGGGTGATGTCTGCTGCCCGCCGATTGAATGACGGCATGGGGGACTATGTCGCCAATCAGGTGATTAAGTTGATGAATAAGAAAGGGATTTTAGTCAAAGATGCCAGGATTCTGTTGCTAGGCATTACATTTAAAGAAAATTGTCCGGATATTCGCAATACAAAGATTGTGGATATTTATAGTACACTGTCTGAGTATACTGAAAATATTACAGTATATGATTCGTGGGCTGATGCTTCTCATGTGCTTCATGAATATCAAATTCAAATTTCATCAGAAGGTATTGATTCCTTGAAAGGTAAATATGATGCTGTTATTTTGGGAGTAGCTCATAGTGAGTTTAAAGATATAGATGTACGCCAATTGCTTTGCAGTACTAATGGTGTGGTATATGATGTGAAGGGTGTTTTACCTATTGATGTTATTGATGGGAGATTGTAAAAAAGTATGAGACTGTTATATATTCATCAATATTTTAATTTTCCAGAAGATTCAGGTGGAACCCGTTCTTATGATTTGGCCAAGTCATTTGTTAATAGAGGGATACGAGTTATTATAATAACTTCAAATACAGAATTAGGTTCTTGTCAAAATCAAAAAGAAAGATGGAAAAAAGTGGTTAGAGATGACTTAATATTATATGTGCTTAGATGCAGATATGATAATAATATGAACTTTCGTCAAAGAATAGCTTCTTTTTTTTCTTTTGCTTTTTATTCTTCGCTTAAAGTTATAAGAATAAAAGCGGATTTAGTATTGGCTACTTCTACACCCCTTACAATAGGAGTTCCTGCTTTAATGAAAAAAATATTTCAGAAAACTCCTTATGTTTTTGAAGTTAGAGATGTATGGCCGGAAGTTCCAATAAAGATGGGGATTATAAAAAATAAATTACTAATAAATATGTTGCGGCTGTTTGAAAAAGTAGTTTATAGACATGCTTCTTGGATTGTACCTTTATCGACAGGAATGTATCGCAATATAGTGGCACGAGTTAAGAATGTTGAGGATAAGATTACTGTAATTCCAAACATATCGGAGTTGGATAGATTCTCCAACTTGACACCTACTGTATCATTTCCTTTTTCTTTAGATGGAAAAAAGATTTTATTATACTGTGGCACAATTGGAAAAGTAAATGGGCTTCAATATTTAGTAGATTTAGCCAGTAAGACGATTAAATGTGATAAAAATATTATTTATTGTATATTTGGTAAAGGAAATGAATTAGATATTGTTTTACAAAAAGCTCAGGAGGTAAATATTCTTAATAGAAACTTCTTTTATTTAGGAGTTGTCTCTAAAACAGATTTACCATATTTGTACCATGTTGCTTCGATTGGTAGTTCTTTTGTTATAGATAATCCCATCTTATGGGATAATTCAGCAAATAAATTTTTTGACACTTTAGCTGCACGTAAGCCTATTGTTATTAATCATGAAGGATGGCAGGCAGAAGTAATTCGTAGATATGAATGTGGTTATGTTCTGCCCTCACAATTAACGGATAATAGTGTTACTGATTTTATTTCATTTATAATGAATGATGATAAAATGGAACAAATGGGAGAGAATGCTTATAAATTAGCAAAACAAGAGTTCTCTTTGGAGGTGGCTACAGATAAATATATGCAAGTTTTTAATAGTATTATTACTCTTTAATATGTATCGTTGCTTTTTTAAACGATTTTTGGATTTTATATTGGCTTTCTTTTTTATCCTCTTTATGTCACCGATATTTTTAGTTACTACAATTTGTTTGCATTTTGCCAATAAAGGAGCCGGAGCATTTTTCTTTCAAGAGCGACCCGGAAAAGGGGGAAAGATATTCAGGATTGTGAAATATAAAACTATGACGGATGAACGGGATGTGGAAGGACATTTGTTACCGGATGCACAACGTTTGACTAAGGTGGGGCGGTTTGTACGTTCTATAAGTATTGATGAATTACCGCAATTGATTAATGTGTTAAAAGGGGATATGGCTTTGATAGGACCAAGACCATTATTACCTGAGTATCTACCTCTTTATTCTAAAGAGCAAGCTCGTCGCCATGAAGTACGTCCGGGTATTACCGGCTGGGCACAAGTAAATGGAAGAAATTTTATCTCATGGACGAAGAAGTTTGAGTTGGATGTGTGGTATGTGGCTCATTGTTCATTCCTCTTAGATTTTAAAATTATATTTCTTACTGTAAAAAAAGTATTCGTTAGAGAAGGTATTAATTCGGACAACGATGTAACAATGGAAGATTTTGATGGAACAAATTAATTATAGTTATCTGAATTCTTTGGATAAAGAGTATGGTACTCCATTCTATTTAATGGATAGTGATATGTATATATCCAACATAACAGAATTCAAAAGAGGTTTTCGAATTCGATATGATAAATTGATTATAGGCTATTCGTTTAAGACAAACTATGTTCCTGTACTATGTAAAATAGCTAAGGAGCAGGGATGTTTTGCAGAAGTGGTTTCGGAAATGGAATATGCTTTAGCCAAGCAGATAGGGTTTGATAATGTCATTTTTAATGGTCCAATCAAGAAGGCAGATGCTTTGATAGAAGCATTGAAAGATGGCGCTGTGATTAACCTAGATTCGATGTACGAAATTGATACTATCCTTAAATACAAAAAGAAATATTCTAGTATAGAAGTCAAAGTAGGTCTGCGTATAAATATTGATTTGACGGATGAAGATGGAGTTTCGAAGGTTCAATGTGGTTTGAGAGTAGGACGATTTGGTTTTACAAAAGAACAGCTTAATGATGTTATTCCTTTGTTACTTAATTCTGGAGTTCAAATTATCTCTTTACACGGTCATACTTCTTCCTCGGATAGAGCGGTTGTCAATTATGGATTGATAGTGGAACAGATGTTACAAGTTTGCGACAAATTTAATCTCTATGACTTACAATATTTTGATGTGGGAGGAGGTTTCTTTGGCGCTGCAGCAAAAGGGATTGATGTAAGTCATAAGCCTAAATATGTGGATTATGCTAATTGTATCTTAGACGTTTGCTTGTCAAACAATTGGTTTAATAAAGTACGACCTAATATTGTTATTGAACCGGGAGTTTCTGTTGTAGCTAACGTATTCAGTTATGTGTCTAAGATATTTCAAACTAAGGTAATTGCAGGTCAGCATTTTCTGACTACAGATGGGAGTGTGTTTGATGTAAAACCAACTATGCACAGTAATAATTTGCCACATACTTTTTATACGAAAGAAGAATGTTATGATACATCTGAGGCTAATTTAGTTGGTTCTACTTGCATGGAGAAGGATGTAATACTGAATAATGTTGCAGTACCTTCTAATATTGGATATGGTGACTATGTCAAGATTGATGGTGTGGGGGCATATACAATGGTGTTGACACCCACATTTATAAATTTTGTTTCACCTATAATTGGAATGAACGAGGATGGCACAACCTACATTGTACGTAGGAGGCAAACAGTTGATGATGTGATGGCTTTATACAATCTATAAATATGAATATTCTTTTTACTTGTGCAGGTCGTCGTTATTACCTGCTAAAATACTTTAAGGAAGCAATTGGCAATAGCGGTAATATTGTGGCTACTGATATGCAATTATCGGCTCCAGCTCTCACTGCTGCTGATGTAAAAATACAAGTGCCTAAGGTGTATGCTACGAACTATATTGCTACAATATTGCAAATTTGTGAGGAACAACAAATTGGAGTGCTGATTTCTCTTAATGATTTGGAACTTCCCATTTTGTCTAAACATAAATCTGAATTTGAGTTACTTGGAGTAAAAGTGATAGTCAGCGATCCGAGAGTGGTTGACATCTGTTTCGACAAATATAAGACTGCTCAATACATAGAAAGTTTAGGTTTGAATACACCTAAGACTTACATTGATTACAATGAAGCTGTTGCTGCCATCAAAGCAGGAACTCTAAATTTCCCTTTGATTCTGAAACCTCGTTGGGGTTCAGGCTCTATAGGACTTGAATTCGTAGATGATCTTGAAGAATTGTCGATGGTTTATAAGTTTGATAAAAAGAAAGTTTATAAATCTATTCTTGCAAAAGCTTCGTCAGATGAGAATTTTCTGCTCATTCAAGAAGTAATAAAAGGTCCTGAATATGGTCTTGATATATTAAACGATTTGCAAGGAAATCATAGGGGGGTATCTGTGAAGCGGAAACTTGCTATGCGTTCCGGAGAAACAGACAAGGCCGTTACAATAGATAATGTAATAATCCGTGAGATTGGGGCAACTATCGGTCGTAGTCTAAAACACATAGGAAATCTTGATTGTGATGTATTAGAGCGCAATGGCGAATACTATGTTTTGGAATTGAATCCTCGATTTGGTGGCGGATACCCTTTTTCACACGAGGCCGGTGTCAATATGCCAAAAGCTATTATCGCTTGGGCAAAAGGTGAGGATGTTTCTGATGATACATTTGTACCTGAATATGGAGTGATGTTCTCAAAGTGTGATATTCTGCTAAATGTAAGTATGAATAAAACGATGATTTAATATAGAATATAATGCTCTGAAATATAATGATGAGGTCTTGTTTCCTGATAAAGTAAAAATAAATATAGAATATTTAGATAATTGGTCGTTTTGGAATGACATTCAGATCATTATATATACGGTGCTAGGAAAGGGTATGTAAAGTTTTATCCTTTCTTTTTAGCATAGGAAATGAATTGTTAAAATAATTTTTATGAATAAGCGAATCTACCTTTCTCTCGCCCATATGTCTGGTCGTGAGCAAGATTTCATTAAAGAAGCATTCGATACTAACTGGGTTGTCCCATTAGGTCCGAATGTGAATGCTTTTGAAAAAGAACTGGCGGATTATATTAAAGAAGACCGACATATTGTCGCATTATCTGCCGGCACAGCCGCTCTTCACCTGGGTCTTATCGAACTAGGTGTGCAAGCAGGTGACGAAGTCATCTGCCAGTCCTTTACTTTTGCCGCTTCAGCCAATCCGATAGCATATCAGTCAGCTACTCCGGTCTATGTAGATAGTGAGCAGGATACTTGGAATATGAGTCCTTTATTTTTGGAAGAAGCGATCAAAGATCGTTTGCGTAAAACAGGAAAACTTCCGAAAGCAATTATCCCGGTTCATCTATACGGCATGCCTGCAAAAATGGATGAAATTATGGCTATTGCTTCTCGGTATGGAATACCCGTTTTGGAAGATGCAGCCGAAGCCTTGGGTTCAGTGTACAAAGGACAAAAATGTGGTACTTTCGGAGAATTTGCGGCCTTATCATTCAATGGAAATAAGATGATCACGACTTCCGGAGGCGGCGCTTTGGTTTGCCGGACGGAAGAACAGGCCAAACGGACTATGTTTTATGCTACCCAAGCCAGGGAAAATGCTCCGCATTACCAACATGAATGTATCGGTTATAACTACCGCATGAGTAATATTTGTGCCGGAATCGGTAGAGGACAGATGTTTGTGTTGGATGAACATATTGCACGACGCAGGGCAATACATCGGCTGTATACGGAGTTGCTGAAGGATATGCCGGGTATCGAGGTACAACGGAATCCTTCGGAAGATTTCAATTCGAACTTTTGGCTGACTTGTATTCTGATAGATCCCGAAAAGGCTGGATTTACCCGTGAGGATGTCCGGTTACATTTGGCAGATGAAAATATAGAAACACGCCCTTTGTGGAAACCGATGCATCTGCAACCGGTGTTTAAGCAATCTCCTTTTTATGGGGACGGGACATCGGAAAGGTTATTTGAGAGAGGACTTTGCTTGCCTTCCGGGCCTACACTCACCGATGATGATATTTGCAGGGTAGTGGAAACAATGTTAAGTTTGTCATCTCCACGATAGAGTGGAAATAATAGACTTTATATATCGTTTTGTGATTAGATAGATTTTATTTGTTTTCTAGAATTTTAATTCGTTCCTTTGTTTCGTATTTACAAAACACATAATTATGAAAACAACAGAGATTCAATTAGAAAGAACACAGATTGAAGACGGTCTCAGACGTCTAAAATCCGTAGAAAGTTTAAAAAAAGTTCGGCAATATTTACAGACGTTGCTTCATCAGGAAACATTAGAGATGAAAAAATGTCCGGGGAGTTGTTCGGTAGAGGAGTTGAATGTGATTTTAGATAAAGCAGAAGCTGCTTTCGAACGAGGAGAATATGTAACGAATGAAGAAGCAATGACGATTATAAAATCTTGGTAATGTATATTGTACATTGGGAAATTGAAGCCTTAACTATAATGAAGCAGATTTTTGATTGGTATTTTGTTGAAAATGATATTGTTCATATAGTTTATATATGGGATAACAGGCAATCATTGTCAAAAATGAATATATTAGTAAAATAAGTAAAAGGATGTAGCAATAGTTCTAAGTGAACCTTTTGCTACATCTCTTTTAAACAATCAAATATCCGTTTCTTCATCTTTCCATTCCTCTTCCGGAAAATACTGGTCGATGATAATGAAAAACAGATGATATTTACATAAGATATGACGTATCCAGCGTTCGCTCACCAATAGCTTTTTACTGATCCGGGAGATATCCCGGTCGGTAATCCCGGAGACATCCATGCTTTTGGCATGTTTTCGGTAAGCCTTCAACAGACAGTCATAGATGGCATATCCGGTCGCTTTGTTGCAGTGGATCATGCGTTGGTAATTTTCTTTGTAACTCATGCTGTGAATAATTTGTACAGACCGCCGATCAGTCCCGCAGCCATCAGGCTGTAACCGGCAATGTCTATGGGTTCGACACGTTGTTTGGTTCCCCAGTCGCCCTGGTTGAGAGCGAGAGTATCGCTCCGATAGTCGTCAGCGTCACTTCTGTCTGCTCCATCAGTAGAGACAGCAGGGTGATCGCCATCAGGAAGAGGACGAGGATAGGGATGGGGACAAGGGCAGTCACCGGCAGCCGGCTTTTGCCTGCGGGGAAAGATGATCCGGGCAAGGCTGGTGAGGAAGTTGAGAATGGTTTCAAGAGTTTTCATTTTGTATATATTAATATTTAGAAATGTTTCAAATCTGATAAAAGGTGAACTCAGCAAACAGGCATCCTTTCAATCGTCCGGCAAATCGACACCAACATCCTCTGATAAGCAGCACGGTTGTCACCATTCACTTCGCTGATGTATTTACTGTAAGCGATCTCTTTGGCATAAGCCGAAGGATGGGCACTGAGTGAGGCAGCTACCGGATAAGTGGTGTGGATCAGACGGGCGAAGTCCATAAAACTGTCTTCCGCTGATTCGTAGGTGCGGAACCATAAGGAAGTATGGCCGCTATTTTCCGACAGATCGGTCTTTGTCCCTTTCCAGAAGGCGTTGGAACGTCCGTAGGCGGTGATACCGAAGAAATTATGATGTTCCTTTGCCAGCGTACTTTCTCCCCAACCGGTTTCGATGGCTGATTGGGCAAGGATGACGATCGGATTGATTCCGAAACATTCCCCCGCCTTTTGAGCGGGGAAAAGATACTGTTTAATGTATTCTTGTTTTACCATAATAAAGAATAATTATTTTACTCGATTTCCGGACGGTCGCTGCCGCCCCCTTCTTCCGGTTTGCTTTCCGTGCCGGGGATGTTGTATTTCTCGAAACTGGCATTACGGATGGTATCCGTCAGCATCGTACCGGGGTAAAAAACGATATGTGCCCGGTGGAACAGAGAGGTATTGAAATCCTTTTCCGTAGAAGATCCTTTGCTGCCGGCAACCATCCGGAAACTACCGAAGTCGCCCAAATGGATCGATTCTCCGTCGGCCAGCGATTCATTCATGACGGACAAGAGTCCGTCGAGTACCAGCAGGATATCACCGCGGCTGGCAGTACTGTATTTGCTGATACGGCTGCAAATACGGTTCAGGTCGACCTTTTTGGTGATGCTGGTCTGTGCATAGTAAAGTTCGGCCCCTTCGGCCGCATCCTTACTCATGTCTCTTCTTTTGACAAGTCTGAATTTTAATGGCATAATGTTAATTGAAATTTGAAAATTAATAATTGAAAATTGTTGGTTATCGATAACATTACAAAGGTAATTGCTGCGGAAAAGTGCCTGCCGGATAGAAGCAGATAGCAGTAGTTGGAAGAGAATAAAGGTGGTTATTATTTATCATAAAAGGAGCTGATAATTACTATTAAAACATAGGTATTTTAACGGCAAAACATATATGATTTGCGAACGAAACATATATGTTTTGAAGAAAGAATAAAAAGACAATTTCACAACTTAATAACCCTGATTACAACTTAAATTTATAAACAAATGGGACAGCAAGTAAATAAGTTGAAAATAAATCAGATAAAAACAAAATTGATGGAAGTTTTAAAAAAACATTCGGGCAATAACCGGTGAACACCTGTCGCTCGATCCTTTGACGGAATGGCTGGATAAACAACCGGATAAAAACCGGTACGTGATGTTGTTTACCTGGTTCTTAGGAGAACCGGTCATAAAGGCGCTGAAAACATGGAATACTTTGGGAGAGCGTTTCCTGAAAGAGAACCGGATCGGGATCCTGCATGATTGCGGTTTCGATACGGGACGTTTGCCGATGGAACGCATTCGGGTGAAATCTCCGGATTTGTTCCTCGCTTACATCGCGGCCATGGCCCGTTGTGGAATGTTGGATTGTTCGTTGGAAGAACTGGCCGATTACATCGACTTGATTTTTGAAACGGGATACGAAGTCGTTACGATTTACAATCATTTAAAGGCGGCTCAGAATACCTTTTGGGAGATCGACCAGGCAGTCGAAAGGAGTAAAAAGAAGGAGAGAAAACAACAACGTAGTAAATAGAATTTGTAACTTACTGTAATCGTGTTATTTAAGTTGTGAAACTGGCATCAAAACAGTTCTCAAAAGTCGGAAAAGAATGATTTACTTTGCATCAGAACGTTAGGGTATTATTTCATTTGCGAAAAAACGATGGAAATTACGATTTATAAATTCTAGATAAGAAAGATAGTTCTAACTATATTAAAAGAGAGGCATCCGGATATGCATAGAGTCTACATACGGTAGTGCTTCGGGATTATGACTATCAAGTTTTAGCGCAAATAGTAATCTCATAACGGGGCAAATATTAATTTTCTTTAAATGTGATTATTATGAGCGTAAAACAAACGAAAGAAAACCCGGAGGCATTGTGGATGGGAAAGTCTTTTATGAAGATGCCTCGAAAAGTGTTGGCGCTGTCGGTCAGTGCCAGTAAGAAAGAACGTCACCTAGCCCGTATCTACATGGCATTGGCAACGATGAGTTATTTCAAACCCGGATTTATGAAACTGGGACGTATCCAATACGTTTGCCATGTAGGGGAGTATTTTTGTACTTATCAGTTCCTGGCTGATCGTACTGATATCAGTGTCGGTTCGGTGGGTTATTATCTGAGAAAGTTGGCTCGGGAACGATTGATCGAATATGGTCCTGTGGCGGGAGGCACAAAAATCAAGATTTGTAATTATAATTATTTTTCGGGACAGATAACAGAAAGTATGGATGACAGCGGCAATGATACTTCTGCCGCTCAGGCAATGGCTGCTGCCGAACAGGCGATGGGAGGCCGTAGCAAACAATTTCAGCCAAAAGGAAAGGGAGGCGAAGCATGAAAGAGGATGTAGACGAACAGAAAGATCTGACGTTGTCGGAGGTGGAGAGCACGTTGGTGTGCTGCCTGCTGACCAGTGTGGATGCTCCGGGACTGGTGTCGACATTGCTGCATAAGGAAATGTTTTCGGATGCTGCCCTGGGATTTGTTTTTCAGGCAGCGATGAACCTGTACGAACAAGGGGTGCAACCGGATATGGTGTCGGTTGATGTTGAGATGCGTCGGCTGGACGAGGAGCGTTGGAAAGAACTGAACGGACTGGCGTTTCTGCTGACTGCCATGCTGAATGTGCGCCATGGCGGTAATGTGTTGCACTATGCTGCGGAGATAAAAAAGCAATATACCCTGCGTTGCCTGGCACAGTTGTCGGCTATGCTGAATATGAAAAGTTGCCAGTTCGGCTCTGAACCGGAATCGCTGATAACGGAGGCGGAAGAGTCGTTGATGAAACTAAGGGAGAAACTGGTGACCAGCGAGCCGATACGTCCGGTCGGTGAATTGGCTGCCGAAGTGGTGGAATGGCATCGCGAACGATTGCTGGGCACTCATGACCGGAACCGTTTGCTGAGCGGGATCAGCGAGTTCGATTATGTCACCGGAGGATTTCATAAAGGGGAATTGTCCGTACTGGCGGGCCATTCGAGCGACGGGAAAACAGCTGTGGCTCTGCATATTGCCGTACAAGCTGCCCGGGCCGGCAAACATGTCTGCCTCTTCAGTCTCGAGATGTCGAACTTGCAGATGCTAAACCGTATCCTGGCCGGCATCACGGATGTCGATCCGGATCATCTGCGTATTTCCGGCATGACGGCGCACGAACTGGAGGTGCTCGAAAAGGCCGGAAAGCAGTTGGAGCATCTGCCGTTGTATATTGATTACAAGGCTTGTAACACGTTGTCGGATATCCGTTCGAAGGTGATGCTGAAAAGTAAGAAGGGCGAATGTGATTTCGTGATACTCGATTATCTGCATTTGTTGGGCAGTATCCGTCAGAAGAACGATACCCAGGAACAGGTGGTTGGCCGTAACATCACGGCGCTGAAGCAACTGGCGTTGGATGCGGACTGTCCGGTGCTTGTCGTTTCGCAGGTGAACCGTGCCAGCGATCAGCGTCCCGATAAGGCGCATATCCCGGTGATGAGCGACCTGCGTGATTCGGGAACTATCGAACAGGTAGCCGATTGTGTATTTTTTGTCTACCGCCCGGAGCGTTACGGCATCGTCAAAGACGAACGTACCGGTGAAAGTCTGGTGGGAGTAGGTAAACTCTATATTGTAAAAAACAGGAACGGTGCGACCGGCATTGCCCGTTTCCGTTATAATGCTTCGTATACTAAAATAACGGATTATTAATGTCAGGAACGATATGACACACTATAATATCGATCAAATAAAAAGTTCGGTCCGCATAGAGGATGTGGCGGGAGGTTATGTCAACCTGTTGCGCTGTGGCAAGTTATTTAAAGGGCTTTGCCCGTTCCATGACGACCATCATCCGTCGTTGATCGTCGATCCGCAGAAACAGACATTCGCTTGTTATGCTTGCGGTGAACATGGGGATGTGATTGCTTTCGTACAGAAGATGGAGCGTTGCAGCTTTGTGGAAGCAGCGGGGAAATTGGGAATTGAAAATGGAAAATTGAAAATTAATGAAAGAAAGGCGAAGCCTGTTCCTGTGAATAGCAATGAGAAGAAATTTTCAATTTTCAATTCTCAATTTTCAATTGAAAAAAACTTACAGTTTTTTTCCTCCCTTCTTCCTTATGCTTGCGGTGATTCGGAATTGACGCCCGTTTATTTGGATTTTGAGGTGGGCGTTTCGCCGGGTATGGTGCCGAAAGAATGGTATGCTATGCGGGGACGTGTTATTTTTCCGATTCGGGATGAGGAAGGGGGACTGATAGGTTTTGCCGCGCGGAAACAATCGGATGGAAATCCGGATGAACCTAAATATATCAATACTTCGGCAGCAAACGGGTATAAGAAGAGTGATCATCTGTATGGTCTTTACCGGGCTAAGGAGGCGATTGCAGAGAGAGGTCTTGTCTATTTGGTGGAAGGCTACAAAGATGTGATCGCCATGCATGCAGCCGGGTTTGTTAATACGGTGGCTCTCTGTGGGACGGCTTTGTGTGACGGACATATCCGATTGCTGAAGAAATACGCTTCGCAGGCAGTTGTTTTGCTTGACGGCGATGAGGCAGGGCGGAAAGCTACTGCTACGGCTGTGGCTTCGCTACGTCGTGAAGGTATCCTGGCGGTCGGAGGCGAATTGCCTGAAGGGGAGGACCCTGATTCGTTGTTTCGCTCCGGAGGGAAAGAGGCATTTGCCAAATTCATTTGTAAGATGCAGAGGAATTTGTTTGCCTCCGAAGAGATGCTTTTGCTTAACCGGATTTGTAGCCAGGTCCGTGTGTTGATGTGGAAGGAGATTGAAGGAAACAGGGAAGAGTTGTTTCGGAATCTGGGTACGATGCTTGCTCACCGGACAGGCCTTTCGCTTCGGGATGGCCGTCCGGGTACCATGGATTGGAGGTGGCTATGAAAGAGGATCAGAAAAATAAGAAGCCGGATAGGGACGAAGAGGAGGAGAAATGGAAGAACCGTAGTTTCGGTTGGCTTGAACTGGGTATCCTGTACAGTCCGATGATAACACCGGCGGCAGCTTCCCGCCGTTTGAAAGCCTGGGTATTGGCAAACAAGATTCTGGTCACTCTTCTGAAAGCCGCCGGCTGGAATCGCAAGCAACGTGTCATGACACCGAAACAGGTGGAATGTATAGTAGAAATATTGGGAAGACCTTAATGATAATAATATGCCAATATGGTAATGTGTCAATATGCCAATGGAGATAGTAATAGATTCACTATTTATCAAAATTGAACTATTCTGTCGTCAACCTCACTTGACTATTACAGGTTTATTTGCCGTCTGCTTTAGCAGACGGACTAGTAAAGAATCTATCTCTTTGGACTTTAGTCCCATTTCTTAAAGCTTTCTATCTGAGAGAAATGTGGCTAAAGCCAAAAAAAAGAACCAGCTTATAAACCGTCAGCTAAAGCAGACGGCAAATGAACCTGTAACAGATGAGTCACTTTGATGGTTGGATAGTTCAATTATTTCTAATCAAAAACAAATGAAATTAATATCAAACTTACTTATTTGGGGAGGTATTTTAGTGCTTCCCCTAAACTCTTATGCTCAGTTTTCCAAAGGGCTGAGTTATCGGGCGGAGACCGGTGTCAGCTTTAGCGGAGGGGAGCATACTCCTTTCTGGTTGACGGCAAACAAGCAGGGACTTTCGTCCATTGAAAAGAATAACGGGTATCTGCGTGCAGGTGTCTTCCGGGAGTTGGAAAAGGATAAACCTTTCTCGTATGCTTTCGGGGTGGATCTGGCTGTCGCTTATAATTTTACTTCGACTTTTGTAGTGCAACAATTGTATGCGGATCTGAAATACCGTTGCCTGGGATTGAGTATCGGAAGCAAGGAGCGGCATAGCGAGTTCAATAATCCGTTCCTTAGTAGTGGAGGACTGACATTCTCGGGAAATGCCCGTCCAATTCCGCAGGTTCGTATCGGTATTCCTGAATATACGCTTGTTCCGGGGACAAAAGGTTGGTTGGCATTTAAAGGTCATATCGCTTATGGTCTGTTTACGGATGACGGCTGGCAAAAAGATTTTATTAAGCCGGGAGGAAAGCATACGGAGCATGTACTTTATCATTCCAAAGATTTGTATGTGAAGGTCGGTAACCGGGAGAAGTTTCCTTTGATCTTTGAAGGAGGTCTTGAGATGGCTGCTCAATTCGGGGGAAATGCTTTTATTGGAGATAAGAAAACCGATATGCCGAATGGGATAAAAGATTTCTTTAAGGTGTTTATTCCGAGCGGGGGGAGCAGTGACACCCCGCTTGGAGAACAGACGAATATTTATGGAAATCACTTAGGAAGTTGGAATTTTTCTTTGACGTGGTATGCTCCTAAAAACTGGACAATCCGTCCCTATTACGAACATTATTTTGAAGACCATTCGCAGATGTTCGGTGAATATGGCTGGAAAGATTGCCTGGCAGGAATAGAAATAGCGTTTCCCAAAAATCGGGTGATCGGTAGTTTCGTTTACGAATATATCTCAACGAAAGACCAGTCCGGTCCTGTTTATTGGGACCATACCCCTGAGATACCTGAACAGGTGAGTGGTGCGGATAATTATTATAATCATGGCATTTATACCGGTTGGCAGCATTGGGGAATGGGAATCGGTAATCCGTTGGTTATGTCTCCAATCTATAATACAGATGGTGATATTAGTTTTAAAAGTTCGCGTATGCAAGGACATCATTTCGGGATCATGGGTAATCCTGTCAACGATTTGCAATACCGGATACTTTTATCGTTTACCCGTAACTGGGGAACTTATGGTTTGCCATTTTATGAGATCAAAAAGAATGGAAATGCATTGATAGAATTAACTTATACGCCACATCAGTTAAAAGGCTGGGATTTTACAGGATCGCTAGGTGTTGACAGAGGCGAAATGTTGGGTAAAAGTGCCGGCGGCATGTTAACAATCAGAAAAACAGGATGGATACGATGAATACAATGAAAAGATACATAATAGTGGTGTTGCTGACCCTAATAGTCAGTGCCTGCGGAAAAATGCCGATCAACGGAGACCTGGATGGTCGCTGGCAGATCATGAAAATAGCATATGCATCAGGAGAGGAAGAGATGCCGGAACGGGCTTACTACAGTGTTGCTTTGCATACAATCAATCTGATGAAGGTTGATGTAACCAGTCAGACCGGCAATATGGAATATACCGGAGATTCATTGTTTGTAGTCATGCCGGTCAGCAAAGTTGAAGATTTATTGCCATTCGGGATGAACGGGACGGAGCAACGTTTCGGTATCAAAGAATTAACATCAAAGCATCTGGTCCTGCAATCGGATTATGCCCGGTTGGAGTTCAGGAAATTTTGATTCATAATTTATCAGATTTGAACTATTTTCTTTAATGGGGCTTTGCCCCATGCCGCAGGCTCTCTTTTGCCGTCAGTTTCAACTGACGGATAGATAAAACTTCCGGTTTTACCGGCTTCCTCTGTGGGTTTCAACCCCTTTTCCTGATATGTATAATGAAAGGGGATAAATCCCACGGAGGAAGAGGCTTTGCCTCCTGTATTTAGAACCGTTGGTTGAAACCAACGGCAAAATAGAGCCTGCGGCACGAGGCGAGCCTCGTTAAAAGACACCGTAGATAGTTCAATTTTTTCTAAAATCGAAATAACAACAAAACAAATAACAATATGAATAACGTAATCAGAAATGTATTATTGGGGGGATTACTGTGTCTGTCGGTTCCGCTAGCGGCACAGGTACCCCTGGATTTGATTGACAAGGCGAAAGCCGCGGGTATGACGGATGACCAGATCCGTCAGGAGATGAATAAACGGATGGGACAGTCCGGAGCGGAACAGACCGCACGTACGGCATCGGAAGCTGTGGTTACAGACCGTACGGTCACGGTTCCGGATGGAAAGGGAATACTTCCTCTGGATGCTCAGCGGGATGCCAATCGTCCGGCGGGAGATTTAAGTGGTACAGTGTTTGGCCGTGAAATATTCTCAAACAAGAACCTGTCCTTTGAACCGGACCTGAATGTACCGACTCCCAAAGGATATGTTTTATCTGCCGGAGACGAATTGCTGATCAATGTCTGGGGAGATTCAGAACTGAATCTAAAATTGAAGGTTTCTCCTGAAGGAACAATTCTTATCCCTAACCTGGGTCCGGTATCTGTAAGTGGACTGACTATTGAAACAGCTGAAAATCGTATCCGTCAGGAACTGGGGCGGATCATGTCTACCTTGTCCGGGAATACAGAGTCTGGAAGTACGGACGGGGCTAATACGTTCGTATCCGTTAGTCTGAGCCAGATACGCAGCATCAAAGTCAATATTGTAGGTGAAGTCGTTGCTCCGGGAACATATACATTACCTTCGTTTGCTACCTTGTTTAATGCTCTGTATGCAGCAGGGGGTGTAAATGAGATTGGTTCGCTTCGCGGAATAAAAGTGTACCGTAACAGTAAGGAAGTGGCTAAACTGGATGTATATGATTATCTGCTGAACGGCAAATACAATACGAATATCCGTCTGGAAGAAAATGATATGGTGATCGTTTCTCCTTACGACCAGCTGGCTGTTGTAAGAGGTAAGGTAAAACGTAACCGCATTTTCGAAATGAAAAAAGGAGAAACTTTGCAGCAACTTTTGAATATGGCTGGAGGTTTTACCGGAGATGCGTACAAGAAAGATGTCCGTATTAAACGAAAAGCCGGAAGCCGTTATCAGATAGCTACTGTTACGGAAGATAAATATCCTACTTTTGCGATGATGGATGGCGATTCTTTGTTGGTGGATTCTGTGATCCCCTTCTACGAAAACCGTCTGACAGTGACAGGAGCAGTCTGGCGTCCGGGAGAATATGAGTTGAATGGGGCGGTACATACCGTAAAAGAATTGGTCAACCAGGCAGCGGGTTTGAAAGGAGATGAGTTTACCGGCCGTGCCCAGATTACCCGTTTGAATCTGGATTTCACAACGACTGTTATAGCCGTAAACATTCGTGGCATTCTCAGTGGCACGTCTCCGGATATAGAACTTAAACCGGAAGACCAACTGAACATTCCATCCCTGTTTGACCTTCGCGAACCTTATACGATCAAAGTAAGTGGAGCGGTGAATTACATAGACACTGTCCTTCCTTACCGGAATAACCTGACCGTTGAAGATGCCATTATGATGGCCGGCGGATTAAAGGAATCGGCAGCAACGGTCAATGTGGAAGTAGCCCGAAGGATTAAGGATACAAAAACTTACGAGAACACTAACCGTACAGCCGAAGTATTCAATTTTGCATTGAACGATAATTTAGGTTTGATCTCTACGGATGGAAAGAAAAGCGATACGGTCTTTACATTGGAACCGTTTGATGAAGTGTATGTGCGTTTCTCACCGGGTTATCAGGAACAACAGGTGGTGAAGGTAAATGGTGAAATTACTTTCTCCGGCGATTATGTACTGGCAGAAAAGAATTCCCGTTTGAGTGATATCATAGCCAAAGCCGGAGGGATAACTCCTGATGCCTATGTAAAAGGGGCAAGCCTGAAACGTCAGTTGACAGAAGATGAAATGCGCCGCCTGGAAACTCTGCTGCAACTGAGTTCCAATAAACAGAGCCGCGATTCGGTTGCCCTGTCACTGGAAAACATCAAAGACTACTCGGTGGGTATCGATTTGGAAAAGGCCCTGGCAAATCCGGGGAGTGCGCACGATGTGGTATTGCGTGACGGGGATGAACTTTATATTCCTCAGTTGCAAAGTACGGTAAAGATAAACGGCGCCGTAACTTATCCAAACAGCGTGACCTATACGAAAGGGATGTCTGTGGGAGATTGTCTGTCGCAAGCCGGCGGCTATAACGATATTGCCCGCAAATATCCGATTGTGATCTATATGAACGGAAAGGTGGCAACGACAAAGAAATGCTTTATCTTCTTTAAACGTTATCCGAAGGTAGAACCCGGGTGTGAAATCGTCGTTCCGACCAAGACACAGCGCGATCGTAAGACCAGCCTGGCAGAGGTACTGAGTATAGCCAGTTCAACCACTTCGATGGCAGCCATGGTCACCTCTATCATCAACACGCTGAAATAATTTTCAATTTTCAATCTTTAATTTTCAATTAACAAAGTGGATATGAATCAAATGAATACCCCTGAGACAGACAATGTGCAGGAGATAGACCTGGTAGAGTTGGTTAAACGGCTATGGGGGGAACGTAAGTTCCTGTTCAAATGCTGCGGAATCGCGATAGTTGTAGGATTGGTGGTCGCTTTTAGCATACCAAAAGAATATAGTACAACGGTAAAGTTGGCACCCGAAACGTCTGATCCATCCAAAAAGATGGGGAATCTGGGTGGATTGGCCGCCATGGCAGGGATTAACCTGAACAGCTCTTCGGGAGCGGATGCTATTTCTCCGGATTTGTATCCGGATGTGGTGCAGAGTATTCCTTTTCTGTTGGAGTTGTTTCCGGTACAGGTTGAGAGTGAAAAAGGAGATTACTCATCGACATTGTACGAATATATGAATGAGGATCAGAAAAGTGCGTGGTGGAGTTATGTAATGCAGGCTCCGTTCAAACTGTTGGGTGTAGTGAAAGATTTATTCTCAAAGGAAGAGGAAAAGAACAGTACGGAATTATCCTCTTTTCATCTAACAAAAGAGCAGTCTGATGTGATAGAGGATTTGCAGGAGCGCATTTCTGCCTCTGTAGATAAAAAGACATTGGTGATCACTGTCTCCGTTCAGATGCAGGACCCGTTGATCTCGGCGAATATTACTCAAATTGTTTTAGAAAAACTTCAGGGATACATCACAAATTACCGTACCCAGAAAGTGAAACAAGATCTTGAATTCACAGAGAAAGTATTTAGTGAAGCCAGGGAATCCTACTACAAAGCACAACGTGCTTATGCGGCTTTTGAGGATGCCAACAAGAATATCATCTCAGCCAGCTACCGTACGGAACAGGAACGTTTAAAGAATGAAATGACATTAACCTTCAATGTTTACAATACATTGGCCCAGAAGTTGGAACAGGATAAACTCCGGGTACAGGAACAGACACCGGTGTATACAATAATACAGCCCGCCACGGTTCCCTTAAAAGCAGCTTCTCCCAAGAAGCTGCTGATCCTGATTGGGTTTGTATTCCTTGCCATATTCGGTGGAATCGGTTATCTGTTTATCAAAGACCTTTTCAAACCCAAAGAGGAAACTGAGGTTTTAGAGGTTGAATAATTGGGTTATTATAGAGTTCAACTTTTGTCAGATATGAACCTATCTTTTTTATATCGGAGCGTCAGCTCTGTCATCCCGGGCTTGACCCGGGACCTCATACTTGACTAAGAATCAACCAGTATGATGAGGTGGCGGGTCAAGCCCGCCATGACAGAAAGAGGGCCGCTA